>PAQU01000031.1 GCA_002709395.1 Roseibacillus sp. | reverse complement strand
CGATTTCATTCAGGAGATGAACCGTGACCTGAAGGGACAACAGGGAGATGAGAGTCGAATTGACGGAGTGATCAAGTCCTATGAGCTCGCCTTCCGCATGCAGAGTGCCGTCCCTGAGGTCATGGAGCTCTCAAGAGAATCTGACCAAGTCAAGAAGCTCTACGGAATCGGAAATCCGCAGACCGATGACTTCGGTCGTCAGTGCCTTCTCGCTCGCCGCCTTGCAGAGTCCGGGGTCCGCTTCATAGAGCTGGGACACGGCAACTGGGACCAGCACAACGGTCTGCGCAAGAATCTTGTTAAGAACTGCACCGGCATTGACCAGCCCATCGCCGCCCTTCTCCAGGACCTGAAGGAACGTGGCATGCTGGAGGAAACCCTCGTCATCTGGGGAGGAGAATTCGGTCGCACCCCTCACGTGAAGAAACAGGACGGCCGGGACCACAACCACCAGGGGTTTACCTTCTGGATGGCAGGAGGAGGAATCAAGGGTGGGCTCAGATTTGGGGCGACCGATGAAAATGGGATTGCGGCCGTGGAGAACAGAACCCATTTCCATGACCTCCATGCCACCATCCTCCACCAGCTCGGACTTGACCACGAGCAGCTCACCTATCGCTACGCCGGCCGTGACTTCCGCCTGACAGACGTCCACGGCCGTGTCCTGAAAGAAATTATTGCCTAGAACCGGGTCTCCCTCTCATCCCTCCCGGGACAGCATCGCCTCGATCTCCCTTCCCCGCGGAATCGCCTCCTGCGCACCCCGCTTCAGCGTGGCCAGGGCCGCGGCTGCATTGGCCATCCTGACAGCATCCCGCAATCCGGTCCCCCGGGCGTAGGCCAATGCAAAGACCCCGGCAAAGGTATCTCCTGCCCCCACCGTATCAACAGGTGAAACCTTCGGCGGAGCAACTTCCGAGGATCCGCCCCTGGAGACTATCCGGGTCGGACTTGCTCCACGGGTCACGATAACCGCTTCACATCCCATCCTGCTGCAGAACCCCTCCGGACCACCAGGCAGGGACTCGGCCTCCCGCTCATTAACAATCAGGACATCAACGGGAATATCTCCAGCCATCGCCTCCGGCTGCCAGGGAGAGGGATTGAGGACGACTTTCCGGCCCGCAGCCCTCGTCAGAACTGCTGCAGCCGCCACCACCTCGGGCAGACACTCGAGCTGAAGGAGCGTTACCGCGGACTCTTCAATCCGGGAAGCCGAGTCCTCCAGCATTTTCGGAGTTAGTGCATGGTTGGCCCCGGGATCTACCACGATGGTATTCTCCCCCTTCCGATCGACCGTGATAAAGGCAGCCCCCGTCGAAGTCTCGACGGTCAGCACTNCCGAGTTTTCGATTTCCTCCGCCTCCAGGCGCGCCCGGTATTCCCGACCCCTTTCATCGTTACCAAGNCATCCGATCATCCGGACCNTGCCCCCGGCCCGGGCTGCTGCCACGGCCTGATTTGCTCCCTTGCCCCCAAACGACATCTCTGCCCCCAGAGCCGCCAGGGTTTCCCCCGGTTCCGGAAAACGGGAAACCCGGAAGGTGTGATCCACGTTCAGTGATCCCACCACCGAGATGACCGGAACGGAACTCACGATGGTATTGCGCCAGAGTAACAGGTGCGAACTACTGGACCCTCCCGGTCACTTCCGGCTCAGTTGCCCCAGGGCATGGGTAATCGCTACCCTCGCATGCCCCTCGGAGCTCTTGCGAGCCTCCTCCAGAATCTTCTCTGTTGCGCTACCCATGGAAACCATGACCGCAGTAACGGCGTCCAGGACCAGCGGATCCTCATCCGCCAAAAGGGGCACGAGCTTCGGAGCAAGGGAAGCACCGGCAAAATAGCGCAACTGCTGCAGGATGAAGCTTCGCACCGTGGCCGGACGCTTGCTGAGGGCAGCCGATGCGTAGAGCCCGGCGAGGACCTTCCGGTCATCTGCCCGGGCAGGCACACTACAATGGATGGCCAACTGGTGAAGCAGCAACCGCTCCTGCCAGTCCTCACCACTGTCTTCCTCCTTTAATCCATCAATGAGCTCGCTCACCGCATCAGCTCCCTTCTTCAGGATGTCGGCTACCAGCCGGTCTCCATCCTCTTCCTTGATTCCCCCCCACCTGCTGTTGCTCAGGGCAGGNAGGCGCTCNACAAACACGCTTCGCTTGATCTTTGTTTCTTCAGCCATCGTTCCAATTCGGTCGTTAATTCATTCTTCGGGCCCTGACTTACAAGTGCCACGGCGCCCGCATGGGCTGATCGATTAAACGATTCGCCTCTTCATCACCAATCGCTCGCTCGGTCTTGGGATCAAACTTAATGGTCCGCCCTGTCCGGAAGGCCACATTGGCAAGATGCATGAGGCAAACCGTACGGTGAGCAACCTCGGGATGCCCCCCGGCAAGGACCCGCGTCTTCACTGCTTCCCCGAATCCAACCAGGGGCTCCTCATCCGGAATGGCGTCAAACTTGCGGCGCTCTTCCTCATTCAAGTCTTCCCGGCTGATCCCCTTTGACTTCAAGCCATGGGGCTCTCCCCACTCCCCGCTCTCAAGAACGAGTTCCACCCCATCTTCATACTTGAAGCGCACCCATCCCCACATACCCGCAACCTCGGGATGCGCTGGCGGAGCATGAGCCGTTACTTCAACAGGCGAGGTCTCGTCCTTCCCCATCCGGTAGGTGATTGGGTCGAGGGCATGCTGACCCATGTCCCCCAGTCCACCACCGTCATAGTCCCAGTAGCCACGGTGCATCCCCCCAAACCTTGGCGGATGAAACGGTTTCAACGGGGAAGGCCCGCAATACATATCCCAGTCAAGATAGCCAGGAACCGGACGGGGCTTGATCTGGACGGGACCGGACCACTGCCTGACCTTGAATCCTCCACGGTGGACTACCCGGACCTCACGGCCGTTCACCAGCCCTGCCCGGACAATCTTACGCATGTCGTTCCTGCCCCCGGAGNCTCCAAAACGTCCATAGGTGCCGATCTGAAAGATCCGCTTGGTCCGCCGGGAGACTTCCACCACTCCACGACCCTCTGCCACAAAACGAGTCATGGGCTTCTCGCAGACCACGTCCTTCCCGGCCTCCATCGCGGCAATCGAAATCAAGGCATGCCAGTGAGGTGGAGTGGCGATGGCGACAACATCCACATCGTTGCGCTCAAGGACACGTCGAAAATCAGTATAGCGGGTCTTGTTATCGGACCTGCCCACCCACTTCACATCACAACGCGCAATCTCCCGGATAGCCAGCTTATGCTTCCTGCTGAGATCTCCAAAGGTACCCGGACCTCGACCTCCCGCTCCAATGAGTGCAGCTCCGAAGGTCTCACTGGGGGGAGTGTGCCTCGGACCACCCAGGACGTGAGGGGCCACGATCTGGAACACGCCAGCCCCGGCCACGCTCTTTACAAACGAACGCCGCTTGATTCCATCCGCTCCCACCTTCATTTTCTCTGTTTCCAAACCTTTCACTGGTATCTCCTTTTGGTGTTCTGGTGAGATTCTCAATCCGCAATCGAATCCCAAGGGGCTTTTTACCCCTCCCCTGATGAAAATCGATCAAAACATCATCGCATCAGGAACAAAAATCCGCTTCCAACCCCCGTTTGACCCTCTACAATCCCCCCTAAGTCATGAAGCAATTCACTCGCCGTAAATTCGTAAAAAACACCGGTCTGACGACCGGAGCCGTGCTCGGGTTCCCAGCTATTGTAAGCGGACAAAACCTGAACTCCAAGATCCGCGTGGCCTGTATCGGGGTCGGAGGCAAGGGCAGCAGCGACACCGACAATGCCGCCAGGGAAGGCGGGGAGATCGTCGCCCTCTGCGACATCGATCGCAACATGCTCAAGCGGAAGGCTGGGAAGTTCCCCAAGGCGAAACAGTATCAGGACTTTCGGAAGCTNCTTGAGGAGATGGAGAACCAGATCGACGCTGTNACNGTCTCCACNCCGGACCANTGCCANGGNGTAGCTGCCATTACCGCCATGGCCATGGGCAAGCACGCCTATGTGCAGAAGCCCCTCGCCCAGACTGTCTGGGAATCACGGATCATGCGCAACTTGGCCCGGGAAAAGAAACTCGCCACCCAGATGGGCAACCAGGGCAGCGCCAACGAAGGGCTGCGGCGCGGAGTGGAAGTCATTCACTCCGGTGCAATTGGCAAGCCCCAGGAACTTCATGTCTGGACCAACCGCCCCGTCTGGCCTCAGGGCGTCAATCGTCCGGAGGGCTCTGACCCCGTTCCCGGTCACCTCGACTGGGACCTGTGGCTTGGACCAGCCCTGCCACGCCCCTACAAGGCTGGCGTCTATCATACCTTCAAATGGCGCGGATGGTTTGACTTCGGAACGGGCGCCCTCGGTGACATGGCATGTCACACCGTCAACATGCCCTTCCGGGCTCTCAAGCTCGGCTACCCNGACCGCATCGAATGCGAGGTGGCCTCCCGTCCCTACAAGGAGACCTTCCCGCTCAGCTCGAGGGTTCGATTTGATTTCCCCTCCCGTGGAGACTGGCCCGCTCTCAAGTTCTGGTGGTATGATGGCAATCCCCGTGATCGTCAGGCTCCCATCCGCCCCTACAGCGACATCACCGCAAACCTCGTTGCCAACCAGGGCAACAAGCTCCCCGCGAGCTGCTGTCTCATCAAGGGGACCGAGGGTGAGATCTACTCCCCCGACGACTACGGGCAGAACGTCTTCCTCATGCGCAAGGGCGAAAAGAGCTACACCAACATCAATAACCACCCGGCCTGCAAGGATGTCCCCAAGGTCATTCCCCGCTCCCCGGGCCACGTGAAGGAGTGGTTCGAGATGATGAAGGATCCCAGCAAGCCCGCCTACTCGAGCTTCGAGATCGCCGCCTATCTCAACGAGGTCATTCTCCTTGGGTGTCTGGCCCAGCAGATCGGGGAAGGACGCCCCATCGAGTGGGACGGTCCCAACATGAAGTCCAAGGACAACGAGGAAGCCTCCAAGCTCGTCAAGCGCGACTACCGCCCGGGCTGGGAACCAAAGATCTAACCGGTTTCAAGGGAACGGCTGCAGCCGGGGAGATCATCCCTGCCTGCAGCCGTGACCCAACCTCGATACATCCTACGCATCTCCCGGCATGACTCCTCGCATCTGCCGCTTACTTCTCCTCCTTGGCTGCCTGCTCGGACTTCCTTCCTGCCTGAGCTACCACGCTCGCTTTGATAAGGCAGTCGCCAAGGCTGCCGCTGAGGGTAACCCCACGGACATCACCGGACCCTGGAAGGGAACCTGGAGGAGTAATTGGAACGGGCACGAGGGACCCCTTTGGTGCATCGTAACCCCCACTCCGGAGAAACCGGGAACTTACGACTTCCGCTATCGGGCCGGCTGGGGAGCCCTCCAGTTCGGAAACTACGTTCATACCCTGCCGTTGCAGAAATCCCCTGATGGTTTCTACCTGGTCAGGGGCGAGATGGCCCTGCCCAAGCTCTTTGGAACCCATTCGCTCGACGGCCGACTCGGTGCAAAATCATTCGATGCCTCCTATAAATCCGACAAGGGGGACCACGGCATCATGACCCTTAGGAGACCCGGCAGGAACAAGGCCGCCCCGGAGGAATAAGATCCCGGGTGTTTCCCTTTGGCGCAGGCTGTCTCTCCTCAGGGTCTCCCTCCTGGAACGTTATCCTTGCTGGTCGCTGGTTCTTTCCTGGCCTTCGCCTGAAAGACGAGTTTTGCCCCTGCGACGCGCTTGGCCAGTTCCTTCGAACTGGGAAAAACCGTATGAGGCTCTTTATTTTGCCACTTCCAGGTTTTACCCAGAATGCAGTGTCGAACAGGTAACTCAGGAGCCCGGACTTTTACGGAATCCCCAACTTTGCTGATCACCTGGATGGCAGGGCCCGAACCCCGTTCCAGTTTCGAAACCGCCACAAGATGAGTCGAGGTCTGGTAGACCTGAATGATCCGGATTTTCCACCCGCCATCGGGCACCGTGAGCTGAACTGAGACCTTTTTCTCCCTGGCGGATACTTGATGAAAGGGTCCGGCAAGGAGGAGGAACAGGCAGGAACTCCGAAGCAGCCTGCCAGAGAATTGCTTGAGAACAGGTACAACGGGAGTCATGGCTAGCTATCTCTATCCAATTACCAGTCAGTCATTCGGTTCAACCGGTTGCCCTCCTCGATAAATCCCTCCAGTTTCTCGTTGCTACGTTCTCTTTCGAGACTATCCCCTGCACCTTCTGGCAACTGGGGCACCTTTACTTGTCCTTCAGGAGCTCAACCATGGCCTTACCCATACCCAGCCCCACATTCATATAGGTCTTGGCATTGCCACCGTAGTGCCCGTTGGAGGCTCCGCCCATGGAAAGCGGGTGAGTGTAGACGATGGCAGCTTCTCCCGGGTGAGCCTCGCCGAAAGCGAACATGCCATCCATGATCAGCTTCTCATTTCCCTTGGCGGTTTCCTTGTTGGTCTGTCCGAGAGTAGCCACAACCATCTTGGCTTCAGGCGCATCAAACTCCTTGCGAAGCGCCTTGAAGAGCTGATTCAGGTTCTTTCCATACATCGCCGCGTGAGCCGCGTTGTAACGATCCTTGTCCCCCTGCCACCAGAGGAAGCCTGCGACCTCATATTCCGGAGAACCCGGGGACTTCGACGCACCCGGATAATACTTGGTCAGTTCTGCCAGCACTCCTTTTGCCCGGGCAACGTCTCCAAGATACTGGAGTCCTGCATGCCAATTGTGCTTGGGAGGGGCAGGGATCTCGCCCTTGGTCCAACTCGGGTGACGAACCTCATCCTTGTGGGCAGGCGTCACNAGGGTGACTTTTTTCCCGGTTTTCCTGTCGGTGGTCTCGACTTCGTGCCTCGGGCTACCGGGAGGAAGCAGGTCCCAGCCAAGGCTGCGATTGCCGATCGAGCTCTTGAGGATCAGGACCGGAGCATCAAGGGCATTGCCAAGGTGATGTCCGATCCCGATTTCGATCCCGATCTTTCCTCCGGAGACAGTCAGCCAGTCGTCACGCCTGATACTGGTTTTTCCGGGGCCACCGCTGCCCATGACGTGCAGATTGCGCACATCCTTGCGAGTCGTCCAGTTACCGGCGTCATCAACCATGAAGGGATAAAGGTTCTCCTTCTTAACGGCGTGCTCAAGCGAGCCTTCCTTATCTCCCTTCACTTTACCGAATTCCAACGTATTCGACTGCCCCATGATAATGAAGACCTGAACGGGTTTGGAAACGTCCGCGGGCTTGCCATCGGGATCAGGCAGGTTCTGTCCGGCAGAGGGATCTTTTGCCGCGCCTGGCAGGGCCATCAACAGATGGGCAAGAACAATCAGCAGGGGGGAGGTAATCTTGGTGTTATTCATTTCCTATTTAACGTCACTCACGCAACATTCTTACTTTTATGTCCGGGGAGCGGAATCATCTCAGCAAGGGAACCAGAAACAATCTTCATTTCCGTCTCGGCCGGGATTTGCTCATCCGCAAGGGAATTGCAATTGCCTCCCGGAGCCTCTCATAACGACAGAACATCATCGCAGTCCTAGGGGATAGCCTGGAGCACTCGATCAATAACAAGTTTCTTGTCGGCCAACCTGACCTGGAGATCAAAGAACCCGGATCCCCTGCCCTTATGCAGAAACCCAGCCAGGATGAATTCCCCCCGCTTGGAAAAAGTAATGGGGCTGGACCAATCCACCTGGCTCAGGATCTTTCCATTCACAGCAGGCCCGGGTTCGTATTTCCCATCAAGAAAGAGCCCCAGGATCTCCTCAGATTCCTTGGCTGTCATTCCTTTCAGTGATCCAACACGGTATTCCTTTCCTCCCGTTCTCAGAATGGTTTTCTTCGTCAGGCGGTATTTTCCTGCCCAGAAATCGCCTTTCCTCACCTCCCCTTTACGGGGCCTGGCTTCCGGTTTCAGCCATTTGAGATAGCTCACGTTGAGAACCCGGCCGGAGACTTCGCGCCCCTCCACTTGCTCGANCCCATGCACCATTATGCCACGAAAAGGAGTCGGAAACATGTTGTAGGTGGATATCCTTGAGGCCTTCTCGATTCCACATTCCCGAGCCAGGTCAATCACCTCGAGCTCCTGCCCCCTGGTCAGAACCGCACCGTCGACGTAGTCCGTTTCTACTCCAAATGAGGGAAGCGATAGCCCCGCCAGGGCCAGGGTTAACACTATTCGGTTCATTCTCGTCTGCATCTTGTCTTGGGTTGTCCTGCTTGTTCAGCCTCTGTATTATCTTCTGATAGAGAGAAACATCGGCTGCGGAAATCTTGGGACTTTCTCGTGAGAATACCAACCCCATGGATAACCCCCTTGTGACCAGACGGAAATACGCTTGCCCCCGAAACTGCCGCCTCCATACGATGGGAGCAGCCCGCAGCTTTCGCCCTTGACGATTCCCGGCAGGATTCGCGGTCAACGTGGAGCTCCCCCTTCCCATGCAAAAGTTCGCACCCTTGCCCAAGCCCTCCGCTCTTCTTCTCCCTTGTGCTGTGCTCCTGGCGTCCGCCCTGCAAGCCACGCCCAACCCTGTAATCAACGAAATCTTCTATCACGAGGATCACGGAGCGGGCCCGGAGAATACCCTCACGGAGTGGATCGAACTCCACAACCCAGCACCGGACACTATCGACCTCTCCAACTGGAGCTTCAGTCGGGGTATATCTTACACCTTCCCACCCGGGACCAGCCTGCCCGGCTATGGCTACCTTGTTGTCGCAGCTGATCCCCCGACCTTTAACACCAACCATCCCGGGATAGACAAAGGCTCTAATGTTCTTGGCCCTTGGACTGGAAGCCTCCGGAATTCAGGCGAAACCATCAGCCTTGAGACAGCGGCCGGTATCCGTGCTGACCGTGTTCAATATGCGGATGAAGGTGACTGGGCCACCAGGGCCCGCGGCCCCCTTGACAACGGACACCGGGGCTGGACCTGGCTGGCTGACCACGATGGAGGGGGGGCATCCCTCGAACTGGTAAATCCTGCCCTTTCGAATAACCAGGGTCAGAATTGGTCTTCCAGCGCGATTTCAGGAGGCTCACCGGGGGCTGCCAATTCGGTAGCCTCCAGTAACGAAGCCCCCCTGATCCGAAACGTGCGGCACTTTCCTGTCATCCCACGCTCCAATGACACTGTTGTCGTCACCGCTGAACTGGAGCATGCCGCCATTGCGGGAATCGCCACCCTCCACTGGCGGGTGGATGGCGAACCAAACTGGACTTCCCAGGAGCTCACCGACAATGGAACGGGTGACCTCAGCTCGGAAATACCAGGGTATCCCGATGAAACTGTCATCGAGTTCTATATCCGATCCTCGAATGGCATCGCTGAACGCTTCTGGCCCGGCCCAGTCCAACCAAGTGGAGAACAGGAAGCCAACGCCCTGATTCAATTCGATAACTCCTATGATCCAGATGCTTCCTGGCTTCCCGGCACCCAGCCGAAATACCGCATCATCATGACAGAAGATGAGCGCGAGGAACTCGCTGATATCGGGGATGACAATGAGTCTCCCCGCAACGAGGAGGATAGCAATGCCGAGATGAACTGCACCTTCATCGTGGAAGACGGCACAGGAATCGGCCTGCGTTACCTTGCCAGTGTCCGCAATCGGGGAGCCAGTTCCCGCAATCCTCCCCCTAACAATTTTCTGGTTAAGTTTCGCAGCGATGAGCCCTGGAACGGCCATCCCTCCATCAAGTTCAATGCCCAGTACCCTCACTCACAGGTGTTCGGAAGCTGGTATTTCCGTCACGCCGGGGTGGAGACCGCCAATGCCGCGGCAGCCCTGCTCCGAGTCAATGGTAACGACCTCGCCCGGAGCGGATCCAATATGTATGGATCCTACGCCCGGGTAGAAAGCTTCGGGAGCGAATACACGGAAAATCACTGGCCCCTGGATCCCGACGGGAACTTCTACCAGATCCGGGACGACGAGGATTCCGGAGAAGAAGGAGACCTCCGTTACGAGGGGCCGGAAGCCGATAGCTACCGCGACACCTACTTCAAGCAGACCAACCAGTCCAAGGATGACTGGAGCGACCTTATCGCCCTGACCGATGCGCTCAATAATGCCCCGGCCGAAACCTATGCACAGGATGTCGGTCAGGTCCTGAACATCGACCAATGGCTCAGCTACTTCGCTCTCGACACCCTCGCAGGCAACCGGGAGGGCGGACTGATAACTTCCAAGGGCGATGATTACGGGCTCTACCGCGGCGTAATCGACCAGCGTTTTATCCTGGTTCCTCACGATCTCGACACCGTGTTCAACCTTGGAAACACCACCGTTGACACCGACAGGTCCATCTGGAGTTTTGACGATCTGCCCGGACTGAGGCGCTTTTTCGAGAACGACGAGATCATCCAACGTTACTACGCGAGGTTACTGGACCTCCTTGATGGGGCATTCGACCCCGCCCTCCTGCATCCAATGATTGATACACTCCTGGGCGAGTGGGTATCGGAGGGTGAAATTGAAGACGCCAAGGACTGGACCACCGGGCGCGTAAATGGGGCACGGGATCAGATTCCCGACAGCTTTTCCGCCGACTGTGATCTGCCAATACTTGACGGGTATTTCCGGACTACCAGCGGAGACGCCCAGTTCAGTGGGGATTTCCGTGCCGCCCGGGCCCTCTCCGTTCTTCTCAACGGGGTGGAAGCGGTAAGGAACCAGCGTTCCGGGACATGGGAGCTTGAAGTGAACTCCGGGGAAAACTTCTTCAATCCCGGCCTCAACCGGGTTGTGGTGCAGTGCTTCAGTGGACCGGCGGGCAGCGGCTCACTGGTAGATGAGACCTTTCTCGATATCTGGAATGACACCGGCACTACCACGGACGTATCGGGCACCCTGGTCGGCGAGATTCCCAACGGCAGCCTGAAAATCGTCACGCGGGACTCCTATCTTCCTTCGACTCCCGTTCTCGTCCGTCTTGAGTTCCGCAACCCCGATGGGACTTTCAACCGCAACCTCTGGGAAACCACCGCTACCCTGACCAGCAACGTCCAGGGAGTTACCCTTACCCCTGATACGGTCACTATTCGTAATGGACTGGGCTCAGCTCTTGTCAAGATCAGTGGGGGCGGAAGTGGGATCCAGTCCGATCTGATCAGGCGAGGAGAAGTCTGGAGCTACCTGGACGACGGCTCCGACCAGGGAACCGCCTGGCGCAATCGGGACTTCAATGATGAGTCCTGGAGAAGCGGCCCCGCCGAACTCGGCTACGGCGACAATGATGAAGCTACCGAAGTGCGGTTCGGGCCGAACGAGGACAACGATGATAATGACGAGGACGAGAAATACATCACCACCTACTTCCGGAAGAATTTTACAGTCACTGATGCTTCCCAGATTCTGGCCCTCGACTACCGGATCAAGCGGGATGACGGGATGGTACTTTACCTGAACGGTACCGTCATCGGCAGAGACAACGTTGAGGAGAATCCGGACTACCTTACCGAGGCCAGAAACGGCTCAAGTCAGGAGGATGATTTTCTGGATCCCGGGGATCTGGATTTTGCAGCGGACGACATACACACCCTGCTCGTCAATGGCACCAACACTATCGCGGTGGAGATGCACCAGGATGACAACGAGAGCTCGGACATCAGTTTTGACTTTGAACTGACTGCTACTCTGCCGGAGACAAACCCCGGCGACCTTACCATCACCGCTGCTGCTGCAAACCAGCAGACCCGCAAGAAACTCACCAGCCTCTATAACCAGGAAATCACCCCGGTAAGCGGCACGCTATCCGGCGACACCACCAGATGGAGCGGCATCATACAGCTGACGGGAGACACCACCGTCCCTCCCGGGCATAGCCTTACCATAGAACCAGGCACTCTTATTCTTATTGATGGGGATCCCGAAACCGAAGGCACCGAGGGCACGGACCTCATCGTGGAGGGCAGCCTCGACTCCACGGGGGCTGAGGATTGCCCCATCACCTTCACCGCCTCTTCCGATGGAGCGCCCTGGGGGCAGATCCTCTTCGATAATTCCCAACCGTCCCGGTTCAGCTTCAGCAACATCCACCGGGCGGGCCACTCCCCCCGGGGTGGGCACACCGACCACGGCCGGGTCCTCCGCATCATGGGTTCAAACGTTACTTTCGATAACTGCACAATCTCCGACAACCGTGGCAAGGTAGGAGAGACCGATAATCAGGGTGGAGTCGATTCCATCATGGTATTCCGGGAGTGTCACTGGGCCCGCTCCGTGATGGGAATCGAAACCTTCGACACCGGGGTTCTCATGGAGGACTGCTGGATCACCGACATGCTCGGGCAGTATCGCGAGGATGGGGAGACCGATGACAATGATGCAATTTATCTCCACGGAGCAGGAGCCGGCCAGTCCATCGTGCTCCGGCGACTGGTTGTTGCCAACTGCGAGGACGACGGCATCGACACCCTGGATGCGAACCTCCTCGTCGAACACTGCCTCATCCGCGATCTCACCGACAAGGGGATGAGCATGCTCGGCGGCACTGCTACTGTAAGGCACAGCCTTTTCACGGCTTGTGACATCGGCTTCTCGGCCAAGAACGACGCAAATGCAGCCCTGAGGTTCTGCACCATTACCGACAACCGCTCCATTGGAATTCAGGCCGAAAACAAGAATGGAGATGATGACCCGAGTTTCTATGACGTCTCGGATTCCATTATCTGGAATAACGAGGACGAAATCCGCACCGACTACGACCCTTCTGACATTACCGTTGGTTACTCCATTATTGAACAACCCTGGCCCGATATCGCAGGCCAGGACCCCACCAACCTCAATAACGATCCACTGTTCGTCGACGCCGACACCTACAATTATCACCTCACCTCAGACTCTCCCGCAAGGAATGCCGCTGACCCTGACCTGCCTCNCGATCCCGACAACTCCAGACAGGACATCGGATGCTATCCCTATGATGACGTTTTCGATGGGGCCGGATCTGAAATCAGGTGGCTCGCAGCAAACGGCCCCTACCGGATCACCGCGGACGCGGCTGTACCTCCCGGCAACAACCTCGTTATTGAAGCTGGAACTAATGTCTACTTCCCACCGGGAGCACGTCTCAGTGTCTACGGCTCCCTGCAGATCGAGGGAACTCCCGACCGCCGAGTTCAACTCACCAGCATTCCCGGGGCACCCCTTGAGGCTGACCCCGCCAGTGACGGACTCCCGCCCGGACCACCCAAGTGGGATGGCATCAAGATTATAGATTCCATGGATCCTGCCAACCGCATTGCCCATGTAGATATTCGCAATGCACAGCACCGGGAGGGTTCGATCGGGATTATCCGCTCACAGTGCGTGATTGATGACGTACGCTTCAGCGGAACCCACATCCGCATGATCTACACCGAGGATGCCTCCGTCATTGTCGAGAACTGCATCTTCCCCGACATGTTTGCTCCCGATGAACAGGCTGCCGCACTGGGGCTGGACAATATCAGCGAACATATCAAGGGCGAGGGGGACATTCCTGCAGGAGGCCGCTATATTATCCGCAAAAACTGGTTTGGAACCAACAAGGGACACAATGATGTGGTCGACGTCGTGAGCGGAGACCTTCCTGAGCCGATCGTTCAGATTCTCGACAACTATTTTGCAGGGTCACGTTGTGAGGAACTGGATCTTGGAGGAGATCTCTACATCGCCGGTAATACCTTCACAAATATCTTCAAGGATGACGAAACCTCTGACCGCGGCTATGCCAACGCGATCTCTACCGGTGATCGCCCGGACAGCACAACCATGCTCGCTCGTAATATCTTCTGGGATGTCGACCACGCCATCAGCCTCAAGAACAGGTCGGACACCATCTTTGAGAACAATACCGTCTACAAGGTTCATCCCGACTTCGTAGATACCTTTGACAACACCAATATCGGTTCTGCCATAAACCTTTTTGTCCCTGGCGACAGCTCCCCCACCCCGGCAGCAGCAGCCTATGCCAGTTCCAATATCTTTCTTGATATCCCCCGGGTCTTCGGCAATGCCGACATGCTTACTGAGGACTCAACGTTCCGCACCCCGCTTGAGTTTTCCTTCAATCTCGTAGATCCCTCAATCAGTGATACCAGTGTGGGCAGCGAGCATCCCGGAGAATCGATCTATGACCTTGGTAATGGGAATTTCACAGACCTGCCCCGCTTCACCGACCCTGACAATGGGAATTTCACCCTCCTTCCGGGATCGCCAGCACTCAAGGCTGGACCACTTGGAGGAGATCTCGGGGCCCTGGTCCCCGATGCGATCAGGATTACCGGGGAACCTGCCGCCTTTACCTCCTCAGGAAGGGCAGATCTCACCGTAGGAGGCCCTGGGTTCTTCGGCTTTCGCTACAAGATCAATGANGGNACNTGGAGCGAATCCTTCGATATCGGCAATGCCAATGGACTTGTGCCCGAAACCGCTACNGGCCGAACTGCAAAAATTGAACTTCGAGACCTCCCGGACGGAACCTACACTGTTTCCGTTCAGGGCCGCACCTTCGCCGGGGTCTGGCAATCCACTCCAACTATCTCCGATACCTGGACTGTCGACTCCAGCCTCAGGAGACTGGTCATCAGCGAAATCCTCTCCGAAAACGGCGGCTCGATAGAGCATGAAGGGTCCTTCCCTGACATGATTGAGCTCCACAACCAGGGCGCATCCGCCCTCAACCTTGCGGGCATGAGCATCTCCGACCGGCAGGATACCCCGGGCGAGTTCACCTTCCCACCTGGGACCACCATTCCTGCCGGTGATTTTCTAATCCTCTATGCTGACGATCCTGATGGAACTACTGGAATCCATCTTGGATTCTCTCTGGATGCCTCTGGAGAAAGCCTTTACCTCTTCGACTCACCGGACCGTGGCCAGGGCCTGATCGATAGCGTCACATTCGGCCCCCAGGTTCCCGGCCTTTCCATCGGAAGAACCCCCAGAGGCGACCAGTGGACCCTCAATGCTCCTACTCCGGGAACCACCAACCTCATACACCCAACGGGGAATGCTGCCACTCTCCGGCTCAGCGAATGGATGACCGAGGGCAATGTTCTTTATCGAGACGACTGGTTCGAGATTGAAAACCCTGACCCACTTCCCGTGGCCCTGGAGGGCTTCAGTGTGAGTGACCACCCCGCAAACCCCCAGCAGCACTCGTTCCCTCCTCTGAGCTTTATTGCTGGCAATGGATTTCTCAAGCTCATCGCCGACCGTAATGTATCTGCAGGTCCCGACCATGTCCCCTTCGCGCTGGACGCTGATGAGGACCGCCTTTGTCTTTTTGACCCTGATGGCAGAATCATCGATAAAGTTATCTTCGGGCCTCAGGCTGCGGATATCTCTCAAGGGCGATGGGACTCCTCTCCCACGGGCCTGTCATACTTTACTCTTCCAACCGGTGGGCTCGCAAATGGCCGGGAAGGACAGTCCGGCATTCCCGGCTTCGACAACGCCCTCGCTCTTCTCAGATACCTGCGTATCTCGGAAATCATGTATGAACCCCGGGGCGGAAAACCATACGAATTTATCGAGCTCAGGAATACCGGACCAGTCGTCCTCGACCTCACTGGCCTGCGCTTCACCGACGGGATCTCCTTTACCTTCCCGCCACTTGGCCTTGCACCCGGGGAAGAAGTTGTGGTGGTTGGAGATCTCGCCGCCTTCGAGTCCCGCTACGGAGAAGGCCTCAACGTCGCTGGTGTCTTTGGAGGAAATCTGGACAATGACGGAGAAGCTATTGTCCTGTCCCTGCCCCTGCCCTTTGATGCTGCAATCCTCCGCTTTTCCTTTGACCCTGCCTGGTGGCCCTCCACTGCAGGATCCGGCCGCTCCATGGAACTGAGCGAAACTATTCCGCTAGCAAACGCTTTCAACAGAAGAACGAGCTGGCGTCCCAGTGAAAACGTGGATGGCACACCCAATGGAGGCGCCATTCTGATCCCCACGGAATTTCAGGCGTGGCTTGATTTTTACGACCTGACCCCTCTTGAGGATGGCGACGGCGACAGCCTCGTGGCACTGATGGAATTCAGTCTTGGACTCGACCCTCTCCTCGACCTGGGCCTCAACGGGCGCGTCTCCCTGCCGGAGATTTCACTCTCTCCCGAGGGTCACACGGTTATCTCATTTGCTCTTCCAGTAAATAGCACCGCTGCAGATGGCTACGGAGCTGACGATATCGTTTACACGGTGGAAACTTCCAGTGACCTTGTCACCTGGGACACGCTCCTGACAAAGACTGACTCCTCCTCCTTCGAGGGACCCGGCTCCATCACAATAGATCCTCCCTTTAATGGCCGGGTTCGCCTGAGAGTCACTGACGATCAAAGCAACCTGCTCAGACGCTTTGTCCGATTGACAGTGGACTATGCCCCCTGAACTCCCTGCTTTCGCACCGGGAAGAAAGGACCGCAACCCCTGCGAAATCAGCGCAATCCCAGCTACCGGCGGTTCCTGTTCTGATTCAGGCGACGGTTCAACTCGCGGGCCCGCTCAGCCTGCTTCTTATTGAATTCCCTGCGCTTTGCCTCGAGCTTGTTATCAGCTTTTGCCGTGATTCGGCTTGCCTTGTAAACTGTATCGGCAGCTCCCTTGCCATAGCGAAGCACCCCTCCGACCACCGAGGCCTGCATTCCCGCCCTGAGATCTCCCAGAGTTGCCTTCTTCCCATTGACCACGATCTTGGTGAAGCTTGTGATCTTGTAGGTCTTCTTTCCCACCGTGACGCTGTCTCCCCCCACCTTCCTGATGGTCGGCAACTCCGAGGCAGCACCCTTCCGGGTAGGAGGGACGATCCGCCGATTATTCTTGTTGTCCCCGTAGGCGGTTACCGGAAAGAGCATGGCACCTGCGAGAATCACCAGGGAAGCACGGAGCGCGTTCATTCACTCTTCCTAGCGCGGCCCCCTCTCCCTTTCAACCTCTGATTACGGAATGCTCCGGGCTCACCATTATCAGAATCCTTCCGGCGCATCACAACAGGGCCAATAACTGCCCACAACACCGGGGGGCATCCGGCGCTCAACACAATGGCCATGGCAGGATACTCATGTCCCCACTGCCCGATAGAGGCAAAGGTGAAACCAAGGGGCAGACTTCCGCAGGTGAGAGCCGCGAGAAACCGGCGAAAAGGCATCCGGACCAGTCCGGCAATACAGGAAACCACTTCAGGCATGACCGGAAGCCAGCGTGACAGGGCCACGATCCAACCACCCGCCTGTCCCCCGAATAACGCCTCGCCGCGGGATAGATCCTTCTTTCCTGCAATCCATTCCGCAGCCGGTCTGCCCAGGGTCCGGCAAAGCCCGTAGGCAATTAATCCAGATCCCACCGATCCAACTGCCGCGAGCATCCCACCCATCCAGGGCCCATAGACAAACCCCAGCGCAGACATCACAACCGTTCCCGGAATGGGGAGAGCAAGGTCCGCAACCAGTAATCCCATTCCAGCCAACCACGCCCAGGACGTTCCGACGTCCTGAAACCATGAATTGGTTTTCTGCAGGTCAAAACGATCAGCAAGCACATCTCCCCATAGTATGAAAGGTACCAGCACGAGGAAGGTCAGGATAAAAAAGAGCCGGAGAAGACGCACGGGAAGACTTACTTGGTCAGCCAGAACCTATGACGGTTCCGGCAGGAAGTCACGGATTGCGCTCGCGATCTGCTGCAGGCCGGAGATACAGTTCTCCGCATAGCATGCCGAAGCCCAATCCAGACCCTTTTGAGCCATCCGAACTTCCTGCCCTCGCACGCGAGGTCATCAAGGATGCCAAGTTTCCAATGCTCGCCAGTCTTGACGGAGACCAACCCCGCCTGCGTCCGGTTTCTCCAGTGCGGGTGGACGGCTTTACCATCTACGTTGCAAATCTTCGCAGTTACCACAAGACAGGCGAGATCGAGTCCAATCCAAAGGTCGAATTATGCTACCTCTCTCCCGGACACGACCAACTCCGCATCACCGGAGTTGCTCACCAGCTAGGGCACGACGAACAATCTCTCATCGACCAAATATGGGAAGAAAACCCTCTCCTGAGGCAGTATCTGGGAATGAGCGATAATCCCGAACTCATCATCTATCGCATCATTCCCCACCGTGTCCGCTTCATGCGGGAATGGGCTCTCAATTACCACGATGTCCCCCTGCCTGTGGACGCTTCATAGCGTCATGAAAACACAAGCCTCTCTCTTAATCTTGAATCATGAACCGGCGACCTTTTTCCCAGCGAGTTAAGACGTCCGAATCCGATTCCTACACCCATCCCTGACTCGTCTCGCCAANCTGAACCAGCTTCTCCTCCCGGAGGCGAAGCGCTCCCTCGATCACATCGAGCTCCTCCTGTGTCAGAACCCAGTCTCCCCCACCCACGGTCTGCTCGATCTGCGATGGGTTCCTCACCCCGACTATGGCAGAAGTGACCTCTGCCCGGCGCAAGACCCATGCCAGGGGCAACTGAGCCATGGGGCGCCCCGCTTCTTCTGCGAGGGGACGGATGGCTTCCACTACTTCCAGGTTAAGATCCAGTTGAGGGGGAGTGAATTTCGGATCACGGCTGCGATGGTCCTTGTCCGAGAGGGCCTCCGCTCGTTCCCGGGTGAATGCCCCGGTGAGCAGCCCCTTCATCATCGGACTGTAACATACTATCCCCACACCACTCTCTCCNCAGTAGGGGATCCGGTCNTCCTCTACCTCACGATTCAGCATGCTGTANGGAGGCTGCAGGGAAGCTACGGGATGGATTGGTTGGAGCCGCTTTAACTGCTCCACACTGTGATTCGACACTCCAATCTCTCGAATCTTGCCTTCCTTCTTCATGGCCACCATCGCTCCCCACGCTTCTTCTATATCCTCATCCGGATCTGGCCAGTGGATCTGGTAGAGATCGATGCATTCCACTCCAAGACGCTGAAGACTGGCCTCGCACTCCCTGACAACGCTTTCTTTCTTCAGGCACCCCTTCACCGTGCCGTCTTCCTGCATGATCCGGCCACACTTGGTCGCCACATGGGGCCTCTCTGGTTGCGGAATCTCACGTAAGGCCTTCCCCACCAGAACCTCACTGGCCCCATCTCCATAGATCGCCGCAGTGTCAATCCAGTTCACACCCAGTTCAACCCCCTTCTGAATACCTGCGATGGCTTCCTGCTCATCCTGATCGCCCCATCCGAAGGACCAGTCCCCGCCTCCAATTGCCCACGTCCCAATCCCGATGGGGGTCAGTTGAAGCTCCGTTTTGCCCAGCGGTCTCTTCTGCATGTCCCGAGGGAACCGCCCCCTGTCCGCACTGTCAACGATTTCGNCTTCCCATGCTTGGCCCCTCTTTCAAGACTCCTCCGTGCACCATCCCACCAAGCGCCCCAATAAGATCCTGCGACGTAAGCAGGTCGGCAAGAGCCTCGTCTACCTGGAGCGCTACTATGTTGAAGCCGACAGACGATTCTACGTGGAGGCCCTCGGCCCGGACTACCGGATCTGGAAACGAACCGAAGGAAGCGAAGGCCGCGCCGTCGAGATCTATCAGCGCTACCGTTTCTGGGTCTGGTGGATTGAGGCCTGTTGCAACTGGCTGCCTGCCACCCGCTTCTTCACCTGGATCATGCACAAAACAATCTGAAACTGACAAACGGTGATTCCAGCGTGGACTATCACCACCTGCGAACCCACGATCAGTCATGCTCTCCTTCTTTACCGACCCCTCCTACGATGCGCACCAGATGCATGAAGGGCATCCGGAAAGACCGGAACGAACCCAGTCCATTCTGGCTCACCTTGAGGAAACCGGCCAACTCGCATCCTTCGAACAACGAAAACCACAACCAGTGAGCGAAGAGGCCCTGAAACGGGTCCATGAGCCTCTTTACCTCGAAAAACTTTCTNCGAGCGCTCCTGCCTCGGGTCTCGTCACCGTTGACCCCGATACTCACCTCGCACCAGGCTCACTCCCCGCCGCCCGGTTGGCCGCCGGTGCACTGGAAGAGGCAGTCGACCTCGTTCTTTCCGGGAAAAGGAACCGCGCCTTTTCCTGCGCCCGACCACCGGGACACCATGCCGAACACGACGCCGGAATGGGGTTCTGCTTTTACAACAATGTCGCAGTGGGCGCTGCCGCTGCCCTCGCCCATGAAGAAGTGGACCGGGTGGCCATCTTTGATTTCGATGTTCATCATGGAAACGGCACAGTCGACATCTTCAAGGACACTCCTGCAGTCCTCGTCGCTTCCAGCTTTCAGCACCCCCACTATCCTCACCGCTACTACGACCTTGAAAGGCCCAATGTCATCAATACCCCCCTGGCAGCCGGCACTCAAGGACCCGAATTCAGAAAGGCCATCGAGCGTGACTGGCTGCCGGCCATCGAAAAATTCAAGCCCCAGCTCATCTTTATCTCTGCCGGGTTTGATGCCCATACCGATGACCCCCTCGGCGACATCCACCTCAAGGAGGAGGACTTTACCTGGGTGACCGACCTTCTCGTAGCTGCCGCCGGGCAACACTCCAAAGGCCGCATCATCTCGACGCTTGAGGGTGGTTACAACCTTGATGCGCTGGCCAAGTCGGTGGCCGCTCACCTGAAGGCACTCGCTCCCTCCTGAGAAAGCGAACAGCCCCTCCGGCGGCTACTGACCCCCGCCGGGTAAGGGATCTTCCCCGGATGGGCCTTCCTTGGAACCTGGTTGATCAACAGGCGGGAACTCGACCGGCAGATCGTGCATCTCCGCGTTCTGCAAATACTTGAACAGATCACTATTGGTCGACAGGACAACCGTACTCTTGCCGCTCATGATTTCAGGATAGAGCTCCATGGTCTTGGAGAATCCATAAAACTCCGAAGCTTCAGGACTCTGGTTATAGGCCTCCGCATAGATTGCCGTCGCCTCAGCATCAGCATTTCCCATGATGGTCTGCACCTGCTTGTAAGCCTCTGACTCAATCGAATTCAGTTCCTTCTCCATTCGTCCCGTAATCTTGGCGGCTTCCCCAAGACCCTCTGACCGGAACCTCTCCGCTATTTGCTTTCGCTCTGAAATCATCCGCTGATATATCTGCTTTTCCACTCTCTGGTTGTAGTTCACCCGCTTGAAGCGGATATCCAGAAGATCGATTCCAAAGTCCACCAGCTTGGCGCGACTTGTTTCAAAAATGTCCTGCTCCAAGGCCGTGCGCCCGCGAGAGATCTCGGGCAGAACCCCGACCAGACCACTGGCATCGGCTTTTCTTAGTTCATCAGACTGGACTGGCACCCGATCCTTTGTCGTTCGAATCACTTCGATCAACTCGTGCCTGGCGACGGCATTCCGGGTTTCAGAACCAAGAATATCTCTGAGGCGGGACTCGGCACGCCGCTCATCCCTGAAACGCTTGAAATACTGGAGCGGATCGGAAATCTGCCACCTCCCATAGGTATCTACCATGATCAGGGTCTTCTCCTTGGTGGGCATCTCGGCAAGCGGGCCATCCCACTGCAGGATTCTCTTTTCGATCACGTTCACCTTCTGGATGAAGGGAATCTTAAATTTCAGCCCCGCATTCTTGACAGGATCCCCCGTAGGATCACCAAACTGGGTGATAATCACCTGCTCTCGTTCGCTTACCGTATAGGTCGCACTCCAAAGGACTATCAACGCAACCACAACGAGGATCACAATACGTCCCCCTGAAAAAGCAGTCCTCTTCATCGCTGGATCCCTCCCTGGTTCAATTGCAGCAGGGGAAGGATATGCTTTCCTGTCTCATCCATGATGATCTTTCGTTCCAACACGGGCATTACTTTCTGCATTGTCTCCAGATGCATTCGTCGCCGGGTGACTTCCGGAGCTTCCTCATAAGCCTTCAACAGAGCTTCAAAACGAGCTGCATCGCCTTGTGCCTCATTCACCCGCTTCACGGCATACCCCTCAGCCCGAGTGACCGACTGTTCAGCCTCGCCCATGGCCTTCGGGACCTTCTTGTTATACTCACCGTTAGCGATATTGACGGCCGTGGCACGCTCCTGTTCAGCCCGGTTGACCTCATCGAACGATTCCTCTACAGGCAGGGGAGGCTTCACCACCATGAGCTGAACCTGGTCAATACTGATTCCCATCCTGTATTTGTTGACCAACTGCTGTAGCTTCTTGATGTTTTCGTCTTCGATCTCCTGTCGGCCAATCGTAATAACCTCGTCAACGGTTCGATCCCCCACCACTTCCCGCATCACGGACTCGGCGGCATCTCGCAACGTTTCGTCTGCATCGCGCACGTTGAAGAGATACTCCCGGGGTTGAGAGACCCGGTATTGAACTACCCATTCAACCCGGGCGGCGTTCAGATCTCCGGTCACCATCTTCTTTTCCTGCTCCTGTTCCGCCTTTCCCTCATACTGATTGGGGTTGGTGTTTCCCGGCGTTCCAAACCCGAATTCCTGCTTCATCTGGCGCTCAACCGCAACCTTCTCCACCCTGTCGATGAAGAACGGGAGCTTGAAATGAAGCCCGGGGACCTGAGTTGATTGATATTTTCCGAAACGAAGGACAACACCTTCCTCCTCCGTCTGTACCGTGTAGACCGATGTCAGCAATCCCACTAATACAAGGATACCTCCCAGAGCAAACAGGACGACCCGCGCATTGATTTCAGGAAGATCCAACTGGATCTTCCTTCCCCCACCAATATCGATCTCTAACATACCTTAAATATACAGCCCGATCGGCGGTAGACACGACAAAAATCCAATGATTACCCGCTCCCTGGAACTCCACTAATCCTNCCCNGCCTGTTCTGCTGGATCGCCCCCTGGAGCCCTTCCGCCCTGCCCCCTCTTCTCTGCCGGACCTTGACCGGCTACACATCTCGCAAACCCCTTCATCACGATCATGGCAGCTTCTGGCCCGCAGGAATTGGCTTCTCCATACTGCGCCTTTTCTCTCCCGTAGGCATATGGCTTCCTCGTGTCCCATTGACGCTTCGGGATGAGGTAACCGACCTCATCGTTGGACAATCCAAAGAGCATCCACTTCCGTTCACCCAGAACCTGCCGGATGGTTGGCTCAAGGGGCGCATTGGGAAAATCCGCAGCAGGATCAGCCGGTTCCTGAAATTTGCCGTAAACCAGCTCGGGATAGAGTTCTCCCGGGATGGCTGCCAGCGAGAGCTCCCCGAGTTGCAGACAGGCCACCTCAGTCTCAATCGTCATGCGCTCTCCTGAATTCTTGCCACTCATCGGCTGCCCCTTGCGATAGGGATCTCCCGTCGAAACGAACCTCTCCCTCCTGAGGACTCCCATGGAAAGACCCAGCCGATACAGGCGGTTCGTAACCGGGAGATAGAGCAGGCGAGCCTCAACTCCCATCGGAGTCAACTTCAGCGGCCGAGCCGCTTCCACCGCTTTTGCCGCCAGTCCCGCAACTTGAATACCGTGCTTCTNNGTATACNCAAAAGTCGTNGGACCAGCNGGNGGAGCCATNAANCCTCCNACNGNCCCNGTGAAGTATGCCACCGGGCATTGGTATNTTNTCNTGAGCNCTCCTACCGTNGCCCAGGGNAAATCCGCGGTGATAAGCTTNTTNNGTGNNCCCATCGCCTCNGGATGGGANTTCCACTGNACCAGCAANCCNANNTTCTTNCCACTCNTGCTCGAGAANACAAGCACTCGCANCACTGCATCGAGNGCAGCAGGTTGACGNGTATCCCTCAGCAGNNTNGCNTCCTCCGCAGTCCCGTAGGACACAGNCACNTNNTCGACCANNGNCGCCGCCGNNTCNTTCACNAGNTNNACACACCTGNCTNTNACCTCCTTCACNTANNNGTCATTCACGCCGTAGGAATACTGNTTNCGTCCCCACATCCCGATCACNTCNGGTCCCTCNTGNTTATGCGTGGAGGAAACGAGCACATANGAAAACCCGGGNAANTGANTCCNGATTTNCTNNACCGCNGGAAACTGCAAACCCACCANATCTACTGAAACCAACGCGATCCTCGTTCCGCCATCCTGAAGCACAACGCATCTTGCCATCAGGGGATCATGTATTCCGGCGGCCTCCCTTCCCGTGCCGTAACCGGCTAGCCAGACCTTTTCTTTACCGCCCAGCTTCGGGGTGATGTCAACTTCCCCAAAGCCCACGTCAAGGGCCTGAACCGAGCCTGCCAGAAACACGGACAGGCAGAACCCAAGACTACGGAGGAAGTCAGCACTATTCACGCCCACAGGATCAATTATTCTGTTGGGTCAGGCCACTCCAAATGTCGATGCAGGAAGTCGTAAGTTTTCTGACCGTTAATCGTATGGGGTCCCACGAACCACTCAATCTCCGCGCGGTTGCCAATCCCGAGCTGAGCGGCATATAAGGCGCGAACCTTCGCGAATTCATAGGCCACGGTCTTGTCCGGCGCGACCCCATCAAAATGACCACGCTCGACCATGAAGGGTCGCGGGCAAATCAAGGCTGCCATTTCGAAGTAATTGAAGGTTCCTCCGAGGTCGAACTCAAAGATCTCGTATTCCCCCTTATTGGCATAACTGTAGCGAGCTGACCATCGGTCCGTCGCGGCGTTTTTCCATACCCATTCATTAAAATCGGCTGAGCAGATTGAGAGACAGTAACGATCCACCAGGGGAGGAATCCGCATCGCCGACTTTCCTCCGTAACTTAGACCATAGAAACCGATTCGGTCTCCATCGACGAAAGGCAGCCCTGCGAGCCACTCCGTGATCTGCCGATGCTGAGGCACCATGACCGAGAACAGAGTACATCCTACCGCATTGGCCTTGAACTGAAGGATCCGGAAAAGGTCCCAACCCAGGTAGAGGTTCTGAGGAGCGAAGGTCACGAACCCTCGCTCTGCCAGACGAGTTGCGAAGGCCTTGTAGTAATGATAATCCTTCTCCCCTACGGTCGACTGCGGCCGCCCTTCCAGACCGTGCTGGCACACAACGACCGGTCGCTTTTCCGAACCATCGAGCTTCATATCTCTGGGGAGAGTCAGAATTCCGTAGGCCTGAACTCCTGCCTGCACATCGAGCACCACCTCGTAACTGATCGTCCCCGGTCCTTCCTGATAGCTGCGGGTGCGCGCATTGGGCTCCGCCAGATTCTGCAGGCTCCCATGCTCGCCAATCACCTCTTTACTGAACCTCTCCCGCAGCGGCGCAATACTCGATTCGTAGTTTTCGACGCTATCCGTTTTCACGATTTTAAAGAGCTCCCCACGCAGTCGCTCTGACTCAATCAGAACTCGCTGATTGTGCCGGTCGATGGCCTGCACTTGTTCCCTGTGGCGGCGGGAAATATCTTTCACGGTCTGCAAGGGCTTGATGGCGGCCCAGCCAGAATCGCTCTTCTCCCCTCTTTTGAGCAGATTCCCAGCTCCGATCTTCTTCATTAACGTTCGCCAGCTCTCCGGCTGGATCGCACGATTCACAGAGCGTAAGACTACTGCATCGGTATTTATAAGTCCGGTCTCGATCCGAACCTCCTCATCTGTCGGTTGTAATAATCTTCCAGGCTTGCCCCGCTTCCCTGCTCCTTTCCGGATTCGCTCCGGGATCCCCTCCTGATCGAGACGGAACCCATACTCAGGGAAATGGCCGGTCTCGATCACGAGCGGTCGAGGAGCGATCAGGCGGGCGATCTCAGCATCCGAGTGGCCACGTAGCAAACCGAAGACGCTACGATCTGCTGGCTCATCCCACACCCTCGCTCGCGGACCGAAATATCCGCTTACCAGAGCCCCGTCCAGACGCTCGTCGAGTGCTGCGGCATAAAGAGCAAGTCGTCCTCCTTCTCCCCAACCCACAACT
>PAQU01000030.1 GCA_002709395.1 Roseibacillus sp. | reverse complement strand
TGGTCAGATTGTGCGCAGCGGGAGCAAGGAGCTGGCCCTTGAACTGGAGAAGAGAGGATATGATTTCCTCAAGGACGAAGTCGAGGTGGCAGGGTAAGATCGTAATTTAATTCAGTAGAACACATGAGCGAATCAGTCTTGGACTCTGGAACGCAGGCGGCGATCGAGGTCGACCAGAGTAAGGGGAATTTCTCCTTTCCGGAGTCTCATAAGTATGATGCTGGCCGGGGATTGAGTCCTGCCACCATCGACTATATCTGCGATGTGAAGGACGATGCGGACTGGGTCCGCGAGTTCCGGCACAGGGGGCTCAGGACCTTCGAGTCCAAGCCCATGCCGACCCACTGGGCGACCAGAGATCTGGAGAACATCGATTTCGATGTCATACGCTACTATCTTTCAGACGGGACAAAACCGACCCGGAGCTGGGACGAAGTCCCCGATGACATCAAGGAGACTTTTGAGAGGCTTGGGATCCCGGAACAGGAGAGGGCCTTTCTTGCAGGAGTTGAGGCTCAGTATGATTCCGAGGCGGCCTACTCGAATGTGAAGGAAGAGCTCGAGAAGGATGGGGTCATCTTCGTCAATTCGACGGAAGGTCTGAAGGACCATGAGGACGTCTTCCGGCCCTGGTTCGGGAAAGTGATTCCCACTGGTGATAACAAGTTCTCAGCCCTCAACAGTGCGGTCTTTTCCGGAGGCTCATTCATCTATGTTCCGAAGGGAGTGAAGGTGCGACATCCACTGCAGGCATATTTCCGGATCAACTCCGAGAACTTCGGGCAGTTCGAGCGGACCCTCATCATCTGTGACGAGGGTTCTGAACTGACTTACCTGGAAGGATGTACTGCTCCCAAGTTTGAGACCGCTACCCTTCATTCGGCAGTGGTTGAGCTGGTGGCCATGAAGGATGCGAAGTTGCAGTATATCACGGTGCAGAACTGGAGCGATAATGTCTTCAATCTGGTGACCAAACGGGGAATTGCCCATGAGAATGCAGAAGTGCGATGGATCGATTGCAACATCGGAAGCAGGCTGACGATGAAGTACCCAGGGGTGGTCATGAAGGGGCGTCGGGCCCGTGGGGAAGTGATTTCGATCGCCCTTGCGAATTCGGGGCAGCATCAGGATACGGGAGCCAAGATGGTTCATGCGGCCGACGAGACAACGTCCAATGTGGTCTCCAAGTCCATCTCGGTGGGTGAGGGTCGTTCTACTTACCGGGGGCAGGTCCATATCCCCAAGCATCTGAAGGGGTGCCGGAATAATACCGAGTGCGATGCGTTACTGATCAATACCAATAGTCGGACCGATACGTATCCGGCCATTACGGTCCGGGGAAACCAGCACGCTACTCAGCATGAAGCGAGTGTTTCCCAGGTGTCAGAGGAGATGCTATTCTACCTGCAGCAGCGGGGGCTGAGTGAAGGAGAAGCGATGAGTCTTGCGGTGAACGGTTTCGTCAATGACCTGGTAAGAGAGTTCCCGATGGAATACTCGGTCGAACTCAAGCGTCTTATCGAGTTGGAGATGGAAGGGAGTGTGGGATAGAGGCAAGGACCCGCATGCAGTATTCAGGAGATTGAATTTGATGGGCGCAACATTGGATCGGGAAAGTATTCTGGGAGAGGCTCCGCGCAGACTGGACGGTGTGCCGGACTGGTTCAATGCCTCGCGCGAGGCGGGATGGGAGCTTTTTGAGCAGTTGCCCATGCCATCGCGCAAGGATGAGGAATGGCGCTTTGCGAGTCTTGGTCATCTCGATTTCGAGGGCGTGCAACTTCCCCGCCCTCACTCGATGGGTTCACATCGTGGGGCCAGTGGGCTTGAGAAGCGCTCCGCACGGATTGGTTTTGTGAATGATGGGTTGAATGAGCAGGAATCCAACCTTCCCGAGGAGGTCATTTGCCTGCCGTTACGAGAGGCGCTTGAGAAGCATCCTGATCTTGTTCAGCAGTATTTCATGAAGTCCGGCTGCCAGCTGGGTTCAGCGAAGTTCGCCGCCCTTCACCAGGCGCATGTTTCTTCCGGGATGTTCATTTACGTGCCGGATGGGGTGGTGGTGGAGGATCCGATCGAGGTCTTTCACTGGCTTTCCGGAGACCATATCATCACCTTTCCTCATAGCCTTGTAGTGACAGGGAAGGATTCCCGGGTTACGGTGGTTGATTACTTCCAGTCCGACACCAGTGCCCGCGATGCATGGGCCATTGCGTTTAATGATCTCGTGGCGGGACCGGGATCACAGTTGACCTATCTGTCCCTGCAGGACCTGTGTGACCAGTCCCGGATGATTCAGGTGGGAAATACAGTGGTTGATCGCGATGCCAGCTCGAAGACCTTTATCCTGACTGCAGGAGCGGCGTGGGCCCGGCAGGAATTTCTCAGTCGCCTCAGCGGGGAAAACGCTCATTCAGACATGTTGTCAGTAAGTATCGCGCGGGATGAGCAGGAGTATGACCAACGTACCTTCCAGCATCATGCCAGCAAGCGGAGCTACTCTGACCTCCTCTATAAGAATACGCTCTACGACGGAAGTCGTTCCATCTTTTCCGGGTTGATCCTTGTTGATGAGGGTGCGCATGAGCCCGACGCGTCCCAGCCCTGCCGTAACCTTCTGATGAGCGAGACAGCGGAAGCCAACTCGATGCCCGGCCTTGAAATCAATGCGGACCAGGTGAAGTGCTCCCACGGGAGTACATCCGCCATGATCGACGAGGATGAAATCTTCTATCTTCGTGCGAGGGGGATTGCGCCTCATGTTGCGAGGCAACTGGTTGCCCAGGGGTTCAGTGTGGAGTCGATATCGCGGTTGAGAAACGAAGCCCTGGAAGAACTGGTCCTGAGCTTCGCATCGCGTGAGTTTCATCGGATCTCGGAGCAGGTGGTTGACCGCTGATTGTCTGCCTGTCAAAAGCTGGAGTAGAAGCGGCATGAGGGAAGAAAATTTGTTCACCGAACCTGAGGGGAGGGCTGGCGATGGGTTCTCCTGCCCTTGAATTGGAGAACGTCACGGTCTGGCGTGGGGAGCAGAAGGTCTTTGACGGGCTTTCCCTGCGAGTCGAATCCGGAGAGCGGGTTGCCATCCTCGGACCCAACGGAGCGGGGAAAAGCACGCTACTGGCCCTGATCTCCGGGGATGTTCATCCGGTTGCGGACCAGGGGAGTTCGCGGTTGTTTGGAGAAGAGCGCTGGTCGCTCTACGATTTACGTGAGCGGGTAGGGTTGATCACCCCGGAGCAACGTGGCCTTTTCGACGATGATGAACTGGCAAGTGACGTGGTTCTTACCGGGTTACATGGCACCTATGGGATCACGCGGGGGCAGGCCTTCACCGCCACGGAAAAGCGAAGGGCCTGGAAGGCCATGAAGGCCGCGGGAGTTCATGAGTTGATGTGGCGGGATTACGGGGAACTCTCCTCCGGGGAGCGTTGCCGGTTTCTCCTGGCCAGGTCCCTTGTCCATGAACCCGGGATGCTGATTCTGGACGAGCCAACCACGTCCCTGGATCCCCCCGGGGCATGGAATTTCATGGGGGTAGTGCGCTCCCTCATGCGGCAGGGGACGGGAGTTCTACTTGTCACTCACGATGTTCGTGAGATTTCTCCTGAGATTGACCGGGTTGTCCTGATGAGAAAGGGGCGGATTCTTGCCGATGGTAAAAAGCGGGAGGTGCTCAGGGCGGAGCACCTGAGCGCGTGCTATGGCGTGGAAACCGCGGTGAGCTGGCGGGATGGATTCTGCGAGATCCGGCCTGCCTAGCCGGATTTCTGGCAGAGAACAGGCAACTCCGGCGCAAGAGGGAAGCAGGTGTCCCTGCTATTTCAGGCCTGCATTCTTCCAGTAGGAGTATTCGCTGCGGTTGAAGTCGATATACTCCGGAGAAATATCACTGGTGTAGATAGTGTAGTCCGCCTTGCCTAGGTGGAGGTTCACCGTGATGGTAAAACTGTCCCGGGCTGCGATGTCCCGCAGGGCCTTGATTGGAGTCTTGGCCATGAGCCCGCCTTCACAGGCGGTCTTCCCGTTGTAGGAAATGTCGATGAGTTCTTCCCGGATCCGGGCGCGGGAGTATCCGATCGCATGGATGATCCGTCCCCAGTTGGGATCTCCCCCGTTCCATGAGGACTTGACCAGGGCGGACTTGGCAATCGCCTCTGCGACCTTCTTGGCATCGAGGTAGACGGAAGCGCCCCGAACCTCAAGGGTGACGAACTTGCTCACCCGTTCCCCGTCGCGCACGCAGGCCTTGGCCAGTTCGAGAAGAACATGCTGGAGAGCTTCGCTGAATTCACGACAGGCCTTACTCCTCCGGGCAATGGGCTTACCGCCGGCCTGCCCGTTGGCGAGTGCCAGGACCGTGTCGTTGGTGCTCATGTCGCCGTCAATGCAGATACGGTTGAAGGATCCTTCCACTGCCTCAAGGAGTGACTTCTGCAGGCAGGACTTACTGATGTTGGCATCGGTGGTGACGAAGCAGAGCATGGTGGCCATGCTGGGGCAGATCATTCCGGCGCCCTTGGCACAGGCCCCGATGTGGACCGTTCTGCCCCCGATGGTCGTGCTGACAGCGATTTCCTTGAGAGTGGTGTCGCTCGTCATGATGGCGCTGGCAACCTCGGACCCTCCATTCCCGGTAAGCTGGTCCGCCAGTTTGGCCAGACCCGGTTCCATCCGCTCCATCGGGAGGGGCAGACCGATCACTCCGGTTGAGCACACCCCGACCTCCCGCTGGCGGAGGCCGAGGGAGGCGGCCACTGTTTTTGCCATGGTCCGGGCATCTTCAATTCCCCGGACTCCCGTGCAGGCGTTGGCATTGCCGCTGTTGGCTACGATGGCGCGTAGATCAAGTGCCCTGAGGTGAGCCTGGGTTACCTTCACAGGTGCGGCTTTCACCCGGTTGGTAGTGAATGTTCCGGCGGAAACGCAGGGGTGCTGGGAGTAAATCAGGGTGAGATCGGTGCGAGGGTTCGCTGGATCCTTGATTCCGCAGCCCAGGGCCCCCCCAAGGAATCCCTTCGGGGCGCAGACACCTCCTTTTACCTTCTTGAAGGACATTTCAGCAAGCGGGCTTGTTCTATACCATGCTCAGTCCTGTCATCTCCGGCAACCCAGCCATGAGATTGAAGCTCTGGACAGCCTGGCTGGCCGCGCCTTTTCCGAGGTTGTCTTCCGCGCTCAGGAGCAGAAGGCGACCAGTGCGCTCATCGTATTGCCAGCCTATGTCGATAAAGTTCGTACGTGTCACATTCTTAGTATCAGGGCAGGCCTCATTGCCTAGCAAGCGTACGAAGGGACTGTTTTCGTAAGTGGAACGAAGGGCATGTTCCACGTCCGCGAGGTCTCCCTTAAGGGTTGTCGTGGTGGTGGTGCAGATCCCGGAATTCACAGGAATCAAATGAGGGACGAATGTGATGACGATCGTCTTTCCGGCGGCGGCAGAGAGCTCCTGCTCGATCTCGGACAGGTGTCGATGCCTGGGGAGACCGTAGGCCCGCATGCTTTCGTTACACTCGACAAAAAGAAGGGAGAGATCCGCCTTGCGACCAGCGCCACTGACGCCGCTGAGAGAATTAGCGATGATGGAGGAGGGGTCAATCAGCTCCTCCCGGAGGAGGGGGATCAGGGGGAGCAGGATGGAAGTAGGATAACAACCGGGAGAGGCCACAAGGGATGCGGAGGCAATGGCCCCGGCATGGACCTCGGGCAGTCCGTAAACCGCGGTATCCAGGAGATCAGGAGCGGGGTGAGCTTCTCCATAGAATTCCTCGTATACGGAGGCTTTTCGCAGGCGGAAGTCGGCGCTCAGGTCAATTACCCGGATTCCCTTGTCGAGGAGGGAGGTGGCGTATTCAGCAGCGGTTCCATGAGGGAGGGCAAGAAAGGCAACGGTCGCTCCACTGGCTGCAACGGCCTCCATGTCTGGCTCAATAAAGGTCAGCTGGCTCCCCGGAAGTTGGGCGAATCTGGGAAATACCCCGTCAATCCGTCTTCCGGCATTGGCACGGGACGTGGCGGCGGTGATCTGCGCTGCGGGGTGTCCCAGGAGGAGTCTGACGAGCTCCATCCCGGTATAGCCGCTGGCGCCCAGGATGGCTACCTTGATGGCTTCCATGGTGAACTGGTGGACATGGCAGGAAAATCGCGGCTTGCCAATGCTGAATGCCACGGGTTACACACCGACCGGCTCCCGGCCCCCCTTTTCAATACCATTATCGGGACGTAGCGCAGCATGGTAGCGCGCCTCACTGGGGGTGAGGAGGTCGCTGGTTCGAATCCAGTCGTCCCGACCATTTTCTCCATGGGCAAATCAGCCCACAGGGCGGGGCCAGTCCTGGTCTTAGTCCTGGTCCCGGTCCCCGGGATTGTCGCGGTCCCGGTATCTCTCCTCATCCGGAATATCCTCCGGGGGATCCTGAGGGTCCAGGTGCTCCTCATCCGCCTGTCCGGCCTCGGCGGGATCAGATTCCTCGTGGAAGTCGAAGCCCTGCTGTTCACCGGTGTGATCCGTCGAGGAGTCGTTCTCCCCGGAATGGGAATCCTGTTCCTCCCCGGTATGGCCATCATCTCCGAATCCGAGATCGCCTTCCTCATGATGGTCAGCATGGAAGGCATCGTCATCGGTGTGATAGTGGTAGTCTTCCGCGTCGTGTTCGTGGTGGTAGGAATCGTGCCCGTAATCATGCTCATCGCTTACGCCCCCGTCTGATCCAGAGGAGTCTCCACCATCTTGATGATCCGGGTTCTCGTCTTCGTTATCCTCCCCGGTGAGACCAAGCTCCTCCTTGCGCTTGCGGATTTCAAGAAGCCGTTCCATACGCTCCTTTTCTTCCTCGGCCTCGCGGCGGGCAGTCTTTCGGTCCAGAAGGAAGGCCAGCCAGATACAGATCTCGTAAAGTACAACCATCGGGCCTGCCAGGAGGCAGAGGGTGAAGGCATCCGGGGTGGGGGTGATGAGGGCTGCGATGACAAAGATGGCGAGGATAGCGTAGGCCCTGGTCCTCCGCATCATTTCACAGTTGAGAACACCCAGCTTGACCAGGGTCATGACCAGGACGGGAAGCTCGAAGCTGAGGCCGAAGATCAGGGTGAACTGGGTGGCAAAGGAGATATAATAGCCAATGCGCCACTCGTTCTCGATCATCATGTCCGAGCTGTAGTTGTGGAAGAACTCAAGGACCTTGGGGAGAACGATGTAGTAGGAGAAGAAGACCCCGGAGAGAAAGAGACCAAATCCGATTGCCATTGCGGGCCAGAGAGCCTTGCGTTCGGCGGTATGCATGCCGGGCAGGACAAACTGCAGGATAAAGTAGAGGAGAAACGGGAAGGCGATCACGATACCCGCGAAAAAAGCGAGCTTGATTGAGAGCATGAAGCCTTCGGTGGGCTTCAGGGCCTGCATCAGGACCAGCTTGCCACGTGCATCGGTCTTGGGGTTGGGCCCGCCCTCGATCAGGGCGAGCACCTTGTGGCGCAGGGCTTCTTCAAGGCCACTATGGGATTCGATGAATTCCTTCTGCTCCTTCTCGGTCTCAAGAGTAAGGGCGGCCCGGAAGAGATTGACGATCCGTATGCTAGTGAGGATCTCATCGGGGTTGTCATACTTTTCGAGGTAATGTTTACGGTCTTCCTCACCCAGGCTATTGAAGCTTTCGGCGATAGTCTTGGCGGTTTCCCATTCCTCAAGGGGGATCCCGGTCCCCTTCAGGGCACTTTGCTCTCCCTGCTCCCAGACCTCGGTAACCGGACGGCGGATGATGTCCATGAGCTCGTTACGGAAGATGAAGCAGACCACCGTAGCGATGAGCAGAGTGAGGACCACTCGCGTGATACATATCCGCAGGTCCTCGAGGTGCTCGAGGAAGGGTTTTTCAGCAGAGGGATTGCTCTGATCCCGGAGCTGAAAGATTTTCTTCAGGAAGAACATTCGCGGTGGGGCGATTTGTTTAGGGCGGGAATACCCGGAGGTCGAGGGTCTTGTTCCTGTGAATTTGTGGAGTAGTGGGTCGTCGTGCAGGGGCGGTCCCATCTCCCGATGGGCCTTTTCCGGGTCGAAGGAACCAAAATAACGGGAAATTGGCTAAAATCAGCTAAGTCCCGCCCAATTCGTGTGTCTTAAGGCTCGAAAGGACGGAATCAGGTGACAGTTTCAGGATCACAACTCTTTCCGCCGATGGTTCTGGCCTCGGCGGCCGTCCTCATCATGGCCCTGCAAACTCCGGCGAATTCCACCCCCTCCCTGGCCGAGGTGTTCGAAGCGGAGGAGAGTTCACTCCTGCGGTATGCCTTCGGCCTCGTGGGGCGCCGGGAAGTGGCCGAGGACCTCGTCCAGGATGCCTTTCTTCGCCTTCACCAGCACTGGGCGGACGTCCGGCAACCGAGGGCCTGGCTGTTCCGGTGTGTCAGGAACCGGGCCTACAATCACCTCCGAGACCACAAGCGCGAGACTCTTACGGATCCAGTCAGTCAGGAGGAAATCGGGGAGAAGGGGGGAGCCAGTCCGGCAAGCCGCGGTGCCATGGGGCAGGAGGCGTCCGATGAGGTGCTGGGAAAAATGGAAGCGGCCGGGGCCCTGCAGATGCTTATCGGAGAGCTCGACGAGCGCGACCAGCTTCTGCTCCGGCTCAAGTATTTCGAGGGACTCAAGTATGAGGAGATCAGCCAGCGCAGCGGGATGAGTGCTGGGAATGTCGGATATCGATTGCACCATGTTCTCAGGGAGCTTGCTGATTCGTTACGGCGGTTCGGAGTAGAAGGAGCGGAAGGATAGGCAGGATGGGAGAGGACAAACACAATGATGACCTTCAAGACGGGATCGATCCTGAGATCGAGACCCGGTTGGCGGCGCTTGTCCTGGGTGATGTCTCCGGCCCGGAGGCCGAGGAACTGGAGCGCATGATCTCGGACGATTCCCGGCTTGAGGCCTGCAGAGGGAGGCTGGCATCGCTCCACGGGATGCTGGGTGAATCTCTGGTTTCGGAGAATGAGGAAGAATGGAAGTTGTCTCCGGAGCGCAGAGCACAGCTTCTGGATACGTTTGCAGCCACCCACTCTCCTGCTGTGGTCGAGGTGGATGGGCCTACTCTGATGGATCCTGCGCGCGAGCGCCGAATCCGCAGTGCCGGACGGAGGGTGATGTGGTCAGTGGCGGCGTGTTTTGGACTCACTCTCTTTCTCGTGACCTTCCTGACGCAGCCGTGGATGGCCTTTGAGACCGCACCCGGACCTGAGAAGGCAGATCGGGCGGCTCAGGAATCCCTGTCTGTCAGCCGTAGCCCCTTGGAGGTTCAGGAGAGTGCCGAGTTGGCGGGAGGTTACTCCGCGGAGGGGGAGGCTGACCCGGCGGATCAAAAGCCAGGCAGGTTTCGAACTCCTCTCGCGTCGAAGAAGATGAAAAAAGCTTCGGAGGACTCCTTGGAGGAGCATGATATCCTAGAGGCAGACCTTGGGGCGGATGATCTGGCCTTGGCAGATCCGGTTGCTCCGCCGGAGGAGCCCGGAGCTAGTCGACGGAAGGCGAGGGCTATTGCCGAATCCGTCCCTGCGCCTCCTGCACCAGAGGCTGCCGCTGCCTTTTCCAATCAACCTCGTGGTCTTCCAAATGCCGGTCAGGCTGCCGAGGCAGCGGAACTCCTGCATGAGTCAGCGGAGGGGCCGGCCCGGGACCTCCGCACGGACGATGCTCCTCAGGCTCCCAGGGAGAAGAAGCCGGAAGGGCGGAAACGGGAAGTCGCTTTCCTGGGCTTGGGCGTGCTCTTGGGCCTGGCCTTGGGCTTGGCCTTCGGATTGGGTTTGGGAAGAACCTGGCAACGTCGGGCCCAGTCCTCCCACTGAGCGGCCAGCGCCCTGACCCGGGAGGGGTTCTGGAGAGACAGGTCCTTCTGTTCGGTCCGGTCAGTGGCCAGATTATAAAGTTCCCATTTCCCCTTCTGTCCCAGACGTACCAGTTTCTCGTCGCCCACCCGGATGGCTGCGTTGCCCTCGTGTTCCCAGAAGAGGGGGCGATCGGCGAACTGCCCCTGCCCGGTGAGGAGGGGGCGCAGGCTCTGCCCCTCCATGTCGGGGACGGCCTGGCCCTTGCGGGTTGCTGGATAATCCGCCTGGCCGAGGTCGACGCAGGTGGGCATCAGGTCGATGAGATGAGTGGGGGTTCGAACCCAGTCCTTGTGTGGGCGTATTCCATCGGGCCAGTGGGCAATGAGGGGAGTGGCGATGCCGCCCTCGTGGTTGTAGTGCTTGTAGTGGCGGAAAGGGACATTGTTGAGATGAGCCCAGCATCGGCCGATGAAGACATTGGAATGAGCATCACCCGGTTTTTCGCCCTCGTAACGGCCCTTGATTCCAGTCTCGGCATTTCCCCCGTTATCGGAAAAAAAGAGAATGAGGGTATTATCGAGCTCTCCTCGCGTTTTGAGCGCCTCCACGAGCTTTCCCACGTTCCGGTCGATTTCCTCGATCATGGCGGCATAGATCGCCATCATGTCATCATAGCGATCCCGCTCCCTGCTCTTCAGTGAGGACCAGGCTGGAATATCCCTTGGGCGGGGTTGTGGCTTCCAACTGGCCTTGATGAGTCCGGATTTCACCTGACGCCCATGGCGTTCGCGGGCCAGTTGGTCCCAGCCCGGGCGATACTTGCCACGGTAGCGGGCAATGGTCTTTTCCGGGGCCATGCAGGGGAAGTGCGGGGCAACGTGGGCAAGGTACCAGAAGAAGGGCTTCTTTGCTGACCGGGCCTCATCCAGAAACCTGATGCCCTGTTCAGTCCAGAGGTCGCTCCCGTACCACGGAGGGGAGAGTCGGGGGTCGTCCCGATTGATCCGCTTCCCGTTGAGGTGGAGGCGGCGCCCTTCCATCCGACCGGTCTGATTGGAGAAATGAATCCCGCCCAGCTCCAGGTTCAGGCTGCGGAGAAAGCCGCGGGCGGTGGGGTTGACCCGGTCCGAGTAGCCCACGTGCCACTTGCCGGTAATGGCGGTGAAGTAGCCGGCCCGGCCGAGAACTTCTGCGATGGTATGGCATTGTTCATTAAGCTGCCCGCGGTAGCCAGCGACACCCTGGTCCGTGGTCATCCAGCCTATCCCGGTCTGGTGGGAGTAGAGTCCGGTCAGGAGCGAGGCCCTGGTCGGACAGCAGCGGCCCGTGTTGTAGAACTGTGAAAACCTGGCCCCCCGGGCCGCTAGGGCATCCAGGTGGGGGGTGGGGATCTCACTTCCGTAGCAGCCGATGTCGGAGAACCCCATGTCATCCACCATGATGAGGATGATGTTGGGACGATCATCCGCTCCGAGAGGGAGGAGGCCGGCCAGCAGGAGGGAGGTGATCAGGACGTGGATTTTCATTGGGTCAAGCGGGGAGATTGCGGGAAGACTCGCGGGCCTTGGCCTGCATGAAAAGCCCGGATGAGACCAACCAGGGACCGGGCTATGATTCCGGGGGATCCTTTTCCCCGATGACCGAGTCCAGTCTCTGGTCGATCCTGCCAATGCTTTTCTCGAGGCGGTCGAGCCTCCGGAACTGCTCCTCCATATCATCCTGCTGCCAGGCCTCGTCGTCACGAACGAGGATCGATGTCAGGGTTGCCGTGAAGACCCCGACCAGGACCATCCCGCCAATCACCAGCATGACGGTCAGGATCTTGCCTCCCATGGTGGAGGGGTCATGAATGTCAGCAAAACCGCCGGTGACCAGGGTAGTGAAGCTCCACCAGAGCGCCTCCGGAAAACTCCCGTCGCCGTCCTGAATCCGCTCCATGGTCATGAAGATCAGGGCTCCCCCGAACATGGCGATGAGGGCATACAGCAGGGAGCGCTTGAGGAGTTTAACGTCCATGATGCTGGAAAGGTGGTCCATCCCACGCCAGATGAAGAGAAACATGCGCAGGGCCCTGATCGCGCGCAGGATCCGGATTGCGCGCAGGACGCGTCCGGCGTGTATCCCATGCATGCTTCCCGCGCCGACCAGCAGAAGGTGGATGGGGGGGAGAGGAATGGAGGTTACGAAATCGATCCAGTTACGCTTCCAGTACCACCGTTTCGATTTGGCCAGACGGCACTCGAAGAAGAAATTCAGGAGGAAGAACAGGCAGCAGACCGTATCCGCTATCCAGAACATCCAGAGGGTGGACCGGGAAAAGGAGGGTTCCAGGACCGCCACCGGATCCCCGGCATAACCTGATCCGGGGTCAACAATCTCACAGCCTGTAAGGACACCATCCTTGGTGGTGGCAGTGGCAATGGCCTGGCTGCCGCCGGGAGGAGAGGGAAGGATGATCCCCAGCTGGGAGTATTCCTGTCCCCCGGCGAGAATCTCGATCTGCTCGATTTTTCCCTCCTTGAGGCGGAGCTTGACCTCTGCCCCGCTTCCGGGAGCCCCGATGTTGTAGACCTCGACCGTCAGGAGGGTCAGGACGCAGAGAATCAGGAGGAAGATCACCCCATCCTTCAGGGTCACCCGGAAATCACTTCCGAGGATTCGAACCTGTTCATCCCGCAGATGCTTGGCCTGTCGCACCTCCTCCAGCGTTTCCCTCTTCTCCTGCAGGGTCTCGATTTTTCTCTGGTAAGAGTCGATCTGCTCCTCGACCCGGTCCAGCTCCAGCTGATATCCGCCGTGGGATTTGCTGAGAGCAACCGAGGCCTCATCCTGGACCATGCGTTCGAAGTTCTCCTCGAGGGAGTTTATCCGGTCCCCCAGGCGCTCTATCTCGAGCGAAATAGCCTCGTGCATCCGGTCGAGGCGCGGAAGGCTGCAACGTCTAAGCCGGCGGATGCTGGTCATGCAGTCGAGAGGGAAGGCTGAACCTGCCTGCCCCGGGGGCATCAGGTTCCGGGATTTTCCGGAAGATGCCCTGAGACCGACAGGGGTCGACTCATAGACCCTGGGGAAGGGCTGCACAAGGAGATTGCTCGCCAGCCCGGCGTCGAGGGAAGGAGAGGAGAGGGATTAAATGTCAGCTGCCAGCAATCCTTCTTTTAGAATTTCGTTCCACTCATGTTCCGGCGGCATTCCTCACGATTCCGGTCAATACGTTCGAGGTTCCGGACGAGTTCTGCATCAAGTCCCGCGGTGGGTTTCCCGTTAGCAGTTGCTTCCCTGATCGCCTTGGAGTGGACCTTGCGCGCTGCCAGTTCAAAGCGATCAAGTTCGGCGAGCCGAGCCTCGTAGACGTCCTGAACGTTCTCGGCATTGATGGAATTCAGGTAACGTGACATCGCCAGTTTCAGAGAGGCGGCCTTTTGTGGATATTTTTCGATGAGGTTGTGTTTCTCACGATAATCGGTTGCGACATTGAACAGCTTCTGCTCCCCGGTCAGGAGATGCTCCATTAACTTATAATCACCAAGGCGGATGACGCTCAGGGGAGGAGCAAAGTAACAGGGATAATGAAAAACCATCCCCTCGACCGGGCGCCGAACCCTTCCCCTGTTCCCATTCTCAAGAACGCTGCGCAGGCTGCCACCGTCGAGGTCAGCAGGCAGGGGTTGCCTGCTCATGGCGTAGTCATGCACGGTTGGCAGGAGATCCCACTGGACTACCGGGATATTGCACTGGGTTCCGGCCTGGACACCCGGACCAGCGATGATGAGGGGCACCCTGAGGCCCCCTTCATAAAGAGTTGCCTTGCCGGCCCGGAGGGGTCCGTTGGGACTAAGTCCTCCTCCATTGTCCGAGGTGAAGATGATAAAGGTGCTCTCAAGTTGTCCCGTCTTTTCCAAGGCAGCGATGATCGCGCCGAGTCCCTCGTCCACTTCCTCCAGCATTGCTGCATATTGCAGACGCCAGTGGCTGATCTTCCTGCCCTCTGAAATCTGGTCCGTGGGAAGGTAATCGTCGTCCTTGCAGTGTTTGCCCCGGGGCAGGTTGCGGTATTTCTCAATCAGGTCAGCGCGGGCCGCGTGGGGAACATGCACAGCGTAGTGCGAGACCATCATGAGGAACGGTCGTTTTCCGCCATGTTGGGTGACGAACCGGGTAGAGCTCGCCTTGAGCGATGCCATCCTCTTTGGGTTTCCGGCTGGCAGGGGGGTGCGGTTTTTGAGGCTGATGTATTCACCATGGAAGTTCCCGTTGCCGGAGCGGCCGTCCACCTCATCTGTCACATCATAACCGATTGTGGTCATCTGCTCCCCGCCCATTCCCTTGCCGAAGTGGGCGGTGACGTAGCCAGCGCCAGCTTCTTTCACGACATCAGCAAGGGAGGTCTCATCCGCCCACCGCAACTTGCGCTTCAGGGCAAGGACGTCGTGGACGAACGTGTATTGGAGTCGCCCGGGGGTCTTGCCGAACTGGATGCTCTTGCGCGAGGGGGTACAGGTAGGGGCGGGAGCATAGCCATTGGAAAATTTCATTCCCCGTTCAGCGAGGTCCTGCAGATGGGGGGTCTGGTGAAAGTCGCTCGCCGAATCGGGGTCCTCCTCCATCATCCTGACAGAGGTGTCCGCCCACCCGAGATCGTCGACATAGAAGATGACAAAGTTAGGGGGTTCCGCAGCGGGTGCGATAAGGCCAGCACAGGTGAAGAGCAGGGCGAGGATGTATTTCATGGGATGGGCGGAGGCTTTCCCGGCCATGGTCGAACCGGGGGCTATCCTTGTTGATCAAGGCTTCGGAGCGTGCTGTCGCAAGTCCGACTCTGCCAACTACAATATTGCCTATGACCGGGACCCGGCAAGGGAGTATCGGGTAAGTTCCCAGCGAAGCGCGAGCGAGGCGATTGGAATGACCGACCGCCTGTCGGGATGTGTCAACCAGCCGGGTGCCCGGGGCGGAGGACCCGGATGCCCGTGGCCCTCCTAGTCAGGGATGGTGCTTACGCGCAGGCGGAGGAAGCGACGGGCATCGCCCTTGATCGCATCAACCAGGCGGATGGTCTCAGTCAGCGAACCGTCATCATTGTTCATAGAACTAACCGATATCGTGGTCTTTTCGGGAAGCCAGTTGACGAGATCGATAGAGGACTCGATCCCATAGATGATGTCACTGGCGCCCGCCCGGCGTCGGTAACGCAGCCCAAGGAATTCTGTCCCTCCAAGGTCGCTCAAGGTCACGAGTTCGGGGATGTGCTGCGGATCGGGGGTGAGCGGATTGGAAACGAGGGCATACTCGAGGAGGTTGTCCATCCCATCGGAATCTGCGTCGGCGGAGTTTCCGGAGATAGCAGGGTCATCCAGTTCGGTGGCGGAGAAATGTTCGTTCTTCCAGTCCGGGAGAGTGGTGGCCGGGCCGGGTTGTTCGGGCTCCTCCAACCCGGTGGTGAAGAACTCGTCCACGTCGGCCGTCTGGTTTGCCTCCGGCACATTGTAGAGCTGTCGGAATTCAGCCAGCTTCTCGAGGAACTTCTCGCGGGCACTTTTGGTCACCACTCCGTTTTCATCCACGTCGTCCTCAAACCTGGTCTCCCGGTAGTAGCTCGCGTAGGCGGGGGCTCCGTTGAAGAACCCCTGGGCGGTTCGCACCCGGGTTCCGTTGCCCGGCAGGGTGGTCAGCTGGTTCTGAAAGAGGGTTCCCGCCCCAACCCGGTAAAGGACGGTATCGTCCCCGATGATGGTGGTGGTGGTTGGAATGCCGAAGTAGGAACCGCTCAGGTTCCCTGAATTGTCGCTGGCACTCTGGTCCGCGGTAAAGGTCTTCTCGGTGGCCTCGGTATAATTGAAGGGCTGAAGCCCGGCCTCCAACCCGTTCTGCATCGGGGTTGCGACCTGGGTGGCAAGGTCGATCTGGTAGTCAAAGGGCGAAGTAAATCCAAACTGGTCCAGTTCATTGATCGAAACGGTTCCATCCGAGTTGAGATCCTTGCCGGCCAGGTCAAGGGCTGGCCTGAGGAAGATGTTGCGCTGCTTCAGTTCGCTGCCTTTGACCTGCAGGTTGATGAAACCGTAATATTTCCGATAATTATACTGGCCACTGGTCGGGTCATCGGAGGCGCGGTAGTTCGAGTTACCGGACGAATTCAGGAGGGTATATTCCCCGAACCAGTAACCCCTTTCCCGGCGCCAGACCTCGAAATCGAGAAGTTCAACCTCCCCGGGATCTGCTTCCTGGTTGGCCGCAAGGTCATCTGGCAGAAAGGCAAGGCTGATCAGCAATAACAGGACCGGGGTAAGGTAAGGGCAACGTCGTTCGCGCGTCTGGGATAATCTCATCCCCCCTCCAACCGGGATGGGATCAGGGCATTTTCAACTTCGGCCGGGAATCGCTTTCCTACGGCCCCCGGTCGGTGGGTTGATTACAGCCCGGGGCGCATCAGGTCACTCTTGAGTTGTTGACTTGCTGCCCGCAAAAGAATCGGGTTAATTTTTCAACGCATTCCTTATGGATATTAGTCAAAAGCTTTGGCTTGTCGATTGCCTGAATGGTGAGCGTGCAGAGGTTCTGACCGGTCCTTTTACTGTCGGGGGGGGCGAGACCGCCAACTTGAAGGTTAATGGGCCTGGAATACGGGGGGACCGAATCCTGTTTTCGGTAGATCGCGTGGGGAATGGATTCCAGATCATGGGTCCGGCGGGTAGTGGGCTGGTCATTTATGACGGACAGGAGCTCGCACTCGCTACGGTTGAGGACAATGACGAGCATACCCTTGTGGTGGGGGGACATCCCTTCACTTTGAGATACGGGGATGAATCGTGTCGCGAATGGTTCTCAGGAATCAGCACGGACTCATGGTATCTCCATCAACGGGGTTCCCAGGAATGGGAGGGGCCGTTCCTGCGCCAGATATTGAACACAATTGCAGATGGCACGCCCGGGCAGGTCATCGTAGCGTGCCGGGGCATGGGCCAGATGGGCTTCTTCCCTCACCAGATTCGTCAGGTGCTGGGAGGAAACTCAACCGTGCCTGTGGCGCAGACCGAGGATATCGTTGCGGAGGAGCAGTTTGCGGTGTCCGAAATCGATACCGAATACGGAGAGTTTACCTGCCCGACATGCTGGTTTCGTTTTGGTCGGGGTGACGTCATGAGTATCGCGGTGCATGCAGACCTACGGGGAGATTCCGTGCTGGGGGAGGAGCATATGCTGAGGTTCCTCGCGACCCGGTTCAATGATCGGGGGCAGCCGCTGGACGCCCTCGGTATGGCGGCTCCGGAGCATGCCTGCCCTCACTGTCGCAGACGTCTCCCACCAGGGTTCCTTGATGAACCACACCACATATTCTCGATGGTGGGTGCTCCTTCCTCGGGGAAGTCCTACTACCTGAGCGTCCTGGTCAAACTCCTGCAATCCACTCTCTTCAAGAGCTTTGCCACGACCTTCCGTGACGCTTCCCCGAGCGACAACGTGGTTCTCAATGACATGAAGACCCACCTCTTCTCGGCGAGTAGCCCGGAGGATGCCTACCTTGCCAAGACGGAGTTGGAGGGAGCCCTCTATGAGACCCTGCCCCGCCAGGGTCGTCAGGTCCGGCTTCCGAAGCCCTTTGTCTTCAGGGTGTCGAGGCAGGATGATTCCGACGAAGGATTCTCGCTGGTCTTCTATGACAATGCAGGAGAGCACTTCGAACCGGGCCGGAACAGTGCGGACTCGCCCGGGGCCCAGCATATTGCGGTGGCTTCGGGGGTCTTTTTCCTCTTCGACCCGCTCTACAATCCTGAGTTTCGTCGCAGGATCGAGTCCAGCGATGATCCCCAGCTGGAGGAGAGGAGAAATGACCAGCAGGACATCATCCTGTCGGAGTCCGAGGTGCGCATGAAACAACTCCTCGGACTCGCCTCCGCTGAGAAAGTCGCCACCCCCCTCGCGGTGATCATTGGAAAGAGTGATTCCTGGATCAGTCTTCTCGGTGACGAGTCGCTCCTGCCGGTGCTGGGTGAGCAGGACGGGGTCACGCGGGTCCTAGTTTCCAACATCGAGAAAAACTCAGACCGGATCCGGGAATTCCTCATGGAGGTCTGTCCCGAGATCGTCGCCAATGCAGAGGGAATGTCCTCCGACGTTCGCTTCTTCGCGGCCAGCCCCCTCGGGAATCCTCCTGTGAAGTTCACCGATACCGACGGGGTCGAGCGGATCGGACCGGACCCCACCAAGCTGGATCCCCAGCGGGTAGAGGACGCTACCCTCTGGGTCCTTTCCAAGATCGCGCCAACCTTCTTCCCAAGGGACAATCCTTCCTGATTCCATGGCCCAGCAACTCATTTACACCAGTGCGCGCAGGCTGCTGCAGGCGGGTCAGTCGGGATTCGGGACCGTGGCGCGCTCCAAGTCCCTGACCGGCCTGACGGTGGGAAGTATTGAGCGATTGAGCCAGTTCGCGAGCCTGCGGGGATACGATCGCAGTCGTGTTATCTTTGCCCACCGGCGGATCACGGTGGGTAACAACCGGTTTCATCTGCTGAGTTCCATCCGGGATGCGGGTTCGGATTACACCAGCCGGACCAATCACATCGCACATCATCTCGTCGTGGCCCCGAATGAGGCGGCCCGGCTGGGAGCGGCAGGGATCAATCCAGCGGACGTGATGACCGGTTTCGACTGGCTTCAATCGTGGGATGGAGCGCCAAAGCTCTACGGTCCGGAGGAGGACATCGACCTCATGGGGATGGGTTCCGGCCGGGAGGCCGGGAGTCGCCGGGCCTGGGAGGCTGCCACTGGAAATGGACTCCATGCCCGGCTCCTGGCCGACCCGGAGACCCCGCGGACAGGCGTGCTTGCCATCCCGGACGGAGTCGAGCCTCTGCCCCTGCTGGCCGAGGCAATCGCGGAGAAGGATGCACAGCGCTGGGACGTGACCTTTACGACCTGCCTGGAACAGGGGGACGAACTGTCTGATTTTGACTGGATCATGTGCCCGGCCGCCCTGCTGGGTTCGGTGCAGAGCCGCTGTGGATCGCGAACCTTCCTGCGGGTGGACCAGCCCGGAAGCCTGAAGGTGCCTGCTGAGCGCGAGCGCAAGATCCCGGTCCCCACTGCCGTCTCTCCCCAATCAAGCGCCGTGGTGCCGGAACCTACCCTTCCAACCCCGGAGCCTCATTCCGCGCCACAGGCTTCGCTGGTGACTGCCGAAAGTGCGCGGGATTCCGGACCCTCCCGCCCGGGGCTCGGGGATTTGGAGCGAGGTCGAGGGCAGCCCAACAGGATCGTGATCATCCTCAGTGCAGTGGCCGCCATGGCGGCGCTCCTGCTGGTAGCGGTTCTCCTGCTGAATGGGGGAGATGGTGAGAAGGAAGGGAAGAGTGCCAGGAAGGATTCAGCGAAGGAGGCTAAGCCGGGGAGTGGGCAACCGCCGGGTGATCCCCTCGTGGGCCGGTTGCGGGACATGGGGATAGACTCCAACACGGCGACGGATATTGCAGGTCAGTTTTCGAAAAAAGAGGAGAAGGATCAATGGGATCAATATCTCCTGTGGATCAAGGATCATCCCAAAAATCCTGAGAAGAACGACTGGGAAAAGCTGGAGAAGATTCCACCTAAGGGAAAATTACCCTCTGATTCCGAACTAGTGAGCCTTATCGATGAAAAGAAGGGGCTCCCCAGGATTGCAGAGCTGGCCGTCAGCGATCCGTGGAAAGCCGAACACTGGAGGGACTTTGACGCCTGCGTGCGTCACCTGCTGGATGGGAATGGAGGGGTAATCTTCAAACCAAGTGAGGGGGCTAAGCGGAAACCATGGGTTGACCGGTGGCGCGATGAGGCCCTGCCAGGGTTGGCAAAAAAGCGCCTGGAACAACTAAAGGAGGCGCCCGAGAAGGGTCCTCCCGGTCTGGTGAAGGAGGTAAAGGGCCTGAGCCTGTGGCGGAGGGATGAGTTCAAGAGAGAGGGGGTAATTAAACTCCTCGCCGATTTGTCCGTTCCTTCTGCTGTAGCGAAGAACGAACCGACGGAGCCAGCACCGACGGAGCCAGCACCGACGAAGCCAAAAGAGACGAAGCCAGAACCTCCGAAGGAGCCCCGCGTGATTCGCAGGATCGTGGAGCGTGAAAATCTTGTAGAGGGGATCCCGAGCACCTTGTTCGAGGAATTATTGCGCAAGGGACCCGACGAGAAAGGCGACCTATTTTTATACAAGGCTTTTGGTGCAGTAAGTCTTGATGGCGACGAAAAGGATAAGGAGAACTGGTTTTTAACAGCCGACAGCAAGGACGGTCCTTATGAGGCTAAACTGGGAAATATCGCCTTTTTCACTGTGAAGAAAGGAGGCACGATCAAGTGGAGTGAGGCTGGTGATTCGGGAGGGCGGCGCCGGAATCATGTAAACCGGATCATGATTGAGAAAGGCGGGGACAAAGAAGAGATCCTAGTCTATCCGCGGAAATCCTCCGATGAGCAGTTCGAGTCCTTGTGGGGCGAACACCCCTTCGAGGTTGAAGCCAAGGGAAGGAACGTGCTCATCAAGGGTGAGCTGGCCAAACAACTACAAAATTTGAAAGGGTCTCGGAGTCTTCAGGTTCGACTGAAGGATCCTAGCAAGACCTCAAAAGATCTTAGAAAAGAAGGTGAAGAGTGGCTCATTCTGGAAGTGATCCCAATGCCCAAGGCCATCAAGCTTGAACCCAAGTGGGAGGAATACGAGGTCGAGGAGAAGGGGGAAAAAGTAAAGAAAAAGAGAGATGTCGCGCGAAAGCATCTGCAGGAAAAATTAGGTGAGTGTAGGGGCTACTTGGAAAAACAGAAGGGTGATATGAAGGCGGAGGATCATGAGAAAATGCAGAAGCCATGGGCTGAAAAGTTGTTCAAGGCCGTAAAGGAGGTGTCGACCCGCGAGATGCAAAAGGACCACTGGAAAGACCTCTTCGAAAATGATAAAGGGAAAGACCCAGGCTACTCGCCAACTTTAATCAAGTATGCAGAGGATCTGCTGAAAAGAAGTAATCTAGCAGCGGCTCAAAAGCGTAACGTGAAAAAAAGAGAAGATAGATTAAACGTAATACGCCGCGGGCTGGAGGTCTGGACAAAAGGGTTGAACGATGGACAGAAGCACCTCCTCTTCGAAGGGATTACTCCCTAGGACTTCAAGCAAACCATGAGTCAGATGAAGAATGCCGAACTCCGGGGACTGATCACTGAGATCCAGGGCTGCCTTGCCAGCGGCGTGAAGGGGGAGGGGGCCGAGGTGCTGGCGATCAACTATGCGCGCGAGTGCCGGGCGGTGAACCAACGCCTCGTGCAGGTGGCCGAGATGCTGGAGGCCGATGGGGCCTTGCAGGCCCTGCAGTTTGCAGAGATGGAGCCCTGCCTGATCGAGCGGGCCGGGGAGCTTTCGTTCGGCAGTGAGCTGGACTGGCAGGAATTCTGTCAGGAGCACGGCCACGAGGTGGCCCCCATGATTGATGCCGACACCGTGGACCGGCTGGACGAGCTCTATCGCCAGGGGCTTTCTCCCGGACACCCCCTCTACAAGGAATACCGGTCCGCGGCTCTCGCCCGGGATGACGAGAAGGCCTATTCTCTGGCCCGTCTCATTGTGCGCATGATGCCCGAGGATGGTAACGCCCGGGGAGAACTGGAGCGTCTCGAGCGCAAGAAGGTGCATGAATTGCTGGGCCGGATTGAGGCTGCGATGGAGGAGGAGCATGATTCCGACATGCTGGCCCTGCTGGAGGAGCTGGAAAACGCGGGTAACCCGGAGGAACTTGAGAAGCAGGCGGTTTATGGGCAGGCCACGGAGCGTCGCTGGCGGCTCCAGCGGGAGGAAGCCCTCGGGCAGATCCCCGGGTGGCTCTCGCAGGCCGGTTCCATTCTCGCCACGGAGAACGCCGACTGGCGCGAGGCCTCGGTTATCCACAAGGAGCTCACCGATGCACTTGCGGCGTTCGGGATTAGCCTGGGGGAAGAGGAGCGGGAGAGCGAAGTCTCTATTGCAGCTAAGATCCGGGAGGGACAGATGGAGGCGGAGAGGCAGGCCCGGATTGCGCAACTCTCATCCGAGCTGGCGGCCCTTGGCGACGAGGTGCAGGCGAAATCGGTTACTCCTGTCGGGGTCGACGCCCGGTCGGCGGGGACTTCCCTGGAGGAACTGCAGCGCATCGAGCGGGAGCTCTCCCAGTTGCGGGCGGAGTTCTCGCCTCCGGACCAAGCCCGCCAGTCGGCCCTCCGGGCCCAGCTGGAACAGGTGATCGGACGGTGGCGAAGCCGGCGGAGAGCACGCCTGGTCGCGAGTTCGGTTGTGGTTGTGCTGCTCCTGGGGGCGGCCCTGGCCTATGGTATTTTTTCCAAGCAGGCCGAGGACCGGAGGGCGCTTCTGGTGCAACTGATGGAGGAGGGAAAGGCGGAGGCGGTTGCGGGACAGATCGAGGAGCTTCGTGCCGGTAAAACGCTTCT
>PAQU01000029.1 GCA_002709395.1 Roseibacillus sp. | reverse complement strand
CGTCGGCATCGTAGAACTGAAACACGAAGGCGAGGTCGAAATTGTCACCGGTCAGGCTGATCGGTGCGGTTCCCGGCTCGCGATCCACATCGATGTGGGGGGAAATGAAGGATCCGTCGTCGAGTTCCCCTATGGGCGCCTCCTGGTCAATATTGCCGGGTAGTGCTCCACTGAAGTCGACGCCCGCGTCATTGGTCCGGCGGTAGAGAACCCGCTCCGGGGTGTGCTGCGCCACGAGATCCGCAGACATCACAACAACACAAAGGAAAGAGAAGAGACTTATGGCGTAAATTTTCATCGGTCTTTGAGGGGTTCTCGCAAATCCAGTGCAGGGAAATGAAGGCACTAAAACAACTTCCCGGCAGACTATTCACCAACAGCACTCAATCCATGACAAGAACAATCTACTTCAGACCAATCATATCAGAATGGCAATGCCCTGACCCTCATCTGCACACCCGCGACCCATTCATGAAAGAGCAGATACGACTTCGAATCCTAACCGCCTTTTCATCCTCATACTGCGCATACCAGGACAGCACCCTCTAAGAATTAGCACTGTATGAAATCGTGAGAACCACCACAGGTGTCCCCAACAGCTTTGATTACAAGCAATTTGCAAATGACCCTTTCCCCGGTTGAACTCCTTCTTCCATTTACATCCGGAGATCTGCCAGCACATGAAAAGTCCTCGAAAACGGATAACCAGACGACGCTGAAATCCATCATCGCGTCCATGCCTTTACCGCGATAGACAGGAACGCCGCATGAGCCGCCCGAAAATTGCCATAACAATGGGAGACCCTGCAGGGGTCGGCCCGGAGATCTGCCTTGATCTCCTCCAGAACAAGCAGGTTGCGGACCTTTGCATCCCCATCGTCTTTGGCGACTCCGGGGTAATGAAACGGTGCGCGGAAAAAACTGGCAGACCGACGCCAGGTTCGATTCTCGGACTGACCGAACTGAGCACCAGCGACACCCCCTCCATCTGCGATCTCAACGCGATTTCCCTCGATCAGTTTTCCCCGGGAACAACCTGTCCCGCAACCGGCAGAGCCACTTACCGCTATCTCACGGAAGCCATTGATGCCTGCCTTCGCGGGGATGTCGACGCGGTTACCACCGCCCCTGCCAACAAGAAATCGCTCCATGGCGCAGGTATCCTCCAACCCGGACAAACCGAGATCTTCGCGGAACACACCGGGGCGGAGCGCTTCTGCATGATGCTCACTTCCGACATTCTCACCTGCAGCTTTGTCACTGTTCACGTCGGTTACCATGAGGTCCCCGGTCTTCTCACCACGGAACGGATTCTGGACGTAATCGAACTCACCCATCAGTCCATGAAGCACCTGCGGGGAAAGGAGCCGACGCTCGCGGTTTGTGGCCTCAACCCCCACGGGGGAGAAGGGGGGCTCTTTGGAAACGAAGAAGAGGAACGAATCATCGCCCCCGCCATTGAGATCGCCCGGTCTCGCGCCATCAGGATCGATGGACCTCTTCCTCCGGATACCGCATTCCTGAAGGAACGTCGGGCTGTTACCGACGCATTTATCTGCATGTATCACGATCAGGGGCATATCCCTCTCAAGGCCCTTGTCTTCGATCGGGCCGTTAACTGCACCCTCGGCCTGCCTATCGTACGAACCTCTGTGGATCACGGCACTGCCCTGGACATTGCATGGAAGGGGAAAGCCAACCCCCAAAGCCTCCTCGAAGCCGTCACCCTGGCGGCCCGACTCAGCTCCTGACCGCCTCCAACTTTCCTGACCCGCGACAAAAGGAGGGATGATGAACCGCGCGCTCCGGACGCGCATGAAAGATTGCAGCCCCCATGAACGTCTTTCTTCCCAGCAGGAAATTGAGCTCGAAAAACTTCCCTCCGTTCCTGAAAATCCACTCGGCTCCATGAAACTATCAATCAAGAAATGCCTGATCATTGCCACCGCCCTCGGACTGGGACTCCTTCCAGCCCGCACATGGACAAGCGCGGACGGCACTAGGACCTTCGAAGGAAAGTTCAAATCCTATGATGCCGCCGAAGGGAAGGTCTCGGTCACCATCCGGAACGGAAGAACGCTCACCTTCTCTGTCGACAAGCTCTCCAAGGCGGACCAGACGTTTCTGACCGAGGAGGCCGCAAAGCGGGACGGCACGGCGCAGAACAAGGCTGCCATGGAGGAATTTTCCCTTACCGATATCGGCAAGGCCTTCACCATGATGCAGGTCCTGGAAGGCGATGCCTTTGTTCCCCACGAATTTAAAAGCCTCCCGGACTACTTCATCCTCTACTACTCCGCCAGCTGGTGAGGCGGATGCGTCCAAGCCGCTCCACAGTTGGTGGAGTCCTACCAGAAAGACGTGGCTCCCAATCCCAAAGTCGAAATGATTCACCTCAGCCGGGACCGGGACAACGCAGCAGCGCTCAAATGGGCCAGAAAAGATAAACTCCCGTGGCCCACTATCATGAGGAATCAAATCGATGCCTCCCTCTTAACCCACTACTCCAACCGGCTCCCGACCTACATCCTCATTGACCGCGAGGGCAATAAGGTTGCTGAAGGGAAAGGGCCGGTCTGGAACAAGATCAAGGCTATCGAGTGAATCACCCCGGGCTCATGCGAAAGGCCCGTCCCACCGGGCCTATCACTTGGAACAGACTCCGTTTCACACTCAGTTAAAAGGCTCTTTACCTGAATCCGTAAAATCCCTTCCGCTCTTCCACCAACATGCTAAAACCAACCATCATGCGTCGCATCTGTTTCCCCGCCTGCCTCTCTCCTGTCCTTCTAGCCCTCGCCGTCCCCTGCCTCTCTCTTCCCGCCCCTGCTGAGGACTGGCCACAATGGCGCGGTCCCAATCGTGACGGGCGCTCTGGGGAAAGTGACCTCCTGAAGAAGTGGCCTGCTGACGGTCCTCCCCTCGCTTGGAAGGCCCGAACCGCAGGAGGCGGCTTCTCAAGTATCGCTGTATCAAAGGGAATCATCTATACTCTGGGAGATCTCACGGAGGGCTGCCACGTGCTGGCCCTCAAGGAAGCAGACGGGTCCGTGGTCTGGAAAACGCGTACTGGCGAATCAGGGGGACACCGGGGATATCCCGGTCCCCGCAGCACTCCCACCGTGGACGGCGGACAAGTCTTCGCCCTGGACCAGCATTCCAACCTTGTCTGCCTCAACGCGAGCGACGGCGAAAAAGTCTGGTCGGTAAACCTGCAGGACGAATTCGAGGGGAAGATGATGTCGGGATGGCGCTGGAGCGAGTCTCCCCTCGTTGACGGAGAGTCGGTCATCTGCACTCCCGGGGGAAGCAAGGGTAGCGTCGTGGCTCTCAGTCGGAAGACGGGTAAGACGCTCTGGCAGACCAGTGAGTGGACCGACCCTGCCGGTTATTCTTCGGTCATCATCGCGACCATCAATGACGTCCGCCAGTATGTCCAACTCACAGGTAAGAGCGTAGTTGGAATCGACCCAACCTCAGGCAAGATCCTCTGGCAGGCAGAGCGCCCCGGAAAGACGGCGGTAATCACTACCCCGGTGGTCCACGAAAACATCGTCTGGGTTACTTCGTCGTATGGCGTCGGCTGCAATGCCTTCCGCATCGAAAAGAAGGACGGGAAGTGGTCAGCTGAGGAGATTCACTCCAGCCGGAAATTCGCTAATCACCATGGCGGAGTGATCGAACTGAAGGGGCACGTCTTTGGATCGAGTGGTGGAACCTTCGCCTGCATGAACATCAAGAGCGGCGAACTCATCTACCGTGAACGGAGCGCAGGCAAGGGCGCCACCGTTTACGCGGACGGGCACTTTTATCTGCGCAGTGAAAATGGTCCGGTGGCCCTTATCGAGGCTTCCTCAAAGGAACTGAAGGAAGTAAGCAGTTTTGAACAACCTGAACGCAGCGACAAGAAGGCCTGGCCCCACCCGGTAATCGCCAACGGAAAACTCTACCTCCGCGACCAGGACCTCCTTCTCTGTTACGACATTTCCGTCAAGTAACCAAAGGGCAATGGAGTCTCTCCTGGTCCGGAACCAGGGGGTCAGTCTCAATCCGCCACCCCATCCCCGTTCTCATCACGAACACCGGACAAGGGGTGCCCGGTGACAGCCTGCCAGGCGATCCTGCGAAAGGCCCGGTCGAGCTTCGCTCCGGGGAAGTCACCCATCTCGATCCTCTTCTTGATCAACTCCGGCGACTGCCGGTAGAGCGAGGCGTAAAACACGTAGCCCTCGAGCCACTCAAATCCCGGTCCGAGGTGCCCGAGTTTATCTCTCCACAGGGATCGCTTCTTTCCCCCAAGGGAGCGATGAAGCCCCTCCACGCCCGGAAGCTCACCCCGCTCGAAGTATTGCGAAGCCAGGACCATTGCATCACTAGTAGGGATAACATGCACCTTGCCGGGATACTTCCTGTTCAGGGTGGTTACAATCTCCCCATACATCTCATTCTTGAGCTTGCCCAGGCTGGCAACAGTCTCGGCGACAAAACCCTTTTTTGAATCAGGGATCATTTCCAGATGTTCGATCTGCGGCCAGGCGTCGGAGAGGTAAAATCTCATCCCCGGGTTATGTTTCAGGCAGAACTCCATCCAGCACAGATAGTATTCCGGACGGTCCTGAAAGTAAGGTCCCCACATCATGGCCTCCCACTCGGCATTCGCAATGGAGGCCAGGAGCTTGGGTTTCGGCTTCCCCTCAAACTGGAAGATCCCGTTCTCCTGCTCCCACTTGAAGCGGGCACTCCCCGTCATTCCTCCTCCAGTATGAAGATGAAGAGGTTGCTGGAAACCGGCTGCCTCACAGATTATGGGGAGGGTCTTGTAGCCGGGGGCCATGAAACTGTGACCGGTTCCCACAATGCGCAGGCCTCCATCCTTCGGCTTGGGGAAGGATGTCACTGGATTCCGTCCGGAACCGAGTCCCTTGGCGTAGATTTCCCTGATCTTCTCCGGTGACTGATAGCACACCGCGTGCTCCGGAAATTTGTCTTTTTCCCATCCGGGATGGACCTTGAAGGACCTTGCCGCGCCCCGCTGGGCTCTTCCCTGCACCCTGTCACGGTAGGCCTTGGCTTCCTCAACGGTGAGAACACCGTCCCCGTTGGCATCAGCTTGCGGAAACTGCTTCAGCCAGCTGGCCAACTGCTCCTTGGAAGGGTTGGCACATGCTCCACCAGCCAATCCCAGCATGAGAATGGAACAAGCGGCGAGGGGGGAGTATAATCTGGGGTCAGGAATCATCTCGACCCCATGCTCCACCTCTGATCCTTGAGGTCCACTCAATTCACCTGAAATGAGACCCGTGAAACAGGAGGCTCCGTTTCTGGGTTTCAAGACCCCCCCCGTTAAGGCAGAACAACACCGGTTCATGCCCCGCAAGAATTCCATCACCAGCTGCGCCGTATCAGGAACTTTCTCTCTCCTGATCCTTGTCCTCGCTCTTCCCCTGAAGGCACAGGACGCAGCGGCACCCCCGGACCGATCCCGCCCCCTCATTCAACCTGTAACAGGTCACGGCGGGATGGCGGCCACCCAGGAGGCCCATGCAACCCGGGCCGCCATCGCCGTCCTTGCGGAAGGAGGAAACGCCGTCGATGCCGCGGTTACCGCCGGATTCACTCTGGCAGTCACCCTCCCACGGGCCGGCAACCTCGGGGGAGGAGGATTCATGCTGATACACCTTGCCGGTGAGAAGCGTCAGGTGGCAATCGATTACCGCGAAAAGGCACCCCGAAAAGCCCACCGGGACATCTTCCTCAATGGAGAAGGAGACCCTGACCCGAGGCTCTCTCGCCACACCCATCTGGCAGCAGGGGTCCCCGGCACAGTTCGTGGACTTGCCCTCGCCCTGAAACGCTACGGAACAATCTCCCTCCGTCGCGCTCTGCAACCTGCCATCGAACTTGCCGAAAACGGATTCCCCGTCGGCGAAGATCTTCACCAGTCCATCCACGCCTATGCCGGGGACTTCCGGCAAGACCCGGCTGCCCGGAAAATTTTCCTGAACCCTGCAGGCAAGGCCTGGCCGGTAGGCAGCAGACTTATCCAGAAGGATCTCGCCCGGAGTCTGAGACTCCTGTCGGAACACGGTCCGAAAGTGTTTTACCTGGGGGAACTGGCAACTGCCATCGCCAACGACATGAAAGCCAGGGGGGGACTGATCACCAGTGGGGATCTTGCCGACTACCGTCCAGTTGAGCGCCTCCCGGTCACAGGTCGCTACCGCAACTGGAAGGTGGTGTCCATGCCTCCTCCGAGTTCGGGAGGAACGCACCTGATCCAGATGCTCAACATCCTTGAGCACTTTCCCATCAGCGATTACGGCCACAACTCCGCCAAGGCAATTCACGTCACTGCCGAGGCCATGCGCCGGGCTTATGCCGACCGGTCGCGCTATCTTGGAGATCCAGACTTCGTCAAGGTCCCGGCAAAGGAACTGGTGTCCCGGGACTACGCCCGCCGTCTGGCACGGCAAATCGATCACAACAGCGCCACACCCAGTACAAAGGTCGCTCCCGGACTAGGCCCCCTGCCCCGGCCTGAGAGCAACGAAACCACCCACTTCAGTGTGATTGATCGCAATGGCAACGCCGTATCCAACACCTACACCCTGAATTTCAGTTACGGGTCCCGGATCGTGGTTCCCGGGACGGGAATACTTCTCAACAACCAGATGGACGACTTTTCTGCCAAACCAGGTACGCCCAATGCCTATGGCCTGATCGGCGGTCGCCAGAATGCAATCGAACCGGGAAAGCGAATGCTGAGCTCGATGACTCCCACGCTCCTCTTCAGCAACGACGGCACCCTCGTGGCCACGGGTAGTCCCGGAGGCAGCCGGATCATCAATATCGTCCTGCAAATCGTCTGTAACATCGTCGACCACGGCATGAATGTCGCGGAAGCCACCCACGCTCCCCGTTTTCATCATCAGTGGCTTCCTGACGAACTACGCATCGAGCACGGGATGAACGATGGGCAGGCCAGGCTCCTGTCCGCTCGCGGCCACCGGATCCGAGTCGCACCGGATATTGGCTCAACCCAGACCGTTATGCTCCGCAAGGGAATCTTCCAAGGCTCCAGCGATCCCCGCATTGGGGGAGCACTCACCCTGGGGCTTTCCGACAATCACACCCCCGCGCCAGGACCTGCTTCCGAACAAAAAACAGGAAAACATTCAGCAGCAGACCCAGATCCGGGAAAGGGAACGAAATGAGACTCGTTGAGACGAGGCAACGAGGATTTCGATAGATCAAATCCATTCGCCGGGTGATAATCCCCCAAGGATCTGTTCCCTCCCGGTTCCCTCAAACCCATAGACTCGCAGGTGCGAGGGAACGAACGCCAGAATCCCTTCCCCCAGAATCAACTCATGCTTCCCTCGCCCCCGCCCCCCTTCCGGGCACCCCTGCTCCTGCTGCTCCTGACCACTTCCTTCGCCAGCGGCAGCCCACGCATCACAGAATTCATGGCCAGCAATGACGGCATCGTTGCCGATGAGGACGGAGACTTTCCTGACTGGATTGAAATCCACAATCCCGACCCAGCCCGGATCGACCTTGCTGGTTATTCCCTCACCGATAACTCTTCTGAACCCACCAAGTGGACCTTCCCTGCAGGTTCCTACATCGCAGGGGGCGAATACCTTGTTGTCTTCGCATCAGGAAAGAACCGCGGCTCACCCCCGGCGAAACTCCACACCAACTTCCAGTTGGATGCCGGTGGTGAGTATCTTGCCCTCATCGCCCCCGACGGCTCCACCATTCTCACCGAGTTTGGTTCCGAGACAGTCCCTTTTCCCCGGCAACGACCCGATATCTCATATGGGACCGGGGAGTCGGCATTGGAATTCGAACTCCTGTCAGGAAGCTTCCCGCTTCGCTATCTCATTCCTACCGGAGAAACATCCCTCGCTTCGGATTGGCCAGACCCTGCCTTTGATGATGGCCCGTGGAGTCCCGGACTGTCCGGCATCGGCTTTGACCTCGACGGTGGTGGAGGGAACGCCAGCACGCCACTCAATCACTGGCCACTTGATGATGGTTTCGGCAGCATAGCCCGCGACACCGCTGGCAACTTTCCAGGTTCCCTTATCACCGAGGGCGACAGCCCCTCATTTTGGGATCCGGACTCTCCACAAGTCCCGGGCGGACCGGAATCCTCGCTGCGCTTCAATGGCACGAGTAACTACTTACAGACAACCTTCCCTGGAATTGGTGGGTCCAGCTCCCGCACCGTGGTTTTCTGGGTCAAATCCACGGACACCTCCGACCACGGCATCGTTTCCTGGGGCACCAGCAACTCAAACTCCCAGCGCTACCACATCCGCCTGAACAGTAATCCCGCCAGTGGGACGGTGGGAGCCATCCGCTGCGAAGTCGGTGGAGGCAACGCCGTAGGGTCTACCAGCATCGCGGACAACCAGTGGCACCATGTCGCAGTTGTATTCGAGGAAGACTCCTCCCCCGGCACTTCAGATATCCTCTTTTATATCGATGGAAGACCCGACCCCGTGAGCGGAACCGTAAACCTCACTCTCAACACTGACATTTCAGGCCCAAACGCCGTCCCTCTCGTCATTGGACGACGAGAACTGACATCAGCCCGCTACTTCTCTGGCAAACTGGCGGACGTCGCAATCTACGATACAGCCTTGGATCCGGCTGACGTCGCTCGACTTGCTGACGGCAGTTCCCGGCCATCCAGCCCCGAAGGCCCCGGAAACCACATCTCCACCGACGTCGGAATCGAGATGCTTGACATGAATTCCTCTCTCTTTGCCCGCGCCAGGTTCGACCTGCCAGCGAATCATGGACTAGATCAACTGCGCCTCTCATTGCGCTACGATGACGGAGTAAGCGCCTTTCTGAATGGAGTTGAAATAGCACGCGATAATCTTCCTCCGGGAAACCCGTGGAATGCAACCGCCCTGAGCGGAAGGACAGATTCCGAGACTGCGACCGTGACGGATTTCAATGCTTCCCCGGCCCTTCCGGCCCTGCGACCCGTCGACAATGTTCTCGCCCTGCAGGGAGCCAACCTCAACCCGGGTGATCGTGACTTTCTCCTTCAGGCCCGACTCATCGGAATCGACCTCGGCCGCCGGGCCGCTGGTTACTTTCTGACCCCGACGCCCGGAGACCGTAATACCGGCGAACCGGATGCCGAGGCCTTCGTATCGGACACCAGGTTCAATCCGAACCGTGGTTTCCACGACGAACCCTTTCAGCTTACGATTACCAGCAATACCGAGGGAGCGCTCATCTACTATACCCTTGATGGCAGCGAGCCCTCTCCTGAGAACGGATCTCTCTACACCAACCCCCTGACCATAAGCACCACTGCGACAGTCCGGGCGGCAGCCTTCAAGGCCGGGCAGGTCCCTACCAATATTGATACCCATACCTACATCTTTCCTGCCAGCGTACTCGCCCAGGGCATAACTCCCTCCGGGTTTCCAGCCAACTGGGGCAACCGCACTCCCGACTATGAGATGGATCCAGACCTCATCGGAACCGCCTATTCCACGGAGGAAATCATCGGGTCCCTGCGCTCCCTTCCCACAATCTCGGTGGTTATGAATACGGACGACCTCTTCGACGGAGAGATCGGATTCTACGCCAACTCCAATGAGCGTGGGGAACAGTGGGAAAAATCCTGCTCCTATGAGTTCTTTGACTTCCCCGACGGAGAACAGACCCAGTTGAACGGTGGGATCCGTGCCGTGGGAAGGGCCAGTCGCAGTGCGAACCGGGGCAAGCATAACCTGAGGGCCGTCTTCCGCTCCGAGTATGGTCCAACCAAGCTCCGCTTTCCGCTCTTTCCCGATTCAGAGGTCACCGAGTTCAACTCCCTTATCTTGCGTGGGGGTAATGGCGACTCGTGGCTCAACCCAGGGGTCGTAGAGCGCGCGCAGTATATCCGTGACCAGTGGCACCGTGATGCCCAGCGAGCCACTGGCCAGCCGTTTCAACATCAGATTTACGCCCACCTCTACCTCAATGGACTCTACTGGGGGATGTATCATGTCTTCGAACGCTTCGAGGATGACATGCTGGCCGCAAACTTCGGTGGAAATGAAGAAGACTGGGATGCCATCAAGGACGCCGGAACCGCCAGCGTCCTCGAGGTCGTTGATGGAGACCTGAGCGCGTGGAACCGCACCCTGGCCGTTACTCGGAGGGATCTGAGCAACCCCCGAAACTATGCCAATGCCCTCATCTTCATCGATCCCGACACTTGGATCGATTACTTCCTGACTAACTTCTATTCCGGAAACACCGACTGGGACCAATCGAACTGGAGGGCGGGACGGCGCAGGGAACGGGATGCAAAGTGGATGCTCTTCGCCTGGGATTCCGAACGCACTGATCGAAATGCCACCCAGGGAACGAACTCCAGCAACAATGACGCCACCTCCGAGAATACCCCGAACTTTCCTTCCAGCGTCCACCAGAGACTGACCGCCAACGAGGAATACCGCCTGCGCTTTGCAGACCGGGTACACCTTCATTGCTTTAACGGCGGAACCTTCACCCCGGAAGGTGCTGCCCGCCTGTGGGAGGCCCGCGCCAACGAAATCTATCAACCACTGATCGCCGAGGCTGTGCGCTGGGGAGACCGCCACCGCTTTCCCCCGGCCCGGAGGGAAACCTTCTGGCAGGACATGTATGATACCATGCAAAGCGACTTCTTCCCACAACGCACCGCGATCCTTCTCTCCCAGTTGCGTGCCCGTGGTCTCTACCCTTCGGTCAGCGCCCCGGACTTTACTCCCCACGGCGGACTCCTTGCAGGACCGGCGGAAGTCTCCATCACTACCAGCACCGGAGGCACCGTCTATTACACCCTGGATGGAAGTGATCCTCGTCGCCCCACTACCGCCGGAACCGAGACCATCCTCCTCCCGGAGGGCTCCCCTGCTCGTGCTTTCATTCCCACCGATGACACTCTTCGCCTCGACTGGATCGAGACAGGATTCGATGACTCCCTTTGGCTCAGCGGTGCGAGCGGCGTCGGGTTCGAACTGGATTCGGGGTTCGAGGGATTGTTCGGCATCGACCTGAGCAGCATGCACAACGCCAACGGATCAGCCTACGCCCGCTGGGAGTTCGAGATCCGGGACCAGGCCGAACTCAACGCAATCTCGTCCCTTACCCTGCGGGCACGATATGATGACGGATTTGTTGCCTACCTCAACGGAAGGGAAGCTGCTGCTGCCAATCGGCCGGTCAGCCCTGTCTGGAATTCCAATGCCTCTGCGGGTCATCCCGATGGGGCTGCTGCTGAGTTCACCCAGTTCAACCTCGCCAATGTCATCAACCGCCTGCGTCTCGGCACCAATGTCCTCGCAGTCCACTGTCTCAACGAGGAAAATGACAGCAACGATCTCCTCTTCGTTCCCGAGCTGGTTGCCGCCAACGGAACAATCTCCTCGGGCATCTCCCCTTCCGCACTAACCTATCAGGGCCTTCCTCTTTCATTCGAGAGAAGCACCCGGCTCCGTGCCCGGGCACTCCGGAACGGCACCTGGTCGGCAATCACCAGTGCCACATTCACGGTGGGCACCCCAGCCACCGCTGACCATCTGGCCATCAGCGAGATTCACTACCATCCAGTTGGGGATGCTCCTACTGAGTTTATCGAACTGATTAACATCTCGACCGAAGATCTCGACCTGACCGGGGTCACCTTCACCAATGGAATCGAGTTCACCTTTCCCGAGACCACCATGCTTGCACCTGGCGAGCGCATCCTCGTCGTCCAGGACGTTACTGCCTTTGAAATTGCTTATGGTCTTGGCCTGCCCATCGCTGGTGCCTTTGCCAACGAAACCCGACTCGCCAATGGGGGAGAACGTCTCACCCTCGTTGCCCGGGACGGTTCCATCATCCGGGACTTTCGCTTCCGAGATACTCTGCCCTGGCCGCAGGCCCCCGATGGCTCGGGGCGAAGCCTCATCCTCGCTGCCTCCCGCAACCCAATTCCCTCCAATCCCCTGGAATGGCGTTCCAGCATCTCTCCTGCAGGGAATCCGGGCGACTCCGATACCCTCCCACTGTCCGGGAACGATCGACAAACCCTGCTTGATTATGCCCTCCCAGTCGCCGGCACCCTCCGGATTTCCAGCCAGAATGACCTGCCGGCCATCTCCTTCCAGACCTTCACCGCCGCTGATGAAGTAACCACCTGGGTGGAATTCTCCTCCGATCTACAGAACTGGACCCTGGCAACCACGGAAGATCTCATCTCCCGGGAGGAGCTTCCGGATGGAACGACCACCTACCGGTTCGCGATACCCACTGGGAACCATCCCCAGCACTTCGCCCGCCTCCGGGTTGACCGACGATAGCGCGGCGCTCCTCATCAGGGAGCAGCATCCTCGTCCCGTGCTTGCGGTCAGGGGTGTCGCAGTCCAACCTTCACCCAGACTGCAATGAAACACCGACCTGTGAACTGTCCCGCCATGATTGCGGCCGCATTCTTCGCCGTAGTGACCATCACCTCTCATGCGGAGGATGCAAAACCGAACACCCTGAGCCCACCGGAGAAGGCTGCCGGGTGGCAACTTCTCTTCGACGGAAAATCCGCGGAAGCCTGGCGGGCTTTTGGAAAGAAGTCCCTTCCCGACCAGGGTTGGGAAGTTTCAGAGGGCTGGCTGATCAAGAAAGCGGGACAGAAACCCGGTAATATCGTGACCAGGGATGAGTTCACAGATTTTGAGTTTTCCTGGGAGTGGCGTATGGCCAGGGGAGGAAACAATGGAGTCAAATACTTCGTAGACGAAAAACGGGGTAACCTCGGGCACGAATACCAGATGCTCTCCAATCCGGGCGGAAAACCCGGCAAGGGCGCGACCGCCGGATTCTACGCAGTCCTCGCCCCTGCGGACCTACCGGAAATCAAGGTCGCCCCCGAAAGCAACCATTCACTCGTATCGGTGAAGGGCAACGAGGTATCCCACTGGCTGAATGGCAAACTGGTACTCAAATACACCTGCGGGAGTGAAACGGTTCTCTCCAACGTGGCCCTCAGCAAGTTCAAGAAAGTCCCGGATTTCGGAAGAAAGATGAGGGCCCGGATCATGCTTACCGACCACGGGAGCGAGTGTGCCTTCAGAAACCTTAAGATCCGTGAACTATCTCCCGAGTCTGATAAGGAATAAATCTCTTAATCCTTGGAGTGCATCTGCTTCTTTTATCCCTATTTTAATAGGTCCAGAACCCGCAAATCTGACCCCTTGGATCGCCCGCCTGGGAACCGAAAATTCTACCTTTTTGGTACTATCTCAGGCCTTTTACCGGCAAGACTGTTGGGCTGGCAGCCAAGCACCCCTCCAGCTCTTCGATCATCCCCGGAAATTCAATATTTCTCGAAAATATGGGAATCTTCTCCAATACCCCGGGAGAACCCTTGACCCCTAGGATCATCTCGACTCTATTTTCCAATCAAGGACCACAATATGCTAGCTCCATCGAGTGCCTGTGGAACTTGCGCAATACTACAAATCACGCAATCAGATGAAAAACCTGTGTCTCCCGGCACTGGCTCTGCCAGTGGCTGCCATTCTAGCGTTCACTACCCTGCTCTCCAACGCCCAACTGGCCGATTCGGGGACCCCCGGCGACCGGGCAGTCTATACAATCGGTAACGGTGCCACTATCGCCACCGGTCTTGGAACCACTGTGGAACACAACTTTGCTGCCACCGCAGTGGAGGATACAGCCGACAGCTTTGACCTCCAGAACGGCGCGGTCGGCCTGACCGCCGGGCACCACCTCGTGATTTATGGAACCCGCTACATTAATGGGCAAGGAGGTGCGCGCGCCGGCCTCGACAATACCCTTCTCCTCAATGGAACCGCAATTCCCTATGGAGCAGCCTCAACTTATTCCCGGGACGGAGCTAACAACAATCACTTCGTCCGGGGCGGAGCCATCGTGGAAGCCGCTCAGGGAGATACCATCGGGTTTCAATCCCAGCGGACGGACAACCACCCCCAGACTCTCATCCAGCAGGACGCCGATCTCCAACTCATCAAGCTCGACGACGGCCTCAACTTCCTGCGACTCGGTGCCAGCGCCAACGTCCCGAACCTGATGAGCAACAGTTCGGCCGGACCGGTCTCAATAAGTTATGACGTCCAGGACGAAGTAGACGCTGGATTCAGCCATACTGCCGGCTCCAGCGAGATTACCCTCAGTGACACCGGAAGCTACCTCGTCTTTGCCAACACCGGCTTCCGCATCAGCGGCGGAAACCGACACCGCCAGACCATCACCCAGCGCCTGGCTCTCAATGGCAATCCGATTGAGGACACCTCCACCGTGGTCTTTATCCGCTATTCCGGGTCTGGAGACGGCCTGGGCGGGTTGATGGTAACCGGAGCAGCCTCGCTCGGCACCATCATCCAGACGACCACCGCCGACAGCGTCTTGGAGGTAGAGGTTCAGCGTGACAATCTTCCAACCTCCACCAATACCTCGGTGGCCCTTGAATCTGCCCTGACCGGCCTGACCATTCTCAAACTCCCTGGCTACGGGGAATATCTCCGCCTCTCTGGTCCTGCGCAGGAAATCAGCGCTCCCCAGGGAAACCCCGAAACCCCCCTCGATCTCTCTGAGGTCTCGCCGGTGTCCAATGCCTCCTTCACCTACGACTCCGCCGCCAGCGCCACCCAGGTGACGGTCAACAAGGCCGGCGATTACCTCTTCCTCGCCTCCCACTACCTTGACAATTTCGATACCCCTCCGGGTGAGGCCCGCACCATCACCCGCCAGGGATTCCAAACCATCCCGAACGGTGGCGCCGCCGGGAAGATTTCCTATGGCCATGGAGGTTCCTACAATCGGGACCGCAATGCTGGAAATGGAGGAGACCAGTCCCGGGATTCCGGAGACTGGGCCGGCGCGATCCTTCCGCTCAATGCCGGGGATGCCGTGGAAACCACCACTGCGCGTTATGGCCTTGCCAATTCCCTGATTGCGAATTCGGTCGGGTTGCAGGCCCTCAACATCGGCAGCATCTCCTCTGCTCCCACTGCCCCGGTGGTCGAAACCAATCTTCCGCTCAACACGGTAGTGAATTCTTCCACCATCATCACTTCCGCCTCGAACCTGAAAACCTCTCACATCAGCGATGGAGCAGCAGCCCTCGTCTACACCATCGACACCGCCCCAGCCGGGGGAACCCTCTCCCTTTCCGGTGCCGCTCTTGGAGTCGATGACACCTTCACGCAGGCTGATATTGATAATGCTCTTCTGACCTTTGATGCGGGTGCTACCGCCGCCACTGGAGGGTTTGATTTCACCGTCCGGGACACTGCGGGCAACGCCACCTCGGCATCCTTTGTGATCAACGTGGGAGCGGCTACTGCTCTCGCAGCTGATTCCGGGTCCACCGACGAGGACTCCTCCATCACCGAGGCCAGTCTCACCTCAGGAGCCGACCTCCTTGCGAATGACGATGGGAGTTCCCTCTCGGTCACCGGCTTCAACGCCAGCAGCACCAGTGGCGCGGCCGTTACCGTGACCGCCACGGGAGAATTCACCTACGATCCAACTGGATCAACTGCCCTGCAGTCCCTCGATACGGGTGATCAAGTCGACGACACCTTCACCTATACCGTCACCGACATCTTCAACCAGCAGACCACGGCTACCGTCACCATCACGGTCAACGGCGTAAATGACGCCCCCGACGTCAATGATGATTCCTTCACTGGCGGAGAACGCTCGACCACAAGCGGAAACCTCCTGTCCAACGACTCCGATGTGGATACCAATGACACCCTGTCCATCACCAGTGTGGCTGGAGGGGCCCCCGGAACCATCGTCACCCCCAAGGGAGCAGTCCTCACCGTGAATGCTGATGGCAGCCTCAGCTACGACCCCTCCACCTCTGCCACCCTCAACGCTCTCGCCACCGGCGAAAGCGACTCCGAGACCATCGCTTACGAGGCAAGTGACGGAACAGCCACCGTAGCAGCTTCCGTCACCTTCACCACCCTCGGAGAAGGTGGCGCCAGCCCTGATTTCGCTACCGTCGACGCGACCGGTGCGAATAGCACGGTCGCCATTTCAGCTCTCGCCAATGACACCGTGGGCGGCGCCCCCGGAACCGCCACCGCCGGAGCTCCTTTCGATCTCAATGCCAGTGACCCGGCCGCCGGGAATACCGACGGCACGTGGAACAACAGCAATACCGTCTCCGGCAGGGCCGTGACCATGGAAAACGCCGGGACCGGCTCCGTCCTCCTTACTCCGCTGGAAAACTCCCCTCCGGGCATTACCCACGCCTACGACCTCTCCGGGGCCGGCAGTGGTGGCCTGCTGGGGGATACCGACCAGACCGGCGCCGCCAACCACCTCTACGGAGGCAATTTCAGCACCTCCTCCTTCTCGGTGGAGGCCCTCATCCGCCCTGACGACCATGTCGGACCCGAGCCCATCTGGGGATCAGGTGGAAACGGCACCGGATCATCACTCATCCTGATCGACGACCAGCTGATCTTCACCATCGGTAACAGTGCACAGGTCGCCCAGGCCATTGCGACGATCCCGCCCAACGCCATCGCGGGTGGGGACTACGTCCACGTCCTTGGGACCTTTGACATCGCTGCCGACGTGATCTCCCTTTACCTCAACGGCAACCTCGTTGACACAGGGGGAGCGGTTAATGTCCTGACCGGTGGAGCAGGAAACGTCACCGACTGGTCCGGATCAGACGACGAGGGACTGGGCCGGTCCCAAGGCACCACCGGGGGAGACATCAACATCGCCCCTTTCCTGGGCTCCTTTGGCACCACTGACATCCCTGACTTCAACGAGGCCAATGATCGCTTTGATGGCGAAATCTCCATCGTCCGCGTTTACAACAGCGCCCTGACCGAGGCCGAGATCACCGCCAACGTCGAAGCCGTCTTCGGAGTCTCTGCCGCCGCACAGGTTGGCAACATCGTTGACCTGGCCGGGGAAACCAACCTCGTGGCCGGCACCACGGTGGTCACCCTGCCCTCCGGAGCTACCGTCGCTCTCGGAGCAGACGGCACCCTCACCTACGATGCCAACGGTGCCTTCGACACCCTCGGGGTAGGTCTCACCGCGGAAGACTCCTTCACCTACACCCTCGATACCGCTCTCAATGCAGTCAACACCGTCACAGTTACCGTCAACGGAACCAACACAGATGCCCAGATCAACATCGCAGCCGAGCAAGCCAGTGTGACCGAGGGAAATGACGCCCTCTTCCTGATCACCTCCAGCCTGGAGCTCACCTCTGATGTCGAGGCCAGCCTGAGCTACAGCGGAACCGCCCTCGACGGAGGTGACTTCAATGGAAGCGCAACTGTCACCCTTGCCAGTGGTAACACGGACTTCGACTTCAGCATCTCCACCATCGCCGACTCCCTCTACGAGGGCGCGGAGAACGTAATCATCACCATTGACAGCGTTGCCGGAACCGCCGTGGTCGGGGCCAACGCCTCGGCCTCCGTCACCATCGATGACTCCGACAGCCCACCAGTCCTCTCCATTGGCACCCCCGCCGGGGCAACCGTCGAGGGCGGCAGCATGGACTTCACCGTAACCTCAAGTGTGGCTTCCAGCGTGGAAGTCAGCGTCAATGTCTCCTACAGCGGCGACGCTGGACCTGAGGACTTTTGCACCCCGGACAGCCAGATTTCAATCCCGGCCGGCCAGACCGCTGCCACCATAAGTGTGCTGACACTCGATGACGCCGTGACCGAGGGATCCGAGAGCCTTGTCGCCACCATCAGTAACCCGAGCCTCGGATCGATTGACACGGCAGAGGCAACCGCTGGGATCAACGATGGCTCCGGCCAGGTCGTCTTCAATGCCGATTTCGAGGGCATTGACCCGGCGAACACCCCCGGCGGCACCCTCCTCAATGGCGACGCCCCCGCAGCGGCCAACCTTGGCACCTCGGTCGGAAGCTGGGCCAACATCTTCACCGCCGATGCTGCCGGCAATGACCCCGGCGTCTTCGCCGAGGGCGGGGCCGATGTGAAGGGCGATGGGGTGGACAATGCTCTTCGCCTTGACCGCCCGGCCTCGACCACTGATGTGACCGCCCGGTTCAGCGGTGGCATCAATATCAGTGGATCAAACACCGGGGTAATCTCCTTCGACCTCGCCACCCGGCGGACCCAGAGCAACTCAATCGTAAAGAGCACTACGATCCTCGGTCTTGATGCTGCTGGTAACAAGTCCTTCGAGCTCTTCCTCGATGCCAACAACAATGGCGCCAACCACGAGCAACTCTTCCACGTCGACAGCAACGGCACGAAGACCCCCATCGGAAACGTGGAAGACTTCAACAATAGCGGGAATTACAATGAGGATCGCATGTCCAATGTCCGCATTGCACTCACCAGCACTGGTTACTGCATCCAGATCGAGAAATTCCCGCTTGGGGCGACCCCGGCCCCGGACACCACCACCGGTGAACTTTCCTATGCTGGCGACGCGACTTCCGTCACCCAGGTCGTCTTCCGGATCTCCGGGAGCACCAATGCCGGCATCAGCGGCGGAATCTACGTTGATGATGTCCGCGCTACTGGAAGCGCCCTCAGCCCCCTTGAGGCATGGCGCCTCGCCTTCTTCGGGAGTCCCGACAACTCCGGCGCCGGAGCCAACGACAACGACGCCAATAACAATGGCCTGTCGAACCTGCTGGACTTTGCCTACGGCTTTGACCCATTCGGAAACAGCAGCGCCTCCAATGACTTGGAAGTGAATAATCCCGGGCCAAACGGGGAGATCACCCAGCAGGGAGGACTCACCTTCTGGGCCGATCCAGTCAGCGGAGAAGTCTTCATGCGCTACACCCGCCGGGCCGACTACGCCTCCCTTGGACTTCTCTTCATCGACGAGTTCAGCCGAAATCTGGAGACCTTCGAAGCTGCCACCGAGGCTCCGGAGGTGATCGGCACCGGAGCCGGGGACAATGGTATCGCAATCGAGGCGGTCCAGCTCAAGCTGCCCCTTGTCCTTCCAGAGAGTGGCGGGAAGTCCCGATTCGGTCGAAATAGGGTGGAATTCCAGCCCCAAATCATCATTCTGCCCCCTGTGGATAAGTAATTCTCGACTCGGAGCCAATTAAACAGAATCTTTCCATTACACGATCGAATGAGGACCGCGCTATCAGGCCTTCTAATACTTGGGACAGCCATCATGGCTCAGGGTGCGATCCTCTGGTTTCCTCATCAGAATATTCCCATCCCTACAACGTTTGAAGGGGTGTCGATAGACCTCGAGACCGGAGATGTCTCTAACGCCATCGGAGGACTTCCGGGTGGAGACGTCAATTTTCTCCTCGGAGGAACTGCTGTCACCAATGATGCTGACCAGACGGCATCGACTCCAAGCTGGCAACCCGTCCGTACAGGCACCAGCAACACCGATTCCCTCCGGCAACTGGGAATCGGCGATACAGTGGATTCAAATTCCACAACCTCCACGGGCTTCGGCGCATCTGGAATACCTACTTCCCATTTTCCCGAGTTCACCCCGGGAACCCCTGGACACCTCGGCTTTTCCCTGACCCTTCAGGACAACACTACGGCCTACGGATGGATGCGGGTTACTCTTCAGGAAAACAACCAGCCGGGAGGAGTCATTCACTCATGGGCCATTCAGGATGATGGTACAGCCATCGTGGTCGGAGTCCCCGAGCCCAGCTCCCTGTTACTTTTCCTGTTGGGATTTGGAAGCCTTCTTCTCCGCCGCAGGCGGTAGCCTTCCGCGGAGAAACCCTTTAAGCGACCAGCGGCTGCTGCTCTGGGCATATCTAACAGAAGACAGATCCCGTCCCCGGGGTTCGCTCTCAGATCTGTCGTATCCGAAGAACCTCTTCCGAGGCACCAGCTGGGGCATCACTCCGGTATGATCTTAGGGGTTGAACCAACCCCCTTCCGGTGAGACCATGTCTAGGTGGGAATTCTTCTTCCCGCCCTGCTTCCAATGAACCCCTTTTTCATGGCCCACCCCCAGGCCACTTCCCGCCAATTGCTTCCCAGCGTTATCTTGTCTGCCGGCATTCTGCTCGGGGCAAGCTACCTCCCCTCCACGGCAGACCTCGTAGCCCACTACGCTCTTGATGAGGCTCCTACGGACGATGCAATCTTGACCGACTCTCTTGGCACGAACAATGGGGTCTTCATTAATCCCCCCGGCATAACCCGTGGGGTCCCCTCTCCCGGGCCTTCCCTTGGCACCGCCTGCGATTTCAGCCTTCGAAGCGGGGCGAATCTCGGAACAGGACCTGAGGTCCGTCCCATCGACCAGTTTACCCTGACCTGGTGGATGCGGCCGACCACTCTGAATGCCTTTGACCGCATCTACGAAACAATGAGCGGCACTTCCAATGGGGCCAATGGCATCCGGATCGACCTCGGAGCAGGCGCCGGGAACAGGGTCCGCGTTCTCCTTCGTGATGGGAACGGGATGACCAGCACCACGCATACCCACTCCCGGAACCTTCGCGCCGATGGCACATGGTATTTCGTAGCCGTCCGCTACGACTCCACGACCGGGGACGGATCCGCGCTGAAACTGACCGTTCTTGAGAATCAGAAAGATGTCTCACCAGACGATATCGTGGCGAACACCGAATCGGCGGGATCACTCGGGACAGGCCCCATTGACCTTCATTCCACCGGGGCCTTCCTTGCCGCCGACGATGCAGCCGCTGCTGGATCCAATGATTTCGGAGGGGGGCTCGACGACTTCGCCATCTTTCAAACCGGGGATCGCTTTGGAGTTCTCACCGATCCAGACCTCGCCAGGATCTCCAAACAGGGAGCCCTGGCCTTTGATCCTCCCGTCCCGCCCCCGGTCATCAACAGTTTCTCTGCCAGTAGTTCCACCATCACCCCGGGATCACCGGTGACCCTTTCCTGGAATGCCAGCAACACGGACAGCCTTTCCATAACACCCGGAATCGGAGTGGTGAACGAGAACGGATCCCTGCAGGTCTTCCCCGGGGAAACCACCCTTTACACCCTTTCTGCCTCCCGCGGCGGAAACACGACCAGCGCAACAGTCCAGATCATCGTGGGGGACCAGTTACTGGCACCCGTTATCAGCGAGTTCGTCGCATTAAACCGGGAAAGCCTGCTCGACGGAGATGGTAACAACCCTGACTGGATCGAGATCCATAACCCCAATCTGATTCCCCTGGACCTCGAGGGATATTTTCTTACTGATGATGTCGAAGAACCAACTCTCTGGTCCTTCCCGACAAATACCCGGATCCCTGCTGGCGGCTATCTCGTGATCTTCGCTTCCCAGCAGGAAACCAGTGATTACGTTGACGCAGGTGGCAACCTCCACACGAACTTCGCCCTTCGCTCAGGCGGCGAATACCTAGCCCTGGTCTCTCCTGATAGGGTCACCGTGACCAGCGAGTTTTCCCCGCGGTATCCTGAGCAGAGGGAGGATGTGTCCTACGGCATCAACGGATTCTTCCGCCAACCTACCCCGGGAACAGACAATGACGGTGGGGGGGTGACAGGCTTTGTCAAGGACACCTCCTTCAGCGTGGACCGTGGCTTCTACCAGGAACCCTTCACGGTGGCCATCACCACCGATACTCCCGGTGCTGAAATCTATTATACCACGGACGGGACCGAACCTTCCCCTGCCAATGGCACGCTCTACCACGCACCGGTGAGCGTCGCCACCACCACCACCCTCCGGGCAGCCGCCTTCAAGGACGGCTTCGCCCCGACCAACGTCGACACCCAGACCTATCTCTTCCTTGATGACATTCTCCGGCAACCGAACAACCCNCCCGGCTATCCCGCCACTTGGGCCGGCAAGCCAGCGGACTACGAGATGGATCCCGACATCGTCACCGATCCCGCCTACGCCGGGGACATGGTGGCCGCCCTCAAGAGCTTCCCGACCCTCTCGCTCGTGCTAAACCGCGACGACATGTTCGGCGGCTCGGGGATCTACCAGAACCCACAGAGCCAGGGCGATGCCTGGGAGCGTCCCGTCTCAGCCGAGCTCATCATTCCCGATGGTTCCGAGCCTGGATTCCAGATCGATGCCGGCATCCGCGTCCAAGGCGGCAGCAGCCGCAATCCCGACACGCCCAAGCACAGCCTCAGTCTGCGCTTTCGCAAGGAATACGGCGCCGGCAAGCTTGAATACCCGATGTTTGCCGACGCGCCCTTCGGCAACACCGCGGTCGAGGAGTTCGACTTCCTCCAGCTCCGCTGCGGATACAACTTCGGCTGGATCCACCGCCACTATTACCAGTCGCGCCACGCCCAATACAACCGCGACCAGTGGGTCAACGACCTCTACCTCGCCATGGGCCAAGCCGGCAGCCACGGCCGCTGGGTCCACCTCTACATCAATGGCATCTACTGGGGCGTCTACCATGCCCACGAACGCCCTGACGGCGACTTCATGGCGTCCTACTTCGGCGGCGAGAGCGACGATTACGACGCCCTCAACTCAGGCACCCCCCGGAGTGGCGACAAGAATGCCTGGAACACCATGATCGGCATCGCCGACGGGAACATCGCCGACCCGGTGCAGTATGCGAACATCTTGGAATACCTCGATGTCGACTCGCTCATCGACTACATGCTCGTGAACTTCTACGTCGGCAACCGTGACTGGGACGGACACAACTGGCGGGCCGCCCGGAAGCGGGAGAACGGCGCCGGATACAAGTTCTTCCCGTGGGATTCCGAGTTCGCCATCTCGCCGAATGGACCCGGGGGCATCAACAATCCGCAACCTCTTTCCAATGCCCTCAACACCAACATGACCAGCCGCAACGGGACGGGACGTCCCAGCGGCCTGCACCAGGATCTCGTTGCCAACGCCGAGTACCGCATGCGCTTCGCCGACCGCNCCCACCGCCATCTCTTCAATGGTGGAGCCCTCTCGCCAACGACCGCCGGTGCGATCTGGAGGGCCCGCTCGGACCTGATGGACCGAGCCGTGGTGGCGGAATCCGCCCGCTGGGGAGATTTCCGATACGATATCGACTCTGGACGGTGGCAACCGTCAGACTTTGCCCGCTACACGAAAAACGAACACTACCTTGAAGCTCAGGCCTGGATCCTCGGCACCTATATTCCCCGGCGGGGAGCAGTTCTCCTGAGCCAGTTGCGCGACCGTGGCCTTTACCCGGACACCAACGCTCCCCGTTTTCGTCAGCACGGAGGCAACGTCGCCCTTGGGCAGGCTCTTACCATCAGTAATCCCAATCCGAGAGGAACGATCTACTACACCATGGACGGGTCCGACCCCCGGGACCCTGCCGCAGGGGGAAACCTCGTGTCGCCCCGGGCGATCCGCTATACGAGACCTCCTGTTTTCCAGGAAAGTTCTCTTCTGAAGGCCCGCGTTCTCAACGGCACGGAATGGTCCGCCCTGAACGAGGCGACCTTCCTGGCAGGGCCTCTTGCCGACTCGTCCAACCTGGCGGTCTCCGAGCTCATGTATAACCCCCCCGGACCCTCCGAAGACCTCGAGTTCCTTGAGCTGGTCAATCGCTCGAATACTGAGACCATCGAGCTTGGCCATGCAGAATTCGTGGCCGGTATCACCTTTACCTTTCCGGTCAACACTCGCCTTAGCCCCGGGGAACGCCTTCTTCTCGTGTCAAACCGGAGTGCCTTCGAGTCTCATTATGGGGAAAACCTGCCGGTAGCAGGGGCCTACTCAGGGCTGCTGGATAATGACGGAGAGCAGCTCATCCTGCATGACGCCCTTGGCCGGGTCCTCATCGATCTCACTTATGGCGATGGTGCTCAGTGGCCCTCAGCAGCAGATGGAAACGGACACAGTCTTGTCCTGCGCAATACCAGTCCTGCTGCAGATGCCCATGACCCCCTGAACTGGCGGGACAGCAGCAACCCGATGGGATCTCCTGCTGCTGCTGCCAGTACTACCTTCACCGGAAACCCCCTCGCCGACCTCGACGGCGACGGAATCGAGGCCCTCCTTGAATATGCTACCGGCAGTAGTGACCTGGTCCCGGATCCCGGGGAGGGAGCTCCCTCTCTCTCTCTTGACGAGGAGGGACATCTTGAAATCTCGCTGCGGCTCAACCTTCTCGATTCCAGTCTGGTGATCGCTCTCGAACAAACAGATGACCTGATCTTCTGGGAGCCTCTCCGGGGATTCGAGCGCACGGCCATCATCCGTGATCCACTGGCAGGGACAGCCCACGTGATCTACCGGTCAACTGATCCTGCCCGTGAGCAGGGCCCCCGCGGATTCCTCCGCCTGAGAACAAGCCAACCTCAGTAGCCCACCGAAGGAAAAGAGCCCCGGGATAGATTTCCCTGCCAGGTTCCCATGACCGGGACCCTGGCAGGGTAAGGATTTAATTCAGGGAGGACCAGCCTTCCTTCTTACTCTCCGGGAACCGTCACCTGCAGGCGATAAATCTCCTGGGCTTCTCCCCCGGTGATATCGATGGCAGTGTTGGTCGCACCATCTGCCTCTGCCGTGAAGGTGTCGATGGCCGGTGCTTCGGGCAGTCCGCTACTGGCGGAGAGCACCTCATAAACCCGGCCTGCCAGAACCGGTCCATAGGTAATCTCAACCTGAGTGGCACTGACGTGCACGACTTCAAATACCGGGCGCTCTCCTCCATCGCTGGCACTGGTTCCCATGAGATACTCGGACAGGGCATCCCAGCTGTCATTGTCATTGTCACTTCCGGCATCCGCAGGATCATTCGGGTCGAGGCCATTCGCGATTTCATATGAATCAGGAATACCATCACTGTCCGAGTCGCCCGCTGGAGCAGAAGTTGCAACCGTGATCGTCCCGGTGAGCGGCCCGCTTCCGTCTTCATCGCCATCATCGAGAACGACATCAATAGATACCGGAGAACTTCCATTAGGCAGGAACTGGACCGCCGCAAGGGCTGCATTCACCTCCCGGACTGCTCCGGTGATGGTCCAGATTCCGGTAGCGGAATCATAGACTGCACCGGTGGGCTCTGTCAGGTCTCCCTCTCCCGGAGTAAGGCTCAGGGTAGCAGTGATTTCCTCCGGTGTAGAAGCCGCCAGAATCGAGAAGGGAGCCGCATCAGCAGCGTGCCAGAGACGTGCGGAACTGACCGTGCCCTCCATCGGGAACGATCCGGTATCATCAAAGATGCCCTCAGCATCAGTTCCAAGTCCTCCCCGGCCTCCGTCGGTATTCTGTCCGACCCGGATCGAGTCGTCTCCGCTCCAGTTCCACCGGGTTCCCCGATTGGTCAGTTGCACGGTTGTCTGACCAAATCCGTTCACCGAGTAGGTCAGGGTATCAAGACTTGAGACTACCGCAACCTGGGCTGGCTCATCGAGGATCAAGGCAATCTCGGCGAGGGGAACACATACGTTACCATCCGCCCAGTCGGTGTCATTGAGACTGGAGGGAAGGTCCGCCGCGACGGAATTCATCTTACTCACGAAGTGCGGAATGCCATCGATAAGGTAGATTCCGGTTCCGTTACTGGTCCCGCCAATCTCAGCCACTCTTACCGTTCCAAAATCATCGAAGCCAGAAGGCTGAAAAGCAACGTCGATTGCGAATCCCGCGTCCCGATCCGGATCCGGGACAAGGGCAAGGGAGTCCTCATGGTTTGCAGGATAGTCATACTGGGCCACCTGGCCGGTAGTAACTACCGAGTCGTTGGGGTCCGTTACCACGATATCTCCCAGGTCCACAGGCCCGACCTCATACTCAATATTCTGCACGAGGTTTGTCGCAGACGGGGCAAGTTGCGGGATGAAGAGAACGGAGTCATCTATGACCAGACTTCCCTCGGTTTCTGCACCTCCCTCAGCCGCATTGGCTGCGCCCTGGGCTACCGAGATGACTACCAGTCCACCACTGGTCATTCCCGTGACGGATACCGTGTAGGTGTCCCCTCCTCCATTGACGCTTGCAGAGAGCGGCCCCGAATCAGTACTGGCAGAAAGATCAATATCCTCCGCCTCGAACCCGGTTACTGCTTCACTGAAGACCACCTCAAAGACAATCGGGGAATTACCGGTCGGATCATCCTGACCCCCTGCCTGGTTGATGGTGACAGTCGGCCCCTCGTTAACAAAGAAGACAAGGTCATGAGTCATTGACTTTGGTCCTCCTGGCCCCGTGCTCCCCCCGTCATCTATGGTGAAGGTAATCACGGCATCGCCCCCGGTTACTGCGTCAGTCGTGGAGATTNAGNTCCGCAGCGAGGCTGGCATTGATCTCTTCCAGGGTTCCCACAAGCGTCACCGTATCGGTCCCACTTCCCGCCACTGCAGCGGGGCCGCCGGCCGTAAAGGTCAGGGGGGACTGCCCAGTACTCTGGAAGGTGGCGGTGAGCTGCCCGTTTCCGGCATCGGCATCCTCCACCTGGAGACCGTCAATGCTCGTTCCGGTGGCAAGGAAGGTGGCCGGAAGTGAGGTGGAACCACCATCAGGCAGGCCCTCTCCGGCAAGCGTGGCCGAGGGAGCACCATTCCCGGCAATTCCACCAACCGTCAGGTCATCAACGATGATTCCGCTGCTTTCGGTGTCCAGGAGACTGGTACTGAGACTGAACACGATGGCACTGACCTGGGTCGCAGCACCAGCATAGGGCAGAACTCCACTTGTCGAGTCAATGGCACCATCCATGGGCCAGCGGTCGATTGCCACCTGGTAACCAGCGGAGGTCAGGGAGAGGATCAGGCGGCTCTGCTCCGTCTCTTCCTCGATGGAACCTGTATTGTCAAAATCCGCGGCCTGTCCAAGGGGCGTCAGCTGTCCGGCTGAATCGACATGATGCAGCCGCTCGTTATTGGGCCCGCTATTGTTACCACTGACATAGAGTTCGAATGATTTCTCTCCCGCATCATCTAGACCGATGATCCGCCAGCTCTTTGCCTCGGAGCTATTCTGCGTCCTGCGGTTACCAAGATCCATCGAGATAAAGGCTGCATTATCCCCGGAGATATCTGCCGGAGCCGCCAGCCGGGCCTTGATCTCCCCCGAACCCGGAACAGGACGGTCAAGAACGAGGGCCTCGTCCACTCCGTCTCCCTTGGCATCGTCAATCTCAAGATAGATCCCAGGCAGGTCTCCAGAAACGTTGGCTACCGGGACATCCTCCCAGGAACCAACCGCGGTTCCTAGATTGGCGGCGAAAGGAGCATCTGATCCTACCCTTGTGCCGTTCGGAGTTCCCGGGTCTCCGAAGGGATCAACGTTCTCGAAGTCGGCGAAGAAGAGAAGTGCCCCTCCTCCGTCGGATAGTTCGCTGGAAGCTGACGCGGCTCCGCCCACAGTACCGATGTCCACCGCTTCCACGGTGAGCGTCACGGTTTCCGCTCCTTCAGTGAGGCCGTCGTCAAAGGGGATAAAGCTTACACTGGCGGAGGAGTCCCCTCCGGGAATGACCAGTGAGGTCTCTCCGAAATAGTCCTGTCCATTCACAGCGCTCCCGGAGTAACCCAGCGTTACCGAGCGATCGGCCTGAGAGGCCACATCGGGTGAAACCGTGAACTGGAAACTCGTTCCCTCTTCTCCGCCGACCTGATCCGCGGCGATAGAGAATACCGGTTCCGAGTCGCCATCGTTGACAAGGGTCTCAGCGGACGCCGGAAGCCCTGCCACTGCACTGCCGTCAACACTCTCGATGGTCACGATGATGTTTTCCAACCCTTCATAGAGATCATCCGANAGGACATCGATGGTCACCTGNGCGGAATTTCCGCCATCTGGAATCTCAACGGTAGCAGCCGCGGAGAAATCTGCGCCTTCATCAGACAGACCACTGAAGCTGAGGTTGACAGCAACAGCTCCNGAAACCGCCGCACTCGAGGAAAGGCTGAAGGTCGCGGAACCGCCTTCGTCAATTTCAACCTGGTCCGCGGAAATAGCGACTTGTGGGTCAGGATTGGTCCCTTCCACATCCACATTCACCGTGACAAGCGAATTGGAATTGGTGTCCAGACTGTAGGTGAAGGAATCCCTCGCTGACAATCCCACCCCGACGTAGCCGAAAGCCCCGTTCGGATCATATGTGATAGTGCCATCCGCTTCCAACGTTACAGTCGCACCGGAGGGCAGCGCCACGGCATTACCCACTACCGGAGCGCCAGATCCTGCCAAATCGGCAATATCAGCAACGGAAGCCGAAATCCCTTCCCCGAAGACCGCCTCATAGTTGGCATTGATCTGGGAGAGGGGAAGAGCGCTGGCATAGACCCGGACAATGGCCAGTTCACCGTCATAGCGATCATTGGCATCATTGAAGTCAGGAATATCGGTCGTCCCGAAGGAACCGAGGTAAGGGGCGATGTTGACATCTCCGCCCGTCGTACCCGCTGACCGACCAATCCCCTCGTCATCAGTTCCAGCCCAGTCGACAACATTCCCGGCCGCACCATTTGTTATGTTGATCGCATTGCCCTGTCCCACAAGAAGACCGTTGACGTAAAGCGAAGCTACGTCCGAGGCGATGTCGAAGGTGCCAATGACCTGGACGTATTCACCCCCGGCGATAGCGTTCGGCGGAATGGTGGCTACTGCCTGGGCCACCTGGGCGCTGTTACCGATAGTGAAGATCAACTGGTCATCGATCAGGACAAGGGAGGACCCGGTGCCATTTCCACCAGCTCCCCAGATAGGCTCCGGGCCCACATGATCATCAGGGCGCATAACTACTTCGACCGAGAAGGAACCGGTCGAAATATTACCGCCATAGAGATTATTCGCATCGTCCGGGGAGAGGATCTGGTCTCCACTACCACTACCAGAGAGGTCATAGGCGGCGCTAATTCCCACCGGAGCTCCTTCCGGAGTAATGAGCACGGAGGCCGTCCCGGGGCCTTCCATCACCAGCGCTCCTCCCCCTGAGCCTCCATTACCCCAATTTGAATCGGTATTGCCGACATCACCTGCGTTCAGATCAAGGGCTGCCCCCGGNGTGGGAGCNCCAGNAGCTCCCCCCACGAAGTCGTTTGACAGTATATTCAGGTTCACCGAGCCGGCTGCACTCGTGGTAGCATAGTCCCGGGTCGGCAGGCTGGCCCCCCCCGAGGTAATCGTCACGAGGGCAGAAACTGTCGTCGCTCCATCAAAGACGTCGTATTCGAAGGTCTCTGAGAGGGTCACTCCCGGCTCCAGGCCCAGCAGGATGGAGGAAGTGCTGACGTCATACTGAAGCGTTCCGTCTGCTGAAGCGCTGACGGTGGCTCCGAACTGGGAGGTGAAGACAAGAGGCACAGACTCGAAGTTGAAGGTCTCGCCGGAGATTGCACCTCCTCCCCCGAAGATCTGCTGGGACACTCCCGAAACCGTCAGCACGTCAGAGCTGTCAACATCAGCCTCATTCCTGAGCAGGTTCAGGGTAACTCCCCCACCGTTGATACTGGTGACGCTCTCATTTCGGGTGACAGGGTCGTCATTAACCCCATCTACCACGATGGTCACCGTCGCGGTAAAGGTATTCCCGAGGAAATCCTTGACCGTATAGGAAAACACATCCGTTGCCTGCTCACCTGCCGCAAGCGACTGCAGGGACGCGGAAACCCCTGGGTCGTAGGCAAAGGTGCCATCCCCGGCAACGGTGACCGCCGCACCCTGCTCACTGGTGGCATCGTGACTCACAACCGTAAGAGCCGTGCCCTCGTCGTTAGCCAGCAGACTGCCCTCTCCTCCACCTAGAAGAAAGAGATCGGTATCCTCATCCGTGGTCCCATCGTCATCAAGGAGCTCTGTGCTGATTCCTACTACAATAACAAAGGTCCCGGCCTCCTCGCCTCCATCCTCATCCGAGACGGTGAACTCGAAGCCCCCAGCCTGAGCCGTTCCCTCGGCATCAAAGGTGAGGAGGTCATTGTTGACCTGCTCCTGGGTGAAGGTAGAACCATTGGTCAGGACGCTTCCTTCGAGAGCAAGCGTTCCACCGGTAATATCACTCGTGATCGTGTAAACCAGACTCTCCGGACCGGTGTTGGCATCCGAGGTCTGTAAATGGGCCTCATCCGTTATGAGAGCTCCTGAGGTCCCCACCAGGACATTGAGCGGACCGCTGATACCAATCTGCGGAACGAGTGGAGCCGATGAAATACTTCCGATGTTGAGGGCCTGGAGACCAACCGAATTGGCGATCAGGGAATTGGAAAGCCCGTAACGTGCCGTGGTGGTTTCCACGGCGTCTCCCTGGTTAAGGGGTAGGATCGCTCCTGCCCAGTCCCCGGAATCCCGCGAACGATCACCTCCATTGCCAGCGGTACGGTCCCGGTTATAGGCCCCCCCATGGCCGTAGGAAATCTTGGCTGCTACTCCTCCATTCGGAATAGTCTGGAATCCCTGGCGGGTGATGGTGCGGGCTTCCCCCGGAGGCGTGTCAAAGTCATCAAGGTAGTGGGAAGCGAAAAAGAGGTAGTCGCCCGGCCTGTTGATCGTCACCTGTGTGGCGCTGACCCCGGCATCGTATGTGAAGGAAGGGTTGGAAACCGAGGACCCTTCCGAAAGGTTCAAAGGGGTTTCGGGGTTGCCCTGCGGGGCACTGATTTCCTGGGAGGGGCCCGAGAGAGTAACATACTCCCCGTAGGAGGGCAGCTTGACGATGGTCAGTCCGGTCCGCAGGGCTTCCAGGGCCACCGCAGTATTGNTGGAAGTCGGAACATTATCCCGAAGCAACTCAACCTCCAGGAGCGACCCGGGGTTTTCGGTCCTGATAATCATTCCCAGGGACGCCGATCCATACTCCATGAGACCACCGAGGCCGTCATTTGTTCCTGCATAGCGCAGGTAAAGAACGGTGGAGGAATCTTCAACCGCACTGCCATTCAGGGTGAGGCGCTGGGTGATCGCCTGACGATGGCGATTTCCACCACTGATACGAACCCCGGTATTGGCGAAAACCAGGTAATGCCCCACATCGTTTAGGGTAATCTGGCTGTCTCCCGGATTGTGAGAAAAGGCAGGGTCAACTTCATCCTGCACATCATACCCGACTGTTACCGGACCCGCCGAGGTATTACTCATNAGGTTCGGGAAATCGAAAAGAGCTCCCAGCCGCAGGAAATCAAGATCATCATCAAGTTTTACCAATTGTAGATCGGCATCCTGCTGGTCAATGGTCTGAGGGTGATTGTCAGTCCGCTGGGACTGGACTTCCAACGAGTCCCCCTGCTCCACCTCGATTATCGTTCCACCACGCACGAAGTTGTTATTGTTGGATCCATCCCGGGAGTAACTGGAGGCGGCACCATAAGGGATAACATCCCCGTTAATGAGAATCGTGTTATCGAGGCCAGCCCGCGCACCACCTGTCCCATTGGTATAGCGGGTTCCGTAGATGACAATATGGTGACCGGCGGTCAGACCCACTGCTCCCGCAGCCTGCAGCTCATAGCTGTCAGAAGTATCCTCGACCGTGACCGTATCAAACCCGTGAACGATCCCAGTCCCAAAACCTGTCTCAAGGGTCGCTCCTGATCCCAGGGTATATACCGCACGGTCTCCTGGAGTGCCGGACTCTGCGAGTTGGGCTTTTGAGTGTATAGCGGACAAGGGAAGGGCGACGACCGCCGCAATCGCGGCAACGGCAGGATGAAGTCCTCTTCTAAGTTGCATGATACTTGGTTNGTTCGGGTCTGGTTTTTGTTAGGCCTGCACGGGCTTCCATGACGGTGGAATCCTGCNGGCNGAGAGCTTATTTGCAGGGCGCTAACTCATCCGAAAAGATGACCTGCTGCAAGCAGTCGCAGAAAAAAATTCCGAATTTGGACGAATTACGAGAAGGGATGCGCTCAAGACCCCCACTTCGAGCGGAGAAACTGACAATCCGTGTTTATATATCTTCGCAGCACCCAAAGCTTCCAGCGGCAGGCTCCGGTAGAGGGATCAGTCGTATTCTCAGACCTCCTCGGCTGCGAGCCAACGGAACTGGACGACGCGGAAACGGCGCCCAAATCTCCGATTCGCCTCGTTTACGAGCTCCGCCTGCTTCCGGTGAGCAGGATCTGCCCGGTCTCCGGTTGCCTGCAGATACTCGGGGACCCTTTGCACTACAGCCTCACACCAGGCCCGGGCTTGGACCTTTCCCGCNGGATCAAGGGAGTCTCCGTAGGCCCGGACAACGAAGGTGTCGCCCCGCGGCGTGAGTTGGGCCCCGAGATTTCGCAGGATGTCCGCCTGATCGACATAGGCGGCACTACCATAAGCCACCGGACCCTCGAGGGCTTCCGGAAATAGTGGATCAAGACGACTGACCTCACTCTCGGAAAAACTACGCACCGGGTTACGGAACCCTGCATTGATACTGACATCCGGGTCATCGAGGGCGGCCTGAAGGGCTCCTTTGACGCTCAGTTTCTTGTCCCCACCACCCAGACGCCGGTTCACGAACTCTGAGAGGGAAAGGAAGGGACCCCGCCGCTTGACCTGCTCTACCATCGCCTCTGCGAGTTCGTCGATCTCTTCATCCTTAAGCGAACGCCAGGCAAGCCACTGCTCCACTTCAATTGGATCCGAGGGACTTCCCTCATAGGCGACCCCATTGGCCACGCTTACCGGGGATACCGGGGGACCGTCGGAAGTTTCAGCCCGGATAGGAATATCCGGACCAAGTGAATCCTCCAGGGCAAGGGTTGCTACCGCTTTCCCCCGGAGACTGGAAAAGAGTGCCCGCCAGGCATCTACCGAGGTGGAATTCACGTTAAAGGGACCCTGTATAAGCAAGTGGGAGGCCATCAGGTCCGCACGCTCGAGGGCTGCACTATCCGACCCGAAAAGATCGGACAGCAGATTCTCGGTAATTCCCCGGTGATAGGGAATGAGGCGTCGGTTGGGAAGCTGCCCATCTTCAAAAAAGGCTCGCCGGGCAATCTCCTCTGCGGGCAAATTCCGGTCTCCCTCGTATAACTCGACAAGGTGCGGGGCAATCGAGGAGAAAAAGTAATCATCCCACAACGCCTTGTTCGCCAGATAGGAATGATCAACCATCGGAATGTTCTTGGGACCATCCACCTGACTGTAATGCCGGGTCCATGAACCCACCGCCTGATCCTCTCCAAGGTAGGGGTGTGCATAGGAATTTCCAATGGCCTGTACCACATGCGGAAACAGGCCATTGGCCCCGGTTGCGGTAGTGAACTGATAGCTGACCCGCGTCTCTCCCGCCCCTGGGCCAAGATGTTCATTTGCGAGACTGNAACCACCGAGACGAGCGTGACTAAGAGCCGCAATCGAATGAAGGGGAGTCAGGGGAACCTCCTGCTGGACCAGATGGGTCGTCCCGTATTCCGCGGAATAGCCCCCTCCATAGTAGGAATTCACATTGTTCGGATCCACCTGAACAGCTGCTTCAAGAACGGAATTAATATCCTGCACCCACCAGTTCCAGCCATGGTGGTAAAATGAATCATGGTCCTCACGATCTACAAAGGGGCAGGCTACAATGGGGGTGGAATGCAGGAAGGGACGGGAAGCGAATCGACGTCCATGGGCATCTCCAGCAGTATCATGATAGACCTCGCATCCAGCTGTCAGGCTCACCAGAAGGAAGGGACGGGTCTGACCGATGATTTCCCGCCCTGAGATGGGAGGAAACTCGATTTCATCTCGCTCCCCGGGAAAACCCTTTCTCATCAATTCCCGGTGGAAGTCTCTGGCAGCCGCGCTTTCTCTTCCCCCGGGTCCCCGCTCATGCATCCGGGAGATCATCTGGAATTGACGCCGCATCCACTTATTATCGCCCGCTCCTCCCTCACCCTGTCTTACCACGCTGGACTGCCGAAAAAAGAACTGCAGGGCCGCTCCGTTGGCAAGATCCACGTTTTCAGCCGCCGAAACACTGAAGGAAATCTGGTCATTGGNATCAAAACTCAGNGCGCCACCAATCCCGTCATCATTACGCCCGGTGGGGGCAGAGAGTTCCTGTTCTACGTTGACTCTGTCCCTGTTCCGATCGGAGCGAGGGAGTTCCAACCACTTGTTGGGATCCCACCCGGGATCCACTTCGCGAATCGGGCGGTATTGATTGGTATCCTCAATCAGGGCACCATCTGCTGGACCACTGGTCTGGCGCAACGAGAAGACACGAACTTCACCCGGGGCAAAGACAATGGGCTTCTGTCCTCCTACAAAGAGCTCGAATCCAGTATGCCGATCTCCATTGCCAGCCCGGAAGACGCCTGCTCCATAACGATCCCGGTTCGTAATCCATGACAGCGAAGTGGGCCTCTCTGATTCATAGGAACCACTTGCCCCAACCTTTTTCCAACGCAGGGCGATGGGCAGGNTGAAAAAGCGGATCTGGGTAGAGCGATCTGGACCATGGTTCAGGATCAGCGGCACGTTATAGGGATTCCAGAGGGTAACAGCGGGAGTAATCCCGATATGTACCTTGTAACGATTCTGGTTCGGGTCGGTCCGGGGGGGGCGCTGGCGCTGCTTCCCGATATAGCTCAGCAGGAATTGAACCTTCACCGGGACGGGCATCCGATAAAGATTCGTGTATTCCCTCTTGAAGCGGGACCCGGGGGTAAAATCAGGGTTGTTGATCTGAAGGAGGTCCCTGCCCAGAGGGTTCCGAGCTCTTTTTCCCTGATAATCAACCTGCTCCCGGTAGAGCTGGTAATAGGCCGCAAGATCCTGCAGGGGGACCCGGTCCGTATTGCGTCCGAAGCGGTATAGCATGAAGTCGTCTCGCTGCTCCCGCAACTCGATAGGCCTCTCAAGCAGAGCATTAAGATCACGCTTCAGACCTCCTTCCCTGACGTCAGCGAGGACCCCATGAGAATATGGCGTGACGTCGTGAAAGGTTGGCCGGACCCGCTGGAGCTCCCCCGAAGGCAATTCAAGCGACCGTCGGCTATGAATCCGGGCTACCTTCCCTGATTCATCAAGTTCCTCCAGCCCTTCAATGACATCATGACCAGTCGACCCGGCGCTCATTGCCCTCGCAACCAGATCACCCTTACGCAATTCACCGGATTCAAAGGCGTCCGGAAGGACACGGGCCTTGGTTGATTCGTCCGCAACCCACCATGCATACCGCCCGGACCGGCTCGCTCCGGAGCCAGGTTGGGAGCGAATTCCCAGCAGGGCTCCGGAGACCAGTTCCGAATCCTCCGCCTCTTCCCCATAGGTCCCCCGACCCATGAGGACTACCCCTTCGCTGTCCTTCCCGGGAACAGCCTCTCCCTTGAGCGGCAGGTTGCGCGCGCTCTCGAGAAGACGCTGCTGCTCCCGGTTGAGAGAAACCAGCCAGGACCGGAAGTGATCCCTGCGGTTCTTCTGGTAGGAAGGTGCCATTCCCCTGTTCGACGCTCCGGCGATCGTCCGGTGCTCGCTGGGTTCGTCATCCCCAAAACTCTGACCACCTGCGGCCCACGCATTCCAAACCCCCGTCCAATGAGGATGACTCAGACCTTCGTTACTGCTTGATTCCACCGAATCGTCCAGAATCGACGCAGATGCCGAAATGCGCTGGTCGGGACCCATCTGCTGCTGCAATTCGCCCAGGGCGAGCATCAAGGCAAGACGGGCATTGGCACGAGCCTCCAACTGGGCATCAAGAGCCGTGGTGGAACTTATAGTGACCGTCGACAGACTGAGTAGCCCAATCGCTATCAGAGCAAGCAGGGTAAGGATCATCACCGTGGTGATGAGGGAAAATCCCGGTTTTCCAGCGGAATTCCTGATGGAAACCCGCCCTGCGGTGCTTTGAACCATAGGCCTATTTTTTACGCCCCATCCTGCCGGCGCGCTCACACTAATTGATTACTCCACGTAAACACATTGTCAATGCGAATGTTACTCGGTCCTCACTATGAATATGNCCCTTCAACNGNGNTATNCCTCTNGNCGAAGAGATTTAGGGAGCGGCATTGACGTCGGCAACAGGACGAGGCGAAATGCGGCATGATCTTCGTGGGGCGGATTTTCACCGGCATGGTATTAGCGACAACGCTGCTCACGGCAGGAATGGGGCAACGGGCCCAGGCTCAGGAAGTTTCGATTACCTGCCTTTCCTTTCCAAAGCAGTCNCCNGCCTCGGTCGAGTTACTGGTAGGGCCGGGCAAGACCGTATCAATCACCCTCCAGAGCCACACCCTTACCGAGCCCCTGAAAGTACCTCGGCTCGCATCTTGGAAATTCGGCAAGAGCAGCACCAATGCAGCGGGAGAATTTCAGTTCAAATCCTACGGACAGGTCAGGCCCGGAAAGGCGCGGGAGCAACTTCTGCTCTTTGTTCGCAAGGGCGCCTCCCCTGCAGATGGACTAAANGTTCTCTCCCTTGACGGAAGNAAGACCGCCTTCGGCTCATCCCAGATGCTTTTCGTCAACCTTGCCCGTGAGCAGGTGGCCGGGTTGGTGGGTGGCAGGCAATTTCGTCTAAGCTCCGGAAAACATATCATTATCAAGCCCAAGGCCGACCGCGGGAAAAATCTCTGTTTTGCCTCCCTCAAGTACATGCGCGGAAACAAGTGGCGCACCTTCTTCTCCACCAACTGGCCCACCCTTTCCAATGCGCGCGGCCTGATTTTCCTCTACAACGATCCGAGATCCAAGTCCGTCAAGCTTCACTCGGTGGTTGATTCCCTCGTCCGCGTTCCTGCACCGGAACAGTAAGAGAGATNCACAGGAATAGGATAACGCTCCGGCAGGCGCCGATTGACAATCCCCCTTCTGCGACCAAGGGTCTCATCTTATGAAGACACTGGCCTACTGCCTCCTGGCAGCGACTCTTTTTCTCTTCGCCCTCTGCCCCGCATTCGCNGACCATCACGGCAAGATCAAGGTCCTCTACATGGGGGGGCGGGGACACGACTCCCCCGGTTACGAGAAATTCCTGACTGGATTCCTTGCCCGGCAGGGCGGCTTCGAACTTGTCATCAGCAACANGNTGGATGACCTCCGGGCNGGAACAATCGAGAAATACGATGTGGTCTTCTTCTTTGGATCCGGAGGGGATTTCACGGATCCGGCCCAGGAAAAAGGCTTTGGGGACTANGTGAAAAACGGAGGAGGGGTAGTGGGAGTCCATGCCACCGACGCCTTCAAGAAGTCCGATGTCTACTGGAAGATCTTCGGAGGACAGTTCATCGGCCATGGCGGCGGAACCTTCCCGATCGAGTTCACCGATACCAAGCATCCCATCACCAAGGGGATGAAGGGTTTTGAAATATCGGACGAATCCTATCGTGATAAGTTCCACCCGGAGACCGTCGACAAACTCCACCANCTCGGACGTATCAACCGCGGTAATGAGAACCACTCCATGATCTGGATCCACGAGTATGGAAAGGGTCGCCTTTTCAGCACCGGCCTGGGACATGATGAGAAAGCGTGGCAGAACCCCGCCCTGCAGAAACTCACTATCCGGGCCCTCTACTGGGCANCCCGGAAACCCGTCAAGGATCCCAGGTAGGCATGCACGCGGTCTAGTCCGCGGNTTTTCTTCNTTTCCCGCGCCAGGCCGGATACTCAACCTCCAGGAGCCGGNCCGGCCATCTGCCCCCGATCCACCCGTGTCCGATCCGGTGGGAGTGACTCAACTCCGCCAGACTGTATTTTACTACTCCCTGCTCGATGAACATGGGACGGTTACTACCAATCTCGTAGTAACGGGCCCAGATCGGGCCCGCGCCTGGATCCTCCACCANCCGCCGGTCCTTCCCTCCGGGCAGGGTCTGATCCTCCACCGTCACCACCCGTATCCCGGTGACCCCAGCCTCCCTNAACCAGTGCACCGCACCTTCAACTGCATCAACCACCTCCGGCGAAGGATCCTCAATGGACATCAGGTAGCGCACCACGTCCACACTCTCCGCCCCTGAAATCGAAGGCAGCTCGGAGACTCGCCCCTGGGCTGGAGCCAAGGTGACTTCATCATGTTGCTGGCACCACGCCGTCCTGCGGCCCTCAACCACAATCTGGCACCTGAGGATACAGGAAATGCCCCTCTCAACCGCCCGTCTGCACTCGTCGCGAAGCACTTCGTCAACCAGATCGAAGGGCGCATNCCCATCAGCCGTCTCGTCGAGAACTGAAAGGGCCCCNGTCATCGCTCCGTCATTGAAGGTGATGCGACTGGAGTAGCCCGGCCTGAGCGGATAAAACTGTGGCCAGCCTCCGCTTGGATACTGGGCCTTGAGAAGATAACGAACGCCCTTCGCAAAGCCCTCTCTGAACCGTGCCTTTCCCGTGGCTCCATGGACTGCCGCGAGATAGCGGAGTTCCTGGTGAGTGGCTCCATTGTCCANAGTGCAGGGAAACTTCCTCTGGCGAAGCGCTTCCCGGTGTGCCCGGCGCTCACCCTCGGTCAGGTTTTCNGTGGCAGCATGCCCGGAAGGATGCACACTGTTGTCATTCTTGTACCATCCTCCAATNCCGGCCTGGTAAAAGAGTATATTATCTGCAANCCGGATCGCCTCTGCCGTCCCGTACCAGTCAGGTTTCGCAGACAGGCACGCACGCCAGCTGCGCCCCTCGGCTACAGCCCCCGCAGAGGCTGCCATTAGCACGCCCAGCGCCCGGATTACGCTCCGCCTCATGAGTCACTGNTAGCAAGGCCCCCGGATACGCCGCGAGCATATTCCCGNCTCTGCTTCGNGCTACTTCTTGATTTCGAGAACCTCNATACTCTTGAACTGAGTCGGATGGCTTTCCGCCTGGATCGAAATGGTTCCCTTCTCAATCAGAGTACCATCATCCANCTGGGGCAGCTTGTAATCCATGACCAGTTCACCGTTCACAAAGTGACGAAGTCCCTCACTTCCGCGCACCTCTACTTCACAGGTCACCCACTGGTCCTCATGGAATGTCTTCGACCGGGAACCTATGCAGTGCCTNTTATCGACGCGGTCATTGAACACCACATGNGTTCCCGGGGTGCAGAGATTCGCCGTGGTTCGACGACCACTTCCGAATCCACCGAGGAGCTGGACCTCAATCGATGCAGGGAAGTCCTGNTCAAGNGCCATACTTTCCACGGTCTGNCCATGCAACATGAGACCATTGTTACGCCGGGCCCAACCCGGCCCCCCGCTTACCTGGTCCCCGATAAAACGGTAGACGGCACGGATCCGGTAATGCGAGTACTCCGTCTTNTAGAANAGNTGGCCAAAAACGCTGTCAAATTTCTCCCACTGGTCATAGTTCACCGTGAGAAGCCCATCCACTACCCGAAACGTATTGTTGTAATTCTTTCCTGCCTCGTGCCCCACGAATTTGGGTGTCCACCCTTCGAGATCCTTACCGTTGAAGAGGCTGATCCACTGCTCCTCCTTCTTGGAAGCATCNCTTCCCTNTGACTCGTCCGCCCANGCGNAACCAAGCATCAGCCCGGCTACACTCATGGTTAGTCCTATANGCTTTNTTNCCTTCATCTGNACGGGCTTANCATACACNGGGGGGTTTAGACAATCCCCCGGNACAGCCTGATTCCTTTCCTCTCGATGACCTCTGTCACTCGCGCTTTTGCGAAAACATCCAGTCATACATTTCCCTCGTCGAGAATACCAATCGACCTGCCCCATGCCCTTCCTCAGGATAGACTTTGATTTTTGCCTTCTTCCCACCCGCCTTCCTGATCGCGGCAATCATCCTCTCGGAGCGTTCAGCCGGAACAACCCGGTCCCTCGCGCCAGCAAAAGCATAGACGGGGACTCCCGCAAGGTTGGCAGCCCAGTCTGCAAGATCATCGGTGACAGCCTTGGGGCCTCCCCGACCAATCCCCCCTACCACGGGGGCAATAGCTGCGAAATGCCCCGGGCAATTCCCTCCCCAGACCCAGCACCCATAACCTCCCATGCTGTTACCGGTCAGGTAGACCCTCTGCTCATCAACAGAAAACTTTTCCATCAGGTGCTCAAGAAGCACATCAAGATCTTCCGGTATCCATGTTCCCCTGCCCGCAGGAGTATTCCTGAGGCACTGCGGAGCCACCACCAGGCAAGGACCCTTGCCAAACTTCCGGATCCCACTCACCACCCGCCGGGCCTGCCCCCTTATTTTCCCCAGGTCATCTCCCACCCCCCCTGCTCCATGGAGATAAATCAGTAGGGGAAGCTTGCTCCTCTTTCCTTCCTCGGCCGGAAAGACGAGAAATTCCGGATTAAGATAGGATGTTCGGGCCTGACGTTTCTCGCTCAGGGTTTTTACCACCGGGACCTCCAGTTGTCCGTTTACCGCGGCCAGCCCACCGAGAAGAACGACAACTACAGACCGGATTACCCTCTGCATGGAAGAAGACGAATGCCTCATGATTGCGCTAAGAATAGGACCAGGCCCTCTTTCCCCAAGCCCCTTTCACTTTCTCTCAACTATGCCGCACTGCAAACGCAAAGGGCCTCCACGCAGCCACACTTACTGCAAAGCCCGAAACGACCACAATTCGGCGAAAGGCCACAAAGCATCCTGTTAAGTTTACAGTGACAGCTTTTGCATCCGGTTCCCGCCCTCGTCCGTAAACTGATCTCCTCAACAGACGTTAATCCGGTTTCCTCAATCGCAGAACGCAGTTCGGTCTCCGTCACCTGATAGCAATGGCACACAAACTCGCCTCCCTTACAAATGGGAAGGTTGCTCGCATGCTGCTTTTGCGCACCAGATACACTCATTTAAACGGTTTTTCTGCGTTCTTGATCCTTAAATTAGGATTCTAGGCTCCTTCTTCAATCATTTATTGCTATTGAGACCCAATCTCAATAGTAAGGGGCCATGCCTACCTTATCCCCTGAGCTTTTGCACGAAAGTAGCCTTCTGGCGGATGGCCAAGTGGAGCTTTTCTCGGGTGATTTGAGCTCTTCTCTCTCCTGGACCGAAAACTTGAAAGAGAACAGCATCTGCTTCTGCTTCAATGAATCCGGGGAAGCGCTGATCATGGGGGAAGGCGACACCCGCCTCTATCTGCGGCCCCAGTCCCTGAGCCTCTTCACGATCGGCACCCAGTTACCCCCCATCGCCACCCGGATCGGTGCTGGCCAGCACAAGTTCGTCCTGATCACCATCCCCCGGGACAATTTGAGTACGTTCTTCGGAAGCGACCTCGCGGACCTGCATCCCCAGTTCCAGAAATTTATCGATCGAAAGACCACGGTCGGCTTTGGAGTTGTCCGTCCCATGTGGTCCGAGGAAAAGAGGCTCATGGACTGGTTTCGCAATCCCCCGGTTCCTGATGCCGCCAGAAGCCTGTGGTACCAATCCAAGATAGGAGAACTTCTCGCGATCCATCTGTTTGCCAGCGACCATGAGCCCTTCTCCGTGCGGCAGAACAGGAGAAGCAACCAGTTTTCCGACCGGGCCCTGACCTATCTCCGGAAGAACTACGAGGAGCCTCTTGACCTAAATGCTCTGGCAACCCTTTGCGGATGCTCAGGCCCCTACCTTAGTCGAAGTGTTAAACGGGAGACCGGAAAAACACTCCAACAGCACCTCCGTTCCATCCGTATCGATGCGGCCGCACGGATGCTTGACGGGGGGGCCAACGTCACAGAAGCAGCCTTCGCGGTGGGATATTCCTCCCTGAGCCACTTTTCCAAGGCCTTCGAAGTGGAAAAAGGGATTCTACCTTCTGATTACGTACGCTCGGATTTTATCTGCGCGCCTGACTGAGCCCGATACGGAGGCGTGCCTCTCCCCGCTATGACGGAATGATGCCTGCTTGTATCAAGATGGGCTAATCTACCGAATATTGCTTTGCAACGGACAACTGGCCGTTAAGTTTCGAGCATCGATCGCGAGCATAAATGGCCGGAGCATGTCAAGCTGCATATCCCAGCACCGACATCGGTTTCCGCCCATGAATTACTCCAACATCGACTCCCGCAGCCGTAGCCTACCTCTGACCAGATCCGTAAACGAGCAGAAGGGGGCCGGGCTGGTAGCAAACCATGTCGTTCCCAAATCTACAGAACCTGTAATCCTGCCTCCCGGGGATCCCCAGACAACCGGGTCTCACCCGTCCGAGGTTCTCGAGGATCAACCATAACTCCTCCATTCCTTTCATGAGACAAACACTCCCACTCGTCAGCATTGTCCTCTCGCTGCTATTTTCCTCCTTTATTTCAGCCAAGGAAGTCCGCCTTTATACCCAGAGGCACTACACTGCAGATAAGCAGTTCTTCGCCCAGTTTACCAAGGACACCGGTATCGAGGTTAAGGTCATAAAGGCTGGAGCCAATGAGCTTCTGACCCGACTGAAAGCTGAGAAAGCAGCTCCTCAGGCGGACCTTTTCATCACAACGGATGCTGCTGCACTGGACCGTGCAGATGCCGCAGGCCTTCTCGACAAGCTCAACAGCGAGAAAATCCAGAGCCGGATTCCCGAAGGTCTCCAGGGAAAAAATGGTACGTGGGTTCCTATCACCATGCGCGGACGAGTCATTGTTTACTCAAAGGCACGGGCTGGCAAAAATCTGCCCAAGACCTACAAGGACCTCGCCTCCAGTCAGTGGAGGGGACGAGTCCTGATTCGCTCTTCCAGCAGCGGATACAACCAGTCTCTCCTCGCCTCTATCCTCGCAGCCGAGGGGCGGCCCGCTGCCCTCGCCTGGGCACAGGGAGTGAAAAACAACATGGCCCGTCCTCCACAGGGTGGTGACCGGGATCAGGTCCGCGGTGTTGCACAGGGACTTGGTGAGCTGGCTGTCACGAACACCTATTACCTGGGTCTGCTGGAAAAATCAGATGACCCGAAGGACCGGGCCGCCCGGGCCGCGGTTGGTGTCATCTTCCCGAACCAGAACGGGCGTGGTGCTCACGTCAATGTGAGTGCTGCTGGGATCGTCAAGGGGGCTAAAAACCGCCCTCATGCCGTTGCGCTGCTTGAATTCCTGACCTCCAGCGAAGTTCAGGCTGGCTATCAGAAAATGACCTCCGAATTCGCAGTTACCAAGGGCGTGGAGCCCGAGCCTCTGCAGAAAAACTGGGGCAGTTTCAAGGCAGACTATGCTTCCCTCCACGAACTTGCAGGACACCACGAGGAGGCCGTGAAGATCTTTGACCTTGCGGGCTGGAAGTGAGATCTAGAACGGGTGCAAGGCCCCTCGACAGCGGATCCTGATACCCCGGTCCGTCCCAGATCCCCGGGCGATCGAGTCCGCGGTAGCTTGTTGAGCTGGCGAATCCTCGCGTGGCTTTGTGCTCTCACCCTTTTTTTACCAGTCGTGGTCGTCCTCTGGGAGGCCATCACGCCCAGTAGGGGTGCCGATGCGGGGTCGTGGGACCATGTCCGCACAAATCTGCTCGGACCTGCAGTGCGCGATACTGTGATCCTGGTTGCCGGGGTCTGTCTGCTCTCCGTGCTGCTTGCCGTCCCAGCCGCATGGTGTATCTCCACCCTGCAGTTCCCCGGTCGCAGCCTCCTCTCGGTCCTCCTTGTCTTGCCGCTGGCGGTTCCTCCCTACATTGCCGCTTTCGCATCCACTGAGGCCCGTGAATCCTTCATCCCCATCCTGGCCCGGATCCGAATGGAAGCGGGAGTCGAGACCTATCTCAAAGTCGAGGTGATTCACCGCTTCACGTGGCTCATCCTGATTTTTGCCGCAGTCCTCTACCCATACGTCTTTCTCGCCTGCCGCTCCGCCTTCTCAGGATCCTCCCGGCGCCTCGCGGAAGCCAGTCGGGCCCTCGGGGCTGGAAGATGGACAACCTTTCTTAAAATCAATCTACCTCTGGCCCGCCCTGCTCTTGTAGCCGGACTCTTCCTGGTCGCAATGGAGGTCATCAATGACTACGGAGCCGTGCACCACCTCGGCATCAACAGCATGACGGTGACCATTTTCCGGACATGGTTTGGGCTCGGTGAGCTGGACACCGCCCGCCGACTGGCCGGCTGGATGCTCCTTGGGATCTTCACTCTCGTTTTACTGGAGCAGTGGCAGCGGGGCCGCCGCAGATTCTCAGAGGGCCGGGAAACTACACTTCACCGCCCAAGGTGCGGAACGGCAGGAGCAATCTCATGCTGGTTGGTGTGTCTCATCCCTGTAACCCTTGGGCTTCTTCTTCCTCTCTCTGTTCTGATCCAGTGGTGGAGAGCCTCCACGGTGGAGGTTTCTGCTCCTGAGATTCTTGCAGCAGCACGCAACAGCCTCTTCCTCGGTGTCGCAGTGACCGTGATCTGCCTGCTCCTCGGCCTCATCATCGCAGGGGTGGCGCGATTTACCAGGCGCCGAGGTGACCAGTTCATGGCCCAATGGTCAGGAATCGCAGGCTATGCTTCCCCGGGGGCTGTCATGGCTGCAGGGGTGCTTACCGTGGCCGCTACCCTACGGGAATGGTTCCCCCCGGAAACCTGGCTTGGATCGCAACTTCTCTCAGACTCTCTGCTGTGGCTCGGGTTCGGCCTGACCGCGCGCTACATCGCGATCTCAATTCAGATGGCAAGACAGTCCCAATCAAGTATCCCGGTAGTCAATGACCACGCGGCGAGCACCCTGGGGCGTGGACCGTTACAGATCTTCACCTCTATTCACCTCCCGCTGATGAAGCCCGCGCTGGCAGGGGCTGCAATTCTCATCTTTGTCGATGTCTGCAAGGAACTCCCGCTCTGCCTGATGCTTCGGACCTTCGATTTTGAGACTCTGGGAACTTGGACGTGGGGCCTTAAGGATCAGGGCAAAATCTGGGCAACTGCGGCACCATCCCTGGTGTTGATCTGCACCTGCCTTGTCGGACTTGCCCTCGTAGAAACATTCGGCTGGCGCCACCAGAGGCGACGCCAGCCGTAAGGTCATGTGAGTCAGACGAACGCCTCACCGAAGCGTGACGCTCGGGATGAAACTACCGGATCCATTCCATTCCGACTACCGCTCAGTGCACCCTGAACTGACGTCTCCTTGTCCGAAAGGCCCTCCCGGAAATAACGCGATCCTTGTCATCTCCTCTGGATGAGCTACAGCAGGAGAACGTGAGCGGAGAATTGACTGTCCAAAGCCTGGGGTTCTCCTATCCCCGGAACCCCGATCCTGCGCTGGACGGGGTCTCCCTTACCGTGGCGAGCGGAGAAGTCCTCTCCCTGCTTGGTAAAAGTGGAAGCGGAAAGTCTACTCTGCTTCGACTCATTGCAGGACTCGAGCGCCCCAGTCGGGGAACAATTTCAATCGATGGGACCGACATCGCAGGACCGCAAAATTTTACCCGGCCCGAAAAACGTAACATCGGACTGGTCCCTCAGGGGTGCGATCTTTTCCCCCACCTCACGGTAGCACGAAATATCGCCTACGGATTACGAAAATGGAGCCGGGTAAGGCAAAGGGAACGGGTGACGGAACTTCTCGAACAAATCGACCTCCCCGGTTACGCCAGGCGCCTTCCCTCTGAATTGTCTGGGGGAGAAACCCAGCGGATTGCCCTCGCGCGTGCGCTCGCCCCCAACCCACAACTCCTCCTGCTGGACGAACCCTTCAGCAACCTGGACATCGAACTCCGGGAAACCCTGCGCACCCTTACCGCTGACCTGCTGCGTTCCCAGGGGACCACCGCGATCTTTGTGACTCACCACAGCGACGATGCTTTCTCGATCTCTGATCGGATTGCCGTGATGGTAGGGGGCCAAATTCTACAGACCGCGTCACCCCGGGAGATCTGGCAGAATCCTGACTCCTCTGAAATCGCCGCCCTGTTTGGAAATATCAACGTGCTTCCCCAGAACGCAGATGAACCCGACGCCGTATCATTCGCAAGACCGGACCAGCTCATTCTGGATCCGGACACGACGGGGTGCCTTGCTACCGGCACTGTGGAAAGAATTGAGTTCCTCGGATCATTCCAGAGGGTAACCGTGCAACTTGAGAGCAACCAGGATCACCTGCGGGTTGACACCGCCCCGGACGCAACCCCGAAACATGGGGAACTCATGGGGGTAAGATGGAAGAGCAATCCGGGAGTTGGATAATTCCCTATGTTCTCGCCCTGCAGGCACTATCTGCCCGGAGCGAATCATCATTCCAATCATCACATTCCCCCCTCGCCCCGGCGAGAACACTCCCCTCCACCACGACGGCATCACAACCTCCCTGCGCCGCGATCCTGCGAACCGTGCGATCACGATCCTCAAAAGTCGGCGTAAGCAGGATGCCCGCCCTGAAAGCAGAGTTGGACACCTGAACAGAAAGCCTCCCATCCGTGACTACTTCTGAAATCCTTGCTTCTGTTGTAGAACCCATCTCCTGCCTCTCCAGCCACCCCCATTCATCAAGCCAGGCACCTGCCCCTCTCTCCACCAGCTCACTCGAGGATATAACCTTATCACCGAAGGAAGAGGCGATGCGCTTAAGAAGCTCCCGGCTCCTCGGGGTGTCCCTGGGCTGGATCGCAATCCCGAATCCATAGCCCTGAAAATCGAACTCAAAGACCGGCATACGCTTGGGTCCCGGAAAAAAAAGATAAACCGCATTCAAGCAGACAGGACTGAGAGACAGGCCACTCTCCGGATCCCGGACAAACTGGGCCCTCGGTTCCTGCTCCCTTGCAAAGACCCCGAAATTCGTCTCTCTGACAAAGGAAAGCCCCTTGCTGCGAACTACAAGGTGCATCGGGTCAAAATGCAGAAACTGATTGAGAAGGGCCTCATGACAGTTCCGGAGACGTAACGGTTGAATCATGCCAATGATTTAACTCAGATCTCCGGTTTCCGGCTAAACGGCAATCGCCCGAACATTGGCGACTGCTTTTCCTTGGAGCACCATGAGGACAACCTGTCATCAACGGCACTCGGCCAACCATCATCAGGAGCGTGTCCCACTTCCAGCACCGGATCTTACGGTCCGATCCCGATAATCTCGCGTCCAATTCTAAGGATAAAACGATTCCTCGCCACCGCATATCCGTATACCTTGTCGTCTTCCCCCACCGAGATTTCATTTTCCGCAAGAACCCGTGGCTGGTCTCCCTTGGCATCAAGGACAAGTGCCTTTCCATTCTTGCAGAAGAAGTAGATTCGGTCCCCGGCGGCAAGCGGAGAGGCCCAGCATCCATCCGGGAGACGGTATTCCCAGCGCTGTGATCCGTCTGAACTCGCCTGAGCCTGAAGGGTTCCTGCCCGGTTTATGAAATAAACGATTCCCCGGTGAACCAGGGGAGAGCAAAAACTCGAAGTTGCTGACTCTGCCCTCCACTCAAGATGGGTTTTGGAAATATCACCCTCTCCGCCAAGCCGGACTGCGAGGCATTGCCGCGGGCTCGATGAACCAATCACCACAATCTTTCCATCGCTACTTGGTGAAGCTACCGTATTCCTCTTGATATTCTCCAACCACCAGATCCGCTTCCCATCGGAAAAGCGATACCCCTCCAATGCTCCGTTGGAACTGATGACAACCTGCGCTCCTCCACCATTATCCAGGTATAGGGGCGTGGTCCAGGAGACCCGAGACTGTCGATCCGACTTCCATACCGTCTTCCCACTCTTCCGATCAAGGCACAGGAGATACGATGGCCCATCATGATCAATCAGCAACAGAAGTCGGCCAGGGGCTCCCACCAGAGAAGAGCCCACTCCATGTCCTCCTTCAAACTGCCCGAATTCCTTTGTCAATTTGCGCATCCACCGTCTCCTGCCCTCATGGTCAAAGGCCACCAGGTCCCCACTCTCAAAGAAACAATACACCCCTTGGGGGCCAGCTACCGGCGTAGGCGCACCCTGTGAAATCATATTAGTCACTTTTTCAACCTGCTCCGCAGCTGCAATCTGTTGCTTCCAGATCCGTTTCCCTGAAACCAACTCGAAACACTCGAGAAAGAGATGCTCCTTCCTGTCTCCCCCTGTACTCGTGACATAGATCCGTTTTCCCCACACGACCGGACTGGACTGACCAAATCCCTCAAGCCTGGATCGCCAGGCAACACCCTTTTGATCAGTCCAGCTAAGTGGTAAATTCTCCAGCTTGGTCCTGCTGTTTCCCTCCCCGCGAAAGCCCGGCCATGACTCCATTCCCCCTTCCTCCACCGGATCGGCATAAGCCTGCCCGGCGATCCAGAGCCCGGTTACCATGAGACATGATACCGCGATAACACAAATGGAGCGAAGGTTGCGCCCCCTCCCTAGCTGGTCTTCAATCAATCGTTCTGGCATCCTTACGTTGAATTGTGCCGAGACATCACTCTTCCACCCCGGCCTGCTTCGCCATTGCACGCCATACTTCAAAAAGTTCATCGCCCTCCTGGGATAACGAAAGCAGGTGTTCACCGTGGGAATGGTAGCAATCCATCAGGGTAACGCGACTCTCATCTAGCACATCCATACAGGCCACCGCGCGAAAGACTTCCGAAAGATCCAGGGAAAAGGTTGCTCGTGACGCTCTCATGAACATACGCCCTCTCTCCTGGGAGCATTTCAGCGGAAGCAAAGAAGTGCCATAGCGGAACATGCTGCTATCGACATCCACCCGTAGACCAAGGTTCCTGGAGCAGGCAAAAGACAGAAGGTGATAGAGGGGATGACTCTCTCCCTGCAATCGAACCTTGCGACGCCTTTCTCTACAGCAGGCACATAGCTTTCGCTGAATCCGTTTAATACCACCAGGCTCATCCCCATGCGGATACGTGTCTACCACCCTCAACGACAATTCGGCAATCGCATCATGAGCCCAGACCGGAGCATTTACGACGAATTGCTCACTTTGACAGGAAGAGACCAGCGAGAGACTAATCACCCCTGAATGAACAGGATGGCGACGCACCAATACCCTTTCGACTTCCTCGTTGCTCAATGTCAAACCCAGCTCCGGAAAGCTCAAATCCGTCCCCTGTAAAAGAACCATCGGACTCCGACTCAACCAGGTATAGGACATCTCGCCCCTCATGGCCTGAACCCAGCAGAAAGGGAGTTTTTCAAGGTAATTGGTGAGCAGTGAAGGATCAGGGGTCAACTCCCAGACCTCATGATCGAGCGCCTTCGCGACAGAGTTTGTTTCAAGGTTCACAGAACTACCAACAAAGACAGGTCCTCCCTCTTCGCGCTAGCGGCCCCTTGCGTGATTCTAATGCACGGTGCACTCGCGGAAGAGTGCGATTCTCTCACCGCCGTTTTCTCAGGCCGAGAATCAAAAGGGAGGCAAACCCCATCAGCAGCCCAAGCGAGGGTTCCGGGACGACTTGGAAGGACAATGAATATTCCACTATGCTCGGGTTGGTTTCCTGAATCCAGAACGCGTGGTCACCTTCACCAAGGAATGGCTGCTCCAGAGCGGGCAAAAGGTCCGGGAAATCGTCAGAAAAAATCACCCAGCCGTCGATATCGCTGAAGCCCTGGCCACCAAAACTGGCCGCCTCCCGATACCCCAGAAAGGAGCCTCCTCCGGGATTTCCCTCAGTTGAGAAGTATCCCTGCACCGAAACCGAGACGATCTCCAGTCCCTCTGGAAGCATGATGGTAAGATAGTCCGCGTCGCTTCCATCAGTAGCCCCGGAATTACCATTTCTTCCGATGGTTCCCGAAACGGTCAACTCGCCAAGTGTCGCAACCACTACCTGCGGCGAAGAAAACTCTCCCGAAAGATCCCCATCCACCGCCTCATTCCAGAGAACCGCCCCACGGGCGCCCTGACCTCCGGCCCACAGGAGGCAGAGAACTGTAACGGCGGGGGCAATGATTGATTTCAGGTGCATGTCAAAGTGGGGCCTTGGACAACATGGGACCAAAGTCGCCCTGACGACGAAGGATAGCAGATCACCTTCGCCACCGCTAACGGTTTCTCATTCCACGAGCCTATAGACTCTGCAGGAACGACAGAAGCGCCACGCGCTCCTCAAGGGGCGCCTTCCGAAAGGCCTCCCGCGCAGTTCTGCCTTCTCCCCCATGCCACAGGATCGCCTCCGCCAGGTCACGCGCTCGCCCGTCATGGAGCAGGGTCGTATGGCCATTTACCCTCTCTTGTAATCCGATCCCCCAAAGGGGGGGGGTGCGCCACTCCCGGCCACTGGCCATGAAGTCCTCGCGGCCATCCGAAAGCCCGTCTCCCATGTCATGCAGTAACAGATCTGTGTAAGGGCGAATGGTCTGGTTCCTGAGTTCTGCAATCTCGTGGAAGTCCCCGGTCCGCATCTCCGGGGTGTGACAGGAAGCACACTTCATTCTGCTGAAAATCTTCTGGCCTCGCCTCACCACCGGATCGTCCACCATACGACGTGCCGGGGGAGCCAGGGTCTCAAGGTAGGTGGTCACCCGCTGAAGAATCTTGCCATCCAGTTCAGGCTGTTCACTGGCAGGAAGGTTCTCAAATCCGTGAAGCTTGGCATAAACAGCCGTATGATTTTCCCCGGGAAACAGTGGAGAGGTAATCCCAAGATCCCCCACGAACGCCCCCGCAGTCTGTTGACGAAGGGAAGGCTGGTTCCCCTTCCACCCAAAACGCCCGGCGACTACCTTCTCCGCCTCATAATCCCACACCTGATTCATTCTCCCCGAGATGCCATCACCATCCAGGTCACCGGGATCTTCCCGTCGCCGCAGCTCCTCTTCCTCGACTGCGGCAAGTAATCCCAACCCATGCACCGCAGGGGCAACCCTGGGGCTGAAGCGAATATCCGGATGAAGAGGCCCCGCGGACAGGTCAACCACCTCGTAGGTCGGCTTCCGCAGGCTGAAGGAACTCCCGTCGCCATAATTCCCCTTCTCTTCCCGATAACTCACCCGGACGTGCCCTTCAGGCCTCACTCCAGGCAGAGCACGCTCACTCAATTGCAGTCCATAGGCAGGATCCGGGACCGGCCCCCCCGTTGCCAGGCGGCCAGGGACACTCAGACGCATGATCAACCCTAGGGCATCCTCCCCGAAAGCAGGTGGGGATCCCCTTCCATCGCGCACATGACAGGCCGAACAGGAACGAGCATTAAACAGGTAGCCGAGTCCATCCCGGGCGGTGGTCGAGGCAGGGGCCGCCACCCAGTTCTGGTTGAAAAAGGAGTTCCCGACCGTGTGCTGACGGCGGGTCAGGCGCCCAATATTGGCAAGGGGCCGGGCAAAGGCCTTGTCGCTGGTGACGAAGACAGTGGTCTCTCCGCCACTGAGGCGGTCATCACCCGGCAACTGCAGGATTGTAGCGAACCATGCCCAGAAATAGAGGATCCATCGTCCAGCAGATATCATTCTTCCCCTTCGCTGATCGGCACACCAAAGCCCATCTCCTTGCCCAACGCAACGAGAAGTTCAGCCTGATCCTCGAGAGTTTCGATCGTATTCAGGATGGCCCGGCGACCCGGCGCATCGTCCTCGCCGAGAATGGCCTGATCAAACGGAACCGGTATTGCCTTGGCCGCCTCCACCGAGGCCTTGATTTTTGCGCCAAGACTGGTGGACAGGTCAGGCGCAATCTGGCCCGCCAGGGCCTCCAACCCGGGACCCGAGAGATCGCCGTAGGATCCACTCCAGACATTCGCAATTCCCGTCAGGTCATAGATCATGTCGTTATGGGTGGTATCCGAGAAACAGGAGTGCTCATCTTCCTGGGCCTTGGTGTCGTAAGCCACGTTCAGTCGCTCGCTCGCCATTTCAAAACCACTCAACATTGACATCCCGGTCATGATTTTCTCGATCGCTTCGAGACTAGGCATCTTCAGGAAACCGGAACGGTAGTTTTCTTTTCCCGGGGCCCATTCAGCCTCCACCTCTTCCAACTTGGCCACGAGGAATCCCGTTACTGCCCGCAGGTATTCGGATCGCCTCTCTGCGTTCTCTCCGGTGGTATAATCGGTATGGGGGCGGGCACCCGGTCCATCCGCGGAGAGGTCCTGTCCCCAGAGTAGAAACTCAATGGCATGGTATCCACAGCTGATATTGGCTTCACCATCCTTTTCATTAAGAGACTCGATCAACTTCACATCGATCTCCGGATAGTCAGTCGCGTTGTTAACCACCCCGGCCGACGCATCCCCCTCCACGTAGTCAATGTAGGCTTCGTCCATCGGCCAGGCATTGAGCAGGCCCTCCGGCCCATCCTCATCGTCAATGGGACCTTCATAAAACCTGAAGACCTCCGTCTGGAGGTAGGGAATTCGCGC
>PAQU01000028.1 GCA_002709395.1 Roseibacillus sp. | reverse complement strand
CAGTGTGGATACCGATGGCGACAGCCTCCCTGATGGTTACGAGGAGCAGTTCTTCCCCGGAGACCTGACCCAGCTTGGAGAAGGCGACTATGACGAGGACGGGGTGAGTGATCCTGACGAATACCTTGATGGAACGGATCCCACCGAGGCTGACGCTGACGACGACGGATCCAACGACGGCGAGGAGAAAGCTGATGGAACGGACCCGGATAATCCGGACAGTGACGGTGACGGCCTGCTCGACGGCGTGGAGACCAACACGGGCACTTTCGTTGATGCCAACGATACCGGATCAGACCCGCTTTCTGATGATACCGATGGAGACGGCGCCAGTGATGGATTCGAGGTGGACGAGAATACCGACCCGAACGATGCAGACAGTATCCCCACTATTCGGGTGGTGCAGCCTTCCTTCGTTCCGATCAACGAACTCGTGCCCGGGACCTACGCCCCGGATCTCACCCGGACCGGCCTCAACTACCAGGAGAACCACTACCCCGGTGGCGTGATCCTCAACAACCAGGCTGAGGGTAACTACAACGTCCACGTGTCCGGTGACCCGGCCCCTGACCGCTCCCTCGACGCTATCGAACCCCTTGCCAGCCATGGTAACGGTGGGGGGCAGATCTCGAATCGAAATCGCGGCTGGCTCGACGGTGGTGGTGATAACTTCACGGTTCGCATCAACGGCTACCTCGACATGTCGGCCTTCCAGCCGGGAACCTATAACATTCATCTTGGTGCTGATGATACCAACTACTTCATCATGGACACTGCGGACGGACAGATCACTGGCCAGCACAACTGCTGTCCACAGAACCAGGTTGCCGCGTTCACGATCAGCAGCCCCGGCTTCTTCCCGTTTGACAACGTCTTCGGTGAGCAGGGCGGCGGCGACTGGTATGACGTCGGCATCAGCGGACCTGGAATCGCCGGGATCGTAGCCCTCGGGGATACCGAGAACGGCAGCCCGCCGGTCCACCCGATCGTGGTTGACCAGGCCGACGCCGATGAGGACGGCCTGATTGACGCCTGGGAGATTGCCACCGCAGGCGACCTCGACCAGCTCTCTGGTGATGGCGATCTTGATGAGGACGGATCCACCGACCTCGCGGAGTTCAACGCCGGAACCGATCCGGCTGACGAGGACTCAGACGATGACGGATCCAATGATGGCGCGGAAACACTCGCTGGGACGGACCCGCTCAATGCCGATAGTGACGGTGACGGATCCAGCGATGGAGCCGAGGCCACCGCAGGGACCGATCCGCTCGATACCGACTCGGACGATGACGGCCTGAGTGACGGAGTAGAGACCAACACCGGTACCTTCGTTGATGCCAACGATACCGGAACCGATCCTCTCTCTACTGACACCGATGGTGATGGGATCACCGACCAGCAGGAAATTTTCTTTTCCAGTGATCCCAACGATGCGGCCTCCAGGCCCCTCCCTCGATCAATCATTCACAAACCCGAACGAGTGTTGTACCTCCGGACCGAAAGTGCGGGCCCTGACTTCAGCGGGGAGCTTCCCGGAAACCTCGACCTGGAGGATCCAGTTGGTGAGTTGGACGATGGTTCGGTATTCTCGCCTCATATTGATGTCGACCGGGAGCCGGGAACCCCTCCGATCAGCCTGGCAGGGGATACCTTTGATCTCGCCTTCGTCTTTCAGTTTTACGATGCCGACGGAGTCTTCTCCTTCACCGAGAACTTCGATGACAAGGTCAAGGTGGTGGCTACCCCGATTACCGGGTCCACTGACCTGACTGCCACCGGGGACTTCCAGGAGCACTCCAACACCGGCTGGAACACCCGGACCTACGGTAACTACGACTTCGGTGCCGGCGGCTGGTTCAATGTCAACATCTGGATGACCGAGGACGGTGGTGGCGCCCAGTCTGCGCAGGATATTGGCTTCGGCTACTTCAACGGCAACTCCCAGACGATCGCCGACTTCGGAGGCATCGGATACACCGGAACCTTCGGAGTGAGCAGCGGAGTTCCCGCGGCCTTCGATACTGATGATAACGGACAGAGCTGGGGTGTTGCCATCAGGACCAATCCGCCGATTATTGATGTCGATGGCGATAGTATTGATGATGGCTTCGAGGAGCAGTTCTTTCCCGGGGATCTAGCCCAGCTGGGCCCGGGCGATTTTGACGGGGACGGAGTGAATGACCCGGTGGAATTTGAAGATGGGACCGATCCCACGGACGTGGATTCGGATGCCGATGGTTTGGATGACGGGGAGGAAAAAACTGCTGGGACTGATCCTCTCAATGAGGATACTGACGGTGATCGGCTGATAGATTCCGTTGAGACCGGATCCGGAGTGTTTGATGGTCCGGAGGATACCGGCACGGACCCACTGCTCTTCGATACCGATGATGACGGGCTCGCAGATGGAGTGGAGACCAATACGGGGATTCTGGAGGGTCCGACCGATACCGGAACCGATCCCCTGGACCCGGACACGGATGGAGATGGCCAGACAGATGGAAGTGAGATTTCCGTTGGAGTCGATCCGAATGACGAGGATTCCTTTTTCCGTCCTCCTCCGCCTCCCGCAGGCCATTTGCCAGAGTCCATTCTCTACCGTCGGACAGAAAACGCAGGAGCTGACTTCAGTGGGCTGCTGCCTGAGAATGTTGATGAGGAAGAACCAAGGGGAGTGCTTGATAACCCGGAGAGTTTCATAATTTCCGCCATAAACGTCGATCGTGAGCCGGGAAGTGGGGGTATAGATCTTACCGGGGACAACTTCGATCTCGCCTTTATCTTCCAGTTCTACGATGCCGACGGGGTCTTCTCCTTCACCGAAAACTTTGACGACAAGGTCAAGGTGGTCGCGACCCCGATTGCCGGGCCCGGCGACCTGACTGCGACCGGAGGACCGCAGGAGCACTCCAACGGCAACTGGAACCAGCGCACCTACGGCAACTATGACTTTGGTGCCGGCGGCTGGTTCAACGTCAACATCTGGATGACCGAGGGAGGTGGCGGCGCCCAGTCGGCTGCTGACATCGGATTCGGCTACTTCAACGGCAACTCCCAGGTCATCACTGACTTCGGAGGCATCGGATACACTCCGACCTTTGGCGCGAGCAGTGGAGCCCCCGCGGTGTTCGATTCCGACGATAATGGCCAGAGCTGGGGCACTTTCGTTTCCGTTCCGATATTCATCGATAATTACCAGTTCATGGTGAGCAGTCTCGACGGAGGAGAGAATCTGGAGTTCACTTGGAACAGCTTTGTCGACCANGANTACTCGATTGTGAGCACCACNGATCCGGAGGCGAATCCCAACCCCCTGACNTGGCCGGTGGTGCAGGGNCTGGAAGGCATAGTGGCCACCCCACCACTCAATGTGGTCTCCATTCCGAAACCAGCCGATCCCGTGCGCTTCTACAAGCTGATCGCGGGCCCTGTNCCTCCTGCTTTCTTTGATGATTTCGAGTCGGGAGGGAGAGGGTGGACGACCGTTCAGAATGATCCGGATGGTAATACGGTATGGGAACTGGGAACTCCCGCCGGCAGTACTGGCCCGATCAGTGGAGCAGATAACTCAGCCAACGCGTGGACGACCAATCTCAGCGACTATGGGCCGAATTCTGACATCTCCCTCCGGTCTCCCGCCATCAACCTGGGCGGTCTGCCTTCTGCACAACTGACCTTTGATGTGTTCCGGGATGCCGATGGATTTGCCGATACGGCGACGGTGCGGTTTCTCCGGGCAGAGGATGAACTGCAACTGGGCGCTGAGGTCCCCCTTGACATGACCATCTTCGATCTAGACTGGGTCACTGCCCGGATTCCGGTGCCTCCGGAGGCCATTGGAACAGAAATTATCGTTGAATGGAACTTCCAGAGCGATGGGAGCCTCGATACCTTCAGCGGGCTGTCGATTGACAACGTGGGAGTGGATTTGGATTGACGGTTTACCGTTGTTTCTCACCACCCTTCCGGGGTCCTGCCGGTGGCAGGGTCCCGGCTTTCCATGGGTTTATCCGGGATACCAGATCTTCCGGGGTTCATCTGCCGCCCGCTGGTAATTCCAGGATCGGTCAATAAGCTGGTGAAGATCGACCCGGGGGCGCCAGTCGAGGAGAAACCTGGCCTTGGAGTTGTCAAGCCAGGTGCTGTGGAATTCGGTGGAGATGTCGACCGTAGGGAGCCCACGTGACTCGGTCAGATAATTTCCGACTTCCCGGTAGTCGACTGGTTCGTCCATGCAGATGTTGAAGGTCTCCTGGTGTGCGGCATCGGGTTTCTGCAGGGAGGCGACAATCGCGGAGAGAAGGTCATCGAGGTGGACGAAATTCCGCTTCACTGGAGTTCCGGCGGGATCGAGCATGACAGGAACGGTCTCGCTGGAAGCGTATTCTGCGGCCTGTTCGGGTTCGACCAAGTCGCACCAGCGTGGTCCCCCGAAGACGTCCTGTCCGAAGGTCAGGGTGTAGCGGAAGTCATCCTTCTCCATGATCCAGGGAGCACGGAGGCAGCATCCGGCAAAGTCATACTGGATATAATACTGCTCCAGCATGATCTCCTCGAGCACCTTGGAGAGGGCGTAGCATCCGGGATAGGCACTGTGGGCCTGGATTTCGGTAACCGGGATGGGATGGGGGTAGAAGAAGTGTCCCATGCCCGCATCTCCCCCGATGAGGATGAACTGTCGAAAGCTGTCGCTGGCCCGGCATCCCTCAAGAAGCCAGAAGAGGCCCTTGACGGTGACATCCATGACGTCGTCCGGGGTTTCCTTGCAGGTGGCGAGATGGACCACGTGGGAGACGCCTTCCAGTGCGTGGTTCACGTCGGACCGAATGGACATGTCTCCCCTGACTATCTCAAGGCCTTCCCTATCCGGAAGGATGCGGTTATGGCAGAAGGCCCGGATGGAAGCACCGGGCAGTTCGTTGCCATCGAGAATGCGATGAATGAAGGCCTGGCCGACCTTGCCGGTGGCGCCGGTCACTAGAATTTTCATTTGTCAGGAATTCTGGTTGCTGGTTCCTGCTTTGGCAGCGCGGGTAGAGACGAAAGTCCCGGAGAGGCTGCGGAGCACCGAAAAGAAGGAAGCTTGGGCCGGGTGGGGAGGCAATTCGAAAGCTGGGACGAAGGATGTTACCGCGAGTCCGGAAAATCTAGGGGGTTAATACCGCCTTTACGATTTCACATGAATGCATGGTCTCAAAAGCATCATGCCACTTCTCCAGTGGCCAGGTGCCGCCGAGGGCAGGGGTGACGTCCAGTTGGCCCCCAGCCATCATGGCGATGACAGTTTCCCAGATAGGCCAGTTGTGACTGAAGCTTCCCTGCAGAGTGACATTTTTCTGGACAAGGGGATCGAGGCTGAAGTCGAGAGGTTGTGGTCCCCATCCCACCTTGCTGATCCACCCGGCAGGACGCACGACCTCGATAGCGATCTTGAGAGCGGCAGACGCTCCCGCGGCATCAATCACGCCATCACAGCCCAACCCATCCCGTTCCCGGGCCCAGTCCTCCACTCCCTCGGTGAGGGCGNTACAGCCATATTTCTCTGCGATNCGGAGGCGAGAGGCGTCCGAGGGTAGTCCGGCGNCCGCGNCCTCGGCGCCNNCCAGCCTCGCAAGGTGGGCAGAGAAGATGCCGATGGGNCCCGGCCCTACGACGAGGATACGGTCCCCGGGTTTGACCTGTCCGTTGTTAACAACGGCATTATANGCNACGCAGCAGGGNTCGGTAAGGGCNGCGTGTTCAAANGGCACGCCTTCAGGGAGACGGTGCAGGATCCGCTGGGGGACGGGAACAAAACTGCGCATGGCACCGTCAACAAGGGCTCCATAGCCCTGNCGGGATGGATCGAGGTTGTAGAGGCCNCGGCGGCTGAGGGCGCTGTGCGGATCGATGATAGCGGAGGTTTCGCTGATNGCCCGGTCGCCCTCCTGCCATCCNCTGACNNNGNNNCCNNNCTCGCGNACGANNCCGCAGAACTCNTGNCCGAGGACNNCCGGGTAGTTCATTTCCCAGCTGATGCCACCNTGCCACATGTGGAGATCGCTTCCACAGACTCCGACCGCTTCTACNTCAAGCAGAACCTCGTCCGGTTNAATGGAGGCCTTCGGGATTTCCCGGAGTTCGACGCTATGGGGGTCGGCGGCGTAATTGACGACGGCAAGATCAGAGCTGGAATTGGACATGGTCTGGGATGGAATCTGAGGCGCGGGGAGGGGCAATGCAATCCGCTTGTCCCACACGTTGAACCATTCCTGTTCAACACCCGGAAGAAGCGGCGGCGGAATGGAGAGGGAGACCTCCCCCTCCCGGCGTCCCGCGTGGAGGATTGCCTGAGGGAGCTTGAGAAAGCCGGGAAGGGGGTCGTAGCGCTTAATGATCGCATCGAATGCGGGAGAGGCAAGGAGAGGACTTCCCGTCAGTAAAAAATCCCGGGAAACCTAATCCAAACCGGTAGTTGGGCGCCTTATCCCGGCGGGTCGGAGGGCGACAAAACTTGTTCGTGACCTGATGGGATAAATGTCAGAGCTTTAGCTCTCATGCGCTGGGCACGGACGGTGGCGAGACTCTTCTGGTTGTGGACCCTGCTCGGAACCTTGTGGGCCTGGGTCTATCCCTCTCATTTTGTCTGGTTTGTTACCGAGACCTTGCCGGGAACCAATCTGAAGCTCGTGCCGCTGGGTCTTGGAGTGATCATGCTGGGAATGGGTTTGACCCTCAGTTTCGAGGACGTCAAACGTGCGCTGGCACTCCCGAGGGCGGTAGCCACCGGGGTGGCGGCCCAGTTTGTGATCATGCCCTTCCTGGGTTGGGGGGTGGCCACGCTTTTCGGCCTGGAAGATGGCCTCAAGCTGGGCCTCATCCTGGTGAGTTGCTGTCCCGGGGGAACGGCCTCCAACGTAGTGGTTTATCTTGCACGGGCCAACGTGGCTTTGAGCGTTCTGATGACGATGTGCTCGACCCTCCTTGCCATTCTCCTCACCCCTTACCTGACCAAGGGTTATGCAGCGCTCGCAGTGCCAATCCCGGTCGATGCCTGGGGGATGGTGATCGACATGCTCACTATCGTGCTGTTGCCAGTTGTGGTGGGAATCCTGCTGAATCGTTTCCTTGCCCCCAGGGTGCGTGATGTCGTGGGAGAAGTTTCTCCGCTGGTATCCATTGCGGTGATTGTCCTGATTGTGGGAGGCATCGTGGGCGCAAAAAGGGAACTTATTCTTGAGAACCTGAACAGCCTTCTGGTGGCGGTCTTCATCCTGCACCTGGCCGGGTTTTTACTGGGCTATCTCTGGTCACGCCTGCTGGGCCTGGGGGAGAGGGAGAGGCGCGCGGTCTCGATCGAGGTGGGAATGCAGAACTCCGGACTGGGAGCAACCCTCGCCAAGATGCATTTTGCGGCCCAACCCGGAGCTGCCATGGTCTGCGCGATTTCCGCACTCTATCACTGCCTGATCGGCAGTGTGTTGGCCAGTATCTGGCGGGCACGACCTCCGGGCAAAGGTGCCGTGCCAGACTCCGATCAGTCCGAGAATTCGTAGTCCTGCTTTGACCTCAGGCTTGCGCTGGATGTCCTCACGTTGTAGCGCGCGTGTGATGAAAAACAGCACCTCCCTGATTCTTGTCCTTTGCACGATGCTCCTCTGTCCGGCCCTTTCCTCCCGGGCAGAGACTCTTGGTGAAATTCTCGAAAGCGCTGAACTTGGAGCCCTGATCGGGACCTGGGTGGACGAGGACTCCAATGGCGAAGCGATCTCGCTTACCTACACCTGGCGAATTGAAAATCATGTCCTGGGACTGAGCGTCAAGATGGCTGAGAACAACTCAGAGGGCATGATTGCAGTCAACCCTGAGAATGGTGAAGTGGTCCATGTTACCGCCAATGACAAGGGCGGCATGGGAATGGGGAAGTGGGCCGACGAGAACGGAGTGGCAACCCTGACCCTGACCACTGTCAGTGCTGACAAGGAGGAGACCACAGTCAAGATCACCCACCAGATCGTGGACAACAAGCAGCTCGTGGTAGGGCTTGAGAATGTCGCGACTGGTGAGGGCGGGGAAATGACCCTGGTGCGGAAGTCTGAATAGGAGCTCCGCAGAGCCTAGGAGAGAACTTCTCTCACGACCCGCCCATGGACATCGGTGAGGCGGATATCACGGCCGCCGAAGCGATGCGTGAATTTCCTGTGGTCCACCCCCATCAGGTGGAGCAGGGTGGCGTGGAGGTCATGGATCTCGAGTCGTCCAATGGCGGCCTTGTAACCCCATTGGTCGGTTTCTCCATAGGAGAATCCCGGTTTCACCCCTCCTCCTGCCATCCAGAGGCTGAAGCCGAATTCATTATGATCGCGGCCGGCACCCCCCTGCGCGAAGGGTGTGCGTCCGAATTCCCCGGACCAGAGCACAAGGGTTTCATCGAGCATCCCACGACTCCTCAGGTCCTTCAGGAGGGCAGCGATCGGTTGATCGACCGCGCGGGCGTTCTCTCCATGGTTCTTGACAAGGTTTCCGTGAGCGTCCCATCGCTGGAAACCGTTTACCATTGGAATGGTGAGTTCAACGAAGCGCACGCCGCGTTCCACCAGTCGTCGGGCGATGATGCATTGCCGGGCATAGGTCCGCGTGTGCTGGTAGTCGGACTGGAGGCCGTACATTTTCCGGATAGCCTCTGATTCTCCGTCCAGCGACATGACCTCCGGCACGGTCAGTTGCATACGGGCCGCCAGTTCGTAGTTGGTGATGGCCGCCTCCAGTTCACCGGAGATCCGGGGTGAATTCCGGTTGAGCCGGTCGATCAGTGTCCTCTTGAGTGCTTGTGAACGGGAGTCTTTCTCATGAGGAGTAACATTGGCAAGGGGTGCGCCGATGGCGTTGAGAAGGTTGCCTCTGGCGGTGGCGGGCAGAAATCCATTGCTGAAGCAGTCCAGTCCGCCCGAGGGGATCTGGCCCCCATTGAGGACGATGTAGCCGGGGAGGTTCTCGTTGTCGCTTCCCAGTCCATAGGTGGCCCNGGCCCCCATGCTGGGTCGACCCTGGAGGCCGCTTCCACTATGGAGGAAAAAGTTGGCACTGGTGTGCTCGGGAAAGCGAGAGGTCATCGACTTGATGATACAGAGCTCATCTGCCATCTCCGCCACGTGGGGGAACAGGTCGCTGATCCAGGCTCCGCTCTGGCCGCGTTGCCTGAAGGTCCATGGGGACTTAAGGACCTTTCCGATTGATTCGAACTGGGTCTTCTCGATTTTTCCGATCGCACGGCGGGGATCCTTGCCGTGATGCTTCTCGAGCATCGGCTTGTAGTCAAAGGAATCGACCTGGGAGACTCCTCCCTCCATGAAGAGGAAGATGACGTTTCGGACCCTGGGAGGAACATGTCGTTCAATTGTGGCCCTGCCCTCGGAGCGATCGAAGAGACTGCTGCAGGCCAGCGCCCCAAACCCGAGGGAGGAGCGGGAGAGCATCTCTCGGCGGGTAATCGGTCGGGGAGCAGGATTCATCTCAGGGCGACCAGCTTATGCAGAGTGAACAGCCTGGNCAAGACGCTGGAACTCGGAGCCAAACTGGGCGACCCGGTCCCGGATTTCACTGCTGAGTTCCCCGGACTCGGAAATTCCATCCCCACCTGCGTAGACAAAACGCGGGACAATGACCGTGCGGAAGTCGAGCATGAGACTGTTGGCCACGGCCATTACGGACATGTAGCTTCGTTCGCCTCCTGCTGCGCAGAGGAAGCCCGCCACCTTGTCGGTAAGCTGGCGTCCCGCCAGTTCGATGGCGTTCTTGGCGGCAGCATTAATGTCATAATTGTAGATCGGAACTGCAAAGACCACCGCATCTGCGCTGGCAAACGCTTCCTGCAATTCCCGGGTGGCAGGATGCTCGTAGGCCGTTGCCCCGTCGCAGCGAGGAAGTTCAAGGTCCCGCAGGTCGAGAGAGGAAAGATCTACGGACTCGTCGGCAGACCATAGAGTTTCAAGCTCGCCGGCCAGACGGCGGCTCCGGCTGTTGGGATGCAGGCTGCATGAGACAATCAGGGTCTTCATCGGGAAGGAGTATTGACGATTCCGCGGGTGTTTCAATGCTCCGGGGGAGGAATGAGTTGACTTTAGGGTTTCCGGCCTAAGTCTCCCAGCCATGCTCAAGCACACCATCACCGCCAGTATCCTCCTTGCTTCCCTTGCTACCGGGGTTCCGGCGCAAGAGCCCAAGCTTGAATCCGACCAGGACAAGGCGTCCTACCTGATCGGACGAAATATCGGGGAGACCATTAATCGCGACGGTATCAAGTTGAACATTGAAAACCTGGTGATCGGTCTGCGCGAGGGCCTTGCCGGCAAGGANTCCAAGATCTCGGAAGCGGATGCGGTCAAGATCATGGAAACCTTCCAGGCGGAGATGCAGAAGCAGGCCGAGGCCAAGGCTGCCTCTGCTGCTGCGGAAAACCTTGCGGCAGGAACGGAGTTCCTTGAGGGCAATAAGAAGCGGGAGGGAGTGAAAGTTACCAAGTCCGGACTCCAGTATGAGGTTCTCACCGCGGGCAAGGGTGCGAAGCCTACCCCCCTGGATACGGTGACCGTTCACTATCACGGAACCCTCATTGATGGCACGGTCTTTGACAGCTCGGTTGAGCGCAAGTCCCCGGCGACGTTTCCCGTCAACGGAGTTATTGCCGGTTGGACGGAGGCTCTCCAGTTGATGCAGGTGGGAGCCAAGTACAAGCTCTTCATTCCCGCTGACCTTGCTTACGGCAAGTCCGGCGCAGGCCGGGATATCGGGCCGAATGCCACCCTGATCTTCGAGGTGGAACTCCTCTCTATCAAGGGGCAGGAAGAGAAAAAGTAGTCCGGGTTTTAACCAGTTCTTCTTAAGGCTCCCTCCGGGGAGCCTTCTTTTTGCCTGAAGCTAGCGAGGGCTCCCGAGTCGTTCCCGGACTAGTTCGCCGAGGTATTTCACCGGGAGGGAACCATGGGCAAGGACGGCCTCGTGGTAACGCCCGAGGTCGAAGTCCGGGTCCTGTTCCCGCTGGATCTCGCGGCGCAGATCATACAATGCCATGCGCCCCACGAAGTAAGTGCTCAGTTGCACGGTAGACTGCTTGGAGCGGATGATCTTGAGCTGGGCTTCTCCCTCTGACTGGAAGGACTGGTTCATCAGGAAGTCGAGAGCCTCCTCATCGCTCATCCGGCTGCAGTGCATACGGTGGTCGAGAATGGCATTGGCCACGGCACGAAGGTAAAACTTGAGCTGGGTCAGACGCAGGGCGGGGTCCCCTTCACCATAGCCCTGGTCGATCATCATCTGTTCGGTGTAGACGGCCCACCCCTCGATGAAGACCCCGGAGAGCAGGAGGCGNCGAACCGGGGAGCTCTCCCGGTTGTGNTAGGCNAGTTGCACNTAATGGCCCGGGTAGGCCTCGTGGATGGTGAGGATCTGCAGCATGTGNCGGTTGTATTCCTGCAGGAAACTCTCCACCCGGTCNGCNTCCCAGTCNGCGGGAGGGGGGCTGATCGCGTAAATGGTTGTGTTTTCCGGATCGAGGGGTGGAGCGGGCTGGATGTAAGCCAGTGAGTTTCCGCGGTGAAACTCCGGCATTTCCTTCAACTCACACCGGTCGGGGTCTGGGAGGCGCAGGATATCGTTTTTTGCGATGAAGTCCTTCAGTTTGTCGACAGTAGCCCGGGCATCAGCGAGGAGGTTTGCGGGTTCGCCGTGTTCCCTGCCGACCGCATCAAGCACCCGGGTGATCGTCTCATGGCGTCCGGTTGCGTCATCGGGAGGAAGGGGCGCCCCGGGGTGATATCTGCCCCAGAGTTGCCGGGCAGTGACATACATCTCACCCGTGACACGATGGAATTCGTCTTCGGCGCGGGCGAGGACCTCGTCGGCGGTAATGTCGCCATTGGCGGCGAACTGCAGNTTGCGNTCGAACTNCTCCTTGCCCAGTCGCCATTCACTTCTCGCCCGGGCGCGGAGGTCGGTTTCAAGGAACTCCTGGTAGGCACGCAGGTGAACGAGCAGGTCGTCGGCGACCTTTTTCAGCTCCGTGCATTGCGGGGAATCCCCCGCCAGTTCGTAGATACCCTTCTCGTAAAAACCGATCACCCCTCGGTTCTGGTTAATACTCGTCTCAAGGACAGGGAGGGGAGGATTGGTCAGGGTGCGTCGGGCCTCGGCGACTACTTTCGGGAGTTGCCGGATTCGTGCGATGACATTGGAGATGTTTTCCTCGTGGGGAAGGCTCGACTGGGTGAGCAGGCTGTAGACACTGCCACTCAGGTAGTGGTTGTAGCTNCGGGGNTCCTCCTCGAATGCNGGAATATGTTCNGCCAGCCAGNTCTGCTCCTCGAGATGGTGNNGAAAGACCTCCAGATCGATCTGGGCGGAGCGGCTGAGATCGTCANGANTGATTTNGNCTGTGAGCCTNGNGAGCGTCTNGCGCTGCAGTGCGNTCCGGTTNTGTCGCGCCTCGACGGAGAGGTNCTCGATCTGGTCATCGTAGCGGTGATCTCCCAGCTGGCTGGCGTNGACCGGGCACTGGCGAAGNTGNTCCTCGAGATAATCATCGAAGAATTTGTAAAACTCTTGGTCAGNCATNCGTTCAGGAAGAGGGNTCNGATATCCAGTCCTTNAGCTNGCGTCANGGTTGACCGTGCCAGAGCGGGCCCTCTGGNCCGAGCTCAATNCCGGTGGACATCCAGAAGATCAACAGGCCGGTCCANACCACCGCNAANANNAGNGCATANGGNAGCATGAGGGCGATNAGGGTNCCGATNCCACCCTTGGGCATNTACTTCTGCATGAAGACCAGNATGATNACNANNTAGGGNTTNAGNGGGGTGATGATGTTGCTGCAGGAGTCCCCGACGCGGTAGGCGGCCTGGGTCAGTTCCGGGCTGATGGAGGCNCCGGTCATGAACATGGGAACAAAGACCGGGGCNAAGAAGGAATACTTGGCNGAGGCTGACCCNATGAACATGTTGGCGACCATGACGAGGAGNATGAAGGCNGCNATGAGGNCCCAGGGNGGGAAGGAGGCGGAGGCCAGGGCCTGGCCNCCAGCAAGGGCCATCATCTCCCCGAGGTTTGAGTGCTTGAAGNAGGCNACGAACTGGGCNGCGAAGAAGGCCAGGACGATNTACGGACCCATNTCGGCCATGGTCTTACCCATCATGCGGGCCACGTCGTGGTCGCGCTTGATTTCCCCGGCCGCGATCCCGTAGGCCAGCCCCGGCAGCAGGAAGCAGAAGAAGAGCAGGGGGACGATGGCGGCGACCCAGCGCGGGAAGGGGCCGTCATTGCCGGCGAGGGGAGGNTCATAGGGAAGATNACCTCCCGGGTTGATCATNAGGAGNAGGAGGACGAAAAAGACNGTGAAGACCGCCCCNGCGGCCTTCAGNCCCCGGCGTTCCCCGGGGGTGATTTTGCGNGCNAGGAGGTCCTCCTCGGTAAGGGGTGTGGGNCCGCCCTGNTCCGGANTGTTCCGNGCGTAGCGTGGTTCCACGAACCAGGCGGTTACTCCCCAGCCGACNAGGGTGAGNAGGAAGGTGGAGACAATCATGAACCACCAGTTGGCGGTGGGGGCTACCGTATGATCGGCTTCGAGGATCTGGGCTCCCTCTGAACTCAGGCCTGCCAGNAATGGATCCAGTCCGGTGATGAAGAGATTGGCGCTGAANCCTGCCGACACGCCCACGAAGACGGCGGCAAGTCCCACNAGGGGGGAGCGNCCNACNGACTTGTAGAGGGCTGCCGCNATTGGGGGAAGGACCACGTAACCGGCNTCNAGGGCCATGGAGGACATGATCCCGATCAGGATCATGGAAGGGGTCAGCAGGCGTGCGGGGGTAATCAGCATGCAAACCTTGAGCAGGGCTCCAATGGCTCCGCTCCGTTCCGCTACCCCGATTCCGAGCATGCCGACCAGGACGACCCCGAGTGGGGCGAATTCGGTGAAATTCTTTACCATGTTCTTGATNGCCCAGAAGGCTCCGTCCCCGGCGAGCAGGCCGGTGGCGGTGACGGTCTCCACCGTNNNGACCTTGNNNCCNNCGGCATTNNGTCTTCATCACGGTNTTNTCNGCNGACCAGTTACNNACNTCTGCNACCTGNGANAGGACCAGGANNANNANNGTCCCNNCGATGAAGAGGGTCATGGGNTGNGGCAGGCGGTTGCCCACCCGCTCGATCNAGTCGAGCCAGCCTGANTGTTTTTCCTGTTTCAGNGGTGGCGGAATCTGCGGACATTGCAGGGAGACTGAGGNAAGGGGCNNCCCTTGTCAGTCTTCTCTTCCGGGATTGTCANCAGCGACGNTGATTTGGTGAGAAGAGGGCTTTCCATGCCCCCGGGGCTCTTCTTAACTGGCCGCATGAAGCCCATNCTCTCCCTTGTGTGCCTGGTGGTATCCGGATCAATGGCCCTGGCTGTNCCGGCGGCCCCNNCTGAGNTGAAGGCGAAGNTCATTCCAAACAAGNTTGGNCTGCATCTCAACGAGTATGGTNTGTCNTGGNAGGGNGAAGGGTTCCAGTNCTGGCAGATNCTCGTGGCCAGTAGCGAGGCCCGGCTGGCTGNGGAGGTGGGAGATCTGTGGGACAGCGGACGTAANCCGGTGANGGAGGGGNCCCGTCCAGNTCGCTACCGGGGAGAGGCGNTACCCCATGGGGCTACCGTGTGGTGGAAGGTCCGNGGCTACGATGATAAGGAGGAAGCTGGCCCCTGGAGTGCNCCGCAGGCCCTCAAGGTGCCAGCNCAGGAGGACGACAGCCGGAACCAGGTAGTCCTTGTTGGAGGGACCCTGATCTCGCGGATGGACAAGCATGGNTACCTTGAGCACGCCATCACGGTCAACTGGCCGGGTCATGACATCAGCTTCCGTAATCTTGGATGGCCGGCCGACGATGTGTTCGGGACNGCCCGTAGNGAGTTTGGATCCGCTCANAACACGCGNTCCTGGCAGCCGCCCAAGGGGCAGACCGGATTCGGTTTTGAAAAGTTGAAGGGCCAGCTGGCGGAGACCCGGCCCTCGACCATCATCGTGGGCTATGGGGCCGAGGCCGCCTTTGCTGATACCGATGAGAAGATGNGNNTGTTTGAAGCCGGATACCGGGGCCTGGTGGAGGCACTGGAAAAGACGGGGTCCACGCTGATCCTGCTCACTCCTGTTGCGCAGGTGCCGAGCGGGGAAGTTCTCNCCGTGGATCAGGCGGACNTTCACAACNAAAGGTTGGCCAAGGCGTCTGCCTTCATCATGGCCCTCGGAAAGGAGCGCGGACATCTTNCCATCGACCTGCTGAGCAANAGCCCCTTCGGGNAGGAGGNAGCTTCCTCTTACCAGAATGGCCTCCATCTCAATGGGGATGGCTACCGCAGGCTGGCGACCCATCTTGGAGAGGAACTGAAACTGGAAAGCGTGGCTGCGGCGGTGANGCAACCTGNTCCTGAGAACCTTGAGNGGACCCGGTTGGGAGTGCGCTATGATCTTGCCCTGCACCAGTTGCCGTCNNTGCTTCATGGCCCGGTGTCTCCGGCTGGAAAAGAGAGGGCCCGAATCTGGATTGATGGAGAGGAAGTCGTAGTTGANGCCCAGGATGGNGNGGTTCGTTCAGGACCNGATTATGAGCAGTCGGGCAAGCTGAGGGACGTCATCATCGAGAANAACAANCTGCACCGNTANAAGCTCAACCCCATCAACAAGGCCTATATCTTCCTCTTNCGGCGNCATGAGATGGGGCATCTCGCCTACGAGATGAAGGACTTCGANGAACTGGTGAAGGGAAAGGAGCAGGCCATCGCCAACNTGCGNGTGCCGCGCCNNCATCGNTATGAGCAGGAGGATCCGCGGGAGTGGAAGGCNCCGCGNAANTATCCGGATCATGAAGTCCCCAAGAATATCCCGGCTCCCGACGTGGATGCGGAACTCAAGGCNTTCAAGGTGGCGGAAGGTTTCAAGGTCAACCTCTGGGCCCGGAACCCGGTGATCTTCAATCCCATCAACATGAACTGGGACCGGCACAACCGGGCNTGGNTTTCCACCTCCTCGACNTANCCGCANATCAAGCCNGGACGTATTCCGAATGACCGGATCGTGATCCTGGAGGATACCGACCGGGATGGNGTAGCTGACAAGCACACCGTGTTTGCAGAGGGGCTCACCGTNCCNCATTCCGTNATGCCGGTGGANGGNGGAGCCTACGTCTGCAGCACNACCGAGGTNCTCTTCCTGGCGGACCATGATGGGGATGACCGGGCGGACGAGAAGCATGTGATNTTNTCCGGATTCGGNAATGCGGANGTGCACCACATGATCCACGGGTTGCGCTGGTCTCCCTGGGGCGACATGTTCTTCACCCAGTCNATNTACATCAANAGTTTCATCGANACNGTCCACGGGCCGCGGCGNNTGAATGGNAGCGGGGTCTGGCGNTTCCGNCCNGAGACNGAGCGGATTGATGTGTTNTCCCGNGGGCGGGTNAATCCCTGGGGNCATGCNCTTGACTATCATGGCAACAGTTTCGGCACCGATGGNGCCGGAGGGCAGGGACCGCACGATCTCTTTCCCGGATCCGCTTTCGGGACCGCGGTGGGTGCCCCGCGGGTGCTGCGGGGACTCGTGCCGGGTAAACCCAAGAACACGGGGGCAGAATTCATGACCGGTCGTCACATTCCGTCGCGCTGGCACGGGAGCATGCTTGGCAACGACTTCCGGGCCAACCGGACAGTGCGGTACTCGATCGAGGAAAGCGGAAGTGGGTTCAAGTCGCAGGAGGTGGAGACGGTACTGCACTCCAGTCATCGGTCCTACCGCCCGGTGGACATCAAGATGGGTCCTGATGGAGCGGTCTATATCGTGGACTGGTATAATCCGATCATCGACCACGGGGAGGTGGACTTCCATCACCCTCTCCGGGACAAGTCTCATGGTCGGATCTGGCGCCTGACCGCCATTGATCGGCCCCTGCTGGATTGGCCGGTCATTGCGGAGGCCACCACGAATGAGCTTTTCACTCATCTGACCGCCCCCGAGCAGTATACCCGCACCCAGGCCAACCGGGAGCTTGTCCGCCGGAAGGTTTCCCGTGCGGATATTGATACCTGGATCGGAACTCTTGAGGCCACGGCCCCCGGATATGATCACCATCTGCTGGAGGCTTTATGGCTTGCGATCGCACTTAACCAGAAGGGTGATGGACTGGAAGACGGTCCCCTGCGCTCTGCGGATCCACGGATCCGGGCAGCAGCGGTACGGGCGGTGGGAAGAACAGCGGAGGGCCTGGCTCACCTCGCCAAGGCGGTGCACGATGACCATCCCAGGGTAAGGCTGGCTGCCGTCTGTGCATTGCGTGACCTCGGAAGCAGGGAGGCGAGCGACATCGTTCTCGGGGCCCTTGACCATGAAGTCGACCTGAACCTCGACTTTGCCCTCGAGATGGCGGTGCGTGATACCCGGGATGCCTGGTTGCCCGCCATGCAGGCCGGACAGAAGGTTTTCGGGGGTGACGCCAATAGCCTCTCCTATGCGTTGAACAAGGTGAAGGACAAGCGGGCGATCGAAGGGCTCGCTGAGATCATCGCGCAGGGAGGGCTTGAGGGTGAAGCACTGGAGAATGCGGTTACCACCGTATCATCGCTTGGTTCACCTGAGCAGGTCGGCTCATTACTCCAGAAGGCGCAGGACAATCCGGACTGGCTGCCGGCTATCGCCCGCGGGGTTCGCTACAACGCCAAGGAACCCCCGTTGAAGAGCCGGGCCATGATGTTCCTGAGTTCGAAGGTTGGGGAGGTGCGCATTGCGGCAGCCGACTTGTGTGGAGCCTGGAAGGTAAATTCTGCAGAGGATCTTCTGGCCAAGAATGCGAGGAAGGCAACAACTGTTGCGGAAGCCCAGGCGATGGCCGGGGCTCTAGCGGGAATCGGGGCCACCGCCCGGCTTGGGCAGCTTTCCGGGGAGGGCCAGTCCCCACTGCTGCGGGTGGCAGCGGTAGCGGCGGCGTCCCGGGTCAGCCCGTCCTCCAATTCCGCCAAGGCGGCCCAGCTCCTCAGTGTCCTTGAGGATCCGGCCCTTGCCACCGTTCTGGTGGAAGCCTTTCTCAGTCGTCCGGAGGGTCCGGAGCTGCTTTCAAAGGCCCTGCAGGAGAGCCGGATGAAGGAGCCGGTAGCGCTGGCGGCCAACCGTATTGCTTCTGCCTCTGGTCGTAATGTCCCAGAGCTCCTGGCCGCTCTCAACAAGGCGGGGGGATTAAAGCCGGTCTCTTCCAGCATGAGCCCACAAGACCGGAGCAAGCTGATCGCGGATGCCAGGGCCAGCGGATCGGCAGAGCGTGGACGCCAGATTTACCAGCGCACCGCCATGGCCTGCACTACCTGCCATCTCGTCAATGGGAAGGGAGGAAAACTGGGACCGGATCTCAGTACAGTGGGAAGCTACATGACCCCGGAGTCGTTGCTTGAGTCGCTTCTCAATCCCAGCACGGATATCAAGCAGGGTTACGAAACGGTCGTGGTGACCCGCAAGGACCAGACCGTGGTGAGTGGGTTGCTGCAGCGGAAGACGGATACTTCAGTGCTGGTCAGGGATCCTTCGGGCAAGGTGGTTTCCATTCCAACGGGTGAAGTGGCCAAGGTAGATACCAGCCCGGTTTCGCTCATGCCACCCGGGTTGACGTCCTCCCTGCGCCGGGATGAACTGGTGGACCTGATGACTTTCCTGACCAGCCTGGGAGTAGAGCAGGCTGGGAACTGATGAGAAAGGATTGATGAGGAGCAGCCCAGCCAGATCCGAACCCGGATGTAAGGCAGCACCGATTGCGGTGATGCTCCTGTTGCTATTTTCCGGAGGATTGATCGGAGCCCTTGAGCCTCAGCTCTGCCAGCGGGGAGAGGTTCTCCTCACGGATGATTTTGAGGATCTTGGGGCCGTGCCCGCTCGCTGGTTTTTCCGGGAGTACTGGACTGTGGCCAACGGGGTCATGACGCGGACCGGGGTGCCGGGAGGAAACCAGCGGGTCTTCGTCAAGAAGCCCCGCTACGGGGACTGCATCATTGAGCTCAAGGTGGCATTTAAAGGAGCGAAGGAAATCCGGGTCATGACCGGGACGCCCGGAAAGTATAATGCGGTAGTACTTCTCTGGCCCCACGGGTTCCGGGTGACAACCGCCCGGGACCAGACGGCTCCCCACTTTCCGACCATTCATGGCGAGTGTGCCCACCGGTTTGAAAAGGGTCGGTTTTACCAGGTGATGATAGAGATCCTCGGGGAAGAGATTCTTGTCCGGGTGGGAGATGAGAACAAGATGGTGGTGGGAAGCCATCCCATTCTGGCCCGGGAACGGAACTACTTCGCCTTTCAGGTCGATCAACCGGGAGCGGAATTTGATGAAGTCAGCCTGGTCTCGGCCAGTGGCAGGGTGGAAGGATGGGCCGCTACCCGCAGGAAGTTTGAGCAACTCCAGTCGAAGCGTCCCTGGCTTCCGCACGACCAGGGGGAGCAGCAGAAGATCCGGGAAATAATCGCGAGGGACCAGCTCTACCGGGGTAGTGCGGAATTCCGTGGTCTGGTGGCCCGGGTGGACGAGCGTAAGTCAGCTGCTGCCCGGAAGTTCCCGGAGGTCTTCCGGACCGTGAAGGAGCGGCGCAAGAAGATCACTGCGGAGCGTAAGCGGTTGATGGAGGAGGATCCGGAGTACCTCACCCTGAGGAACGGGATCAACAAGCTCAGGCGTTCGGAAGTGGAACTCCTTCACCTTCTGCATCCCGGGCTCGAGGATTTGCCGGAGGTTCGCTACCACGCTGCCCTGGCAGAGGCCCGGGAAAAGTCGAGGGAGGCTACCGCCCTGCAATTGATAGTTGCCAATCGGCAGGTTATGGAAACGAGGATGAGCGCTCGCTATCCGCATCTGGAGAAGGGGGACCAGGAGCTTCTGTTAGAGAGCAGGGCGGCCCGGGCAAAGGTAGCAGATACTCCGGCTTTCAAGCAGGTGACGAGAGCGGTTGCAGAGGCGGTCCGGGCAGAGAAGGAGGCAGTGTTGAATGCTGCCAGGGTTCTTGAGATGGTATTTGCCGAAGGGAAAGAGAACCAATGATCAGCCTCCGCCATATCGCTCTGTTCCTTCTTCCCTCGGTTGCCATTGGCAACCCTGGTTTCGAGAAAGAGATAAGACCCTTGCTGGAGAAACATTGTTTCTCCTGCCACGGTCCGGAAAAGCAGAAGGGGGACCTCAGGCTCGATTCTCTGGACCCGGACGTGGTGAACGGCAATGCCGGAGAGACCTGGCACGATGCCCTTGATATGCTCAACCGGGGAGAGATGCCCCCGGAGAAAGCTCCACCCCTGCCTGCCGGGGAGCGTCGAGTTCTCGTTGCCTGGTTGACGAAGGAGCTACGCCGGGGAGCGGAGGCCCGCAAGAATACCGGAAAGCAGGCGGTGATGCGCCGGTTGAACCGGGCCGAGTACCAGCATACCATGGCTGACCTCCTGGGCCTGGAGATGGATTACGGGGGAAGCCTTCCTTCCGATGCCCGGTCTCCGGAGGGGTTCAAGAACAACGGGGCGTCCCTTGGGATGACTGCCCTGCAGATTGAGAATTATCTCAAGACAGCCCGGAAGGCCCTCGACCTCATCCTGGTGGAAGGCGATCCACTGGAACGCAGTGTTTCTCCGGTGGCGAGAAGCAAGGGGGCAATCCGGGGACCCAACCGTCGGCGCTATGTGGGAAACTCCTCCGAGCGACTGGGCCGGGTGAACTTCTGGCACGGGTCCTTCAAGGATCCACCACGGGAGGGGCAATTCACCATGCGGGTGAAGGCCTCGACTGACCGGAAGCCGGGACAGCCAGCCCCGATCCTCTTTGCCCGGTATGGGTATTTCGTCTCGGGCCTGACCCTGAACATCATGGACGATGCCGGAGAAATCGAGGTTTCCGCGAGCACGCCGGAATATTACGACATCCCGCTGCGATCCGAGTTCCTTCCCCTGCCGGAGGCCGATGTTCCCGGCAGCAAGCTCAATGGAGTCATCACGCTCCAGAATGTGCTCGATGACGGGGAACCCCGGCCCAAGGAGGCGACGGAGATCATTGAGGAGAAGGACAAGAAGGGGAAGGTGAGGAAGAAGAAGGTCAAGTCCTTCCCTGAGGACCCGGCTTTTCCGCGCATTATCATTGAGTCAGTGGAGATCATCCGGAACGACTATGCCTCCTGGCCGCCGCTCCTGCATCGCAGGATCATACGAGAGGGGGAAGACGTGGACGATCCCAAGGCCCTCAGGGCTATCCTGGAACGCTTTCTCCGGCGAGCCTGGCGACGGCCGGCGCAGGATGCGGAGCTGGAGAAGTGGATCAGGCACCACGAGTTGATGCGGAAGGAATCAGGTCATCCGGTGGAGGCCCTCAAGGAGACCCTGTCAGCCGTTCTGTCCTCATCTCATTTTCTTTACCTCACTGAACCCTCAGCTTCCGAGGAGCGACGGAAGTTGAATGCCCATGAGCTCGCCACTCGCCTCTCATATTTCCTGTGGAGCTCTCTCCCGGATGAGACTCTTTCCGGCCTGGCTGATTCCGGGGAGTTGCTGGCCCCGGGGGTGCTTCGGCGTGAGTTCAAGCGTCTGCTCGCGGATGAAAAGGCGGATCGCTTCGCTGGGCAATTCAGCAGGCAATGGCTTGATCTGGATGGACTAGACCGGGTGGCCATCAACCCACAGTATTACCGAAACTTCGATAATTCCCTCAAGCCCGAGATGGTTCGGGAGACCCAGGCCTTCTTCCGGGAAATCCTGCGGAGTAACACCTCAGCCCTGCAGTTCCTGGATGCTGACTTTACCATGCTCAATGCCCGCCTGGCAAAACACTACGGGCTGAAGGGGCCACGATCTCAG
>PAQU01000027.1 GCA_002709395.1 Roseibacillus sp. | reverse complement strand
CCTCGGGGACAAACCGCTGCTCATGGACCCTCCCCTGCCCTACATCTATGGCATCAAGGAGAACGCCAATCCGCCCAAGTGGCTCGTTGAGCACGTTGATGCCGTCCGGGCCGGGCAACCTAAGAAGTGGGCCCCCGGGGAGACTCCCTGGCCCCAGGCCCCCATCGGCGTGAATGCCAACAAGCAACCGGGTAGCAAGTAGAGCGTCGGTGTCCTTGTTGTGGACAGGGTGTGAGTAGCTTGGGAACTGCTTTCCTCCTTTTCCCGTGAGGCTCGGGGGCAGGTCTCCTAGCGTGGCCCGGTGATCCTCGATATCGGTCTTACCAACGCCTCCGCCGGGGAAGTCGTGCTCGCCCGTGTTGGAAACCCCAGCAATGACGAACCACTTCAGACCTCCCGCGAGGTATGCGAAATCCGGGAGGAAGATCGCGACCTCTTTTCCCGCCTGATCCTCAAGCCCTTTCGCAGCCACGTCCGCTACCGTTTCGATCACCACTCATCCCTTGATAAGAACGAGACCTACGCCTGTGCCCGGGCCATTTTTGCGGATGAGACTTCCTTTCTGGAGAAAGGCCGCGAACTCGCTCAGCGACTCTACGCCAAGTCCAATCATCCCAACATCAAGTCCGGCGACCTCTGCATTGCGAGACTCAGCAACGCCGTGGTCGAAGGGCAGACCGTCGAAGCCATCTGTATTCTGAAATCGGAAACGGTAGAGCCCTTCCTGAGTATCTCCTCAGACCAGGGAGACCTCCGCATTACCACCGAACACGGCATCAACCCGGACAAGATCGACAAGGGTTGCCTCATCCTCAATACCGACGCGGACAACGGCTACCATGTCCTGACCTTCGACCGGGCTGGTGCCCAGTCACGCTTCTGGCTCCGTGAGTTCCTCGGGGTGCGCCTCTTTACCGATGACTCCGTCCTCACCAACCAGGTGGCAGACCTTGCGGTCTCTTTCCTTCAGGGTGACGAAGGCGCGATCTCCGGGGAGGATGAATCGGCCGTGCCGGAAAAAACCATGGCCGCCAACCGGGCCATGAACTTCTTCGAAAACCGGGACCACTTCAGCATGCAGGAATTCGAGGAGGAAGTCCTCAGCCGGGACCCCGAGATGGTGGCCAGGTTTAAGAAATACAAGGCCGACTACGAGGAGAAGAACCAGCCCCTCTCCGACGACTTCGAAATCACTGCCGAGGAACTCACGAAAGTGCGACGGAAGGTCGGCGGGGTCATGAAGTTCGATACCGGAATCGAGGTCCGCCTCCTCCCGGATTTCCAGGAAAGCGCCCTCGAACGGGGCTACGACGAAGCGCGGGAGATGGGCTACCTGAAGGTCTACTTCAATTCAAAGGAGAGCTGAGCGGAAGCTACCCTGCCTGCTTCCTTGCATGCCTCGCCAGGGCCGCCTCCACCAACTGTCTCGTGAATCCCTCGTGTCCCGCCGGATCCTGCATCAGGCACAGGTCCGCACTCCCCGGGTCGGAGGGAGGATAATAAACCCCGCAGTTCGGATTGATCTCCAGGAAGTAGGGCCTACCCCCTGAATCCACCCGGACGTCGCAGCGGCCAAAACTCGCTCCCCCCAGCGCCACAAAAAACCGCCCCGCCTCCTCCCGCAGGCGGTCGGCGAGCACCGGATCCTCAACCGGGAAACTGGAGAGCGCGTCATAGTCCACCCATTTCAGGTCCTCGTGCTTGAACTCCTCTCCCTCCGGGAAGCGGTACTGCATTGGAAGATAGCTCACCGGGCGCCCGGGATCCTCCGGGTTCTCCGCCACCAGCACTGTGCACTCGATCCCCTCGATGTATTCCTCGATCAGGGCGGCGCCATGGCGAGAGATGATCTTCTGTGCCTGCTGCTGCAGGCCAACCCTCGACTGGACCCGCGAGTTCCGGCTCAGGTCCACACTGGCATAGCTGTTGTGATGCTTCACGAAGAGCGGGAAGCGCAGCGTGTCCGCAGCCCTCTCCACGTCGGCCTCATTCCGGGCCAGCACCGCAGCAGGGGTGGCAATCCCCTCCTTCCGGCAGGCCTCCTTCATCTCCTCCCGGGTCGGCTCGTAGTAATTCGAGGTCGCCCCGGTGAAGGCTACTCCCAGCCTTTCCAGGGTCTCCACCACCTCGATCCCAGGGATATCCTGGTCCGCGGCCCCGTCGCAGAGATTGAAGAAAAGGTCAAACTCGCTGCTCTCAACCAGGCGGGTAACAACCTCTACCGAGGTCTTCTTGCTGAGGGTCTCCACATGCCAGTCTGCCTCCGGGAGGAAGGGCCGGGGGTCACAGGGCCAGTCATCGGACGGAAAGGGGTCCGCATCAAGGTCCTGGGTGGTGAGAAGACAGACACGCACAAGCAGAAAACATTGGCCGGGAGGAGCTTAGACAATAGCGAGCTTCCCTACAAGTACACCCTCCCTCTCTTCTGTCCCTCGCAATCTCTTCCCGTAACGGAAGGAGGCTGTATTTTTTTCATCTGATTGCTGTGGACAGCCAAAACTCTTGCTGATTCTTTACCGCCGCTCTCCTCCTTCCTTTCCTGCAATGTCCAGAAACCCCAGTCACCTTCTCATCTGCGTCCTGCTCTTCTGCCTTCCGGCAGGAAGCGCCGGGGCCATGCAGATCTTTATCCGCGTTCTCGACGACCGTACCATCACCCTCGATGTCGAGGGCAGCGACACCATCGAGAGCATCAAGGCCCTCATCCAGGACGTGGAGGGCCTCCCACCGGACCAGCAGCGCCTTGTCTTTTCCGGTCGCATCCTTGAGAACGGTCGCACTCTCCAGGACTACAATATTCAGAGGGAATCCACCCTCCACCTCATCCTACTCTCCCCCCTCAGGAACCAGGGATCGATCACCTCCGGGGGAGGGCCAGTAGCCAGCCAGCAACTTACCGGGCTCTCGGCCCTCGGTTCGCCCTACGCGACCCATAAGACCGAAAATCTCGCCTCCACCAGCCACTCCGGGGTGCTTTCCCTCTTCTACTTCTTTGAAGCCGGTGAGGACCTCGATTCCGATGGCGACGGCATGCCGGACACCTGGGAAATAGCCAACGGCCTGACCGTCGGGGTCAATGATGCCTCTGGCGATCCCGACTACGACGAGACTACCAACCTGCTGGAATACCTCGCCGACACCAACCCGCAGGATATCCGCTCCGCCTTCCGCCCCGTGGGCACCTTCGATGGTCCTCGCTACCGGATGCCCGTCCGCACTGTCGCCGGGCGCACCTACCGGATCCTCATCTCCAGTGACCTTCGCAACTGGACAACCTGGCAGACTATTCAGGGCAATGATGCCACATACGACTTCGCCTTCAATCCGGAGGAGATCCCCAGTCCTCCTCCTCCCGCCCTCGACCCGTCTTCTCTCTCCTACTTCTTCCAGATCGAAATCCAAATCTCCCAGTAAACCATGAAAACAAGACATCTGTTCCTCACCGCGATCCTCGCCTTCCTGGCCCTCTCCGCGGTTCAAGCCGACACCCCGGAACTCATCAACTACCAGGGCCGCCTCACCAATCCGGATGGTTCCCCCCAGGCCGGCACCAAGACCTTCTCCCTCAGCATCTGGGACGACGCCACCGGCGGTGCCGCCCTCTACAGCGAGGACCTCGGGGAAATCCTCCTCGATGAAAACGGAATCTACAGTTTTCAGTTCGGCGCGGACAGCGCCGCCCTCGCCCAGGCCCTGCAGGCCGGGGGTCAACACTGGATCGAACTCACCGTGGACAACGCCGTCCTCAGTCCGCGCCAGCGCATCCTCGCCGTCCCCTTTGCCCTTAAGGCCGCCCAAGCTGATACCGCCACCCGGGCCGGAAGCGTAGGCGATGACGATGGGAATGTTGATATTACTGGCAACCTCGACATCGCCAAGAACACCACCCTGCAGCGTGACCTCAACGTCGAGGGTGACGCGATCTTCCGCGGTATTGTCGATGCTGAGCGGATTTTTCTCCAAGGGGGTGCTACCCGCTTCGATGGTGGCGTCAACCGCATATCAGGCCTGATGACCGAGATCCGCAGTGATCTCCTGGTCGAGCGGAATGCCATTTTTGAGAGTGATGCCATTTTCTTGGGGGATGTCCGCTTCGAAAACCCACTCATCCGCTTCCTCGGCGGGGACATTACCTTCGACAATAATCGTACCACCTTCAACGGGGAGGTTCGGCTCAACGGTCCGGTCACCAGTGATGGCGAAGTCAACATCAGCGGCGCCCTCAACGCCGGACGTCTGGAAATTGATGGCGGTCCATTCGGTAGCACTCGCCTTGACGGCGTGATCAACCGGCTCTCGGGAGAGATTAACGAGATCAATGCCTTTGAAACCATGTTCGAGGGGGACCGNGTCCGCTTCAGGAATTTCGAGACCAGNTTNGANANNNNGNNTAACNNGCTTCNNGGGNAANGAANNNNGAGTTCNNNAACAACCGCACCACCTTCGACGGGGAGGTTCGGCTCAACGGTCNGGTCACCAGTGATGGNGAAGTCAGCATCAGCGGCGCCCTCAACGCCGGACGTCTGGAAGTCTTCGGCCCGGGGGGAATCACCCGAATCGATGGCATCGCCAACATCATCTACGGTGATCTCGAAACCCGCTTCGAGGGAAATAACGTCGAGTTCCGCAACAACCGCACCACCTTCGACGGGGAGGTTCGGCTCAACGGACCGGTCACCAGTGATGGCCAAGTCAACATCAGCGGCGCCCTCAACGCCGGACGCCTGGAAGTCTCCGGCCCGGGGGGAATCACCCGAATCGATGGCATCGCCAACATCATCNACGGTTTCGAAACCCGCGTCGAAGGTGGCCCCCTGCTCGTGCAAGGAGCAGTGGAGGCTTTGAGTTTCAACAATGTATCGGACAGGAACCTGAAGGAGAACTTCGAGGCAGTCGACGGCACCGAAGTGCTGGAGAAGGTCACTAATCTTCCTGTGAGCACCTGGAACTTTATCGCGGATGAAGATAGCGCGCGTCATCTGGGCCCGACCGCTCAGGACTTCCACGCCGCCTTCGGCCTTGGTGAACATGAGACGCACATCAGCACGGTGGACGCCAGCGGCGTGGCCATCGCCGCTATCCAGGGCCTGGACAGCAAGGTGGATGCCACCCGGGCAGAACTTCTGCAGAGCAACGCAGCCCTCCTCGAGATGGTACAGGCCCTTCAGGAACGGCTTGAGACCCTCGAAGCCAACCAATAGGGCAGGCTGCGAAGCTCGACCTAGAAAGACCTAACTGCTGCAGGGAGACCGGTGTGCCCCACCCCTGCGTGGTGCCGTCAGCCCATCGTCCCGACCAATGGCTTGATCATTCTTTTCGATGCCCCGGCCGGGACCTCGGGCCCTAAGCTGCTCCCGTCATGTTGATACGATCCTTGAAGCCGGGCGCCCTCGCTCTCTTCCTCACAGGCCCTGCCCTTCTCCCCCTGCTCCTCGGAGGATGCCAGGGATGGACCATGGACTACGGGCGTCCGGCGGCCCAGTTCGAGGCCCGCGATGCCATCGCCCTTGCACCGGATCACCTGAGGAAGAAGGTCACTGTCCGTGGCCGGGTCAGCGCCGTGGATACCTCCGATCCCGAACGTTGTGTCCTGAAACTGGATCACGGTGTGACCGCACATTTCGGGACATCCAAGCGCGCGGCCGAGTCTTATAAGGTGGGCGAGATCCTCCACCTNGACGGCATTGTGAAGGCCGTGAACCCATCCGGGATCACCCTCGATCCTGCCTTCGGCCGGGACCCGCAGGCGCCCTTCACCCCGGTCCGTCCCTGACCACGGCACCGCACCCGGCCATTCGTGGGAGAGCGGCGGAAAACTCCCGGGGACCAGCGGAATTGCCGCTCCCTACCNGTCTTCGCCCTCTACGGGAGGCATGGGAGCCCTCCGGGTGACCACTGTCTTGAGATAACGCAGGTAGCTGGAGGCGCTGGCGCGCTCNGCAATGATCTTTCCCTTCATGTCCATCACCCGGATGGCCCAGCCGCGGTAGTCGTCCCCGTTCTGGTTGTCGTAGAACCCGGCCTCATGGGAGTAGACCCCGTCCCGGTCATAGAAGCATTCCAGCTTTTCCTTGATACTGACACTCCCGCCCCGCTGGTCAGACTTCTTCTTGGAGATCCATACCACGAGGAGGTAGAGTTCAGAGTTCTCCTCCATGTTGGTAAACTCGACATCAAGGGTCATCAGGGTCCTCTTGAGATCGTTGTCCTTATAGGACTTGAGCTCGGTCCGGATCACAAGGGGCTTCCTGATCTTGTGGGTCTTCAGGTAATCCCGGTCAGCCTGGCTGAGCTTCTCGAGCTTGAGCTTGTAGACCTTGTCCTTGATCCTGAGCTTCACCCAGTCCTCTCCCTTTTCCTCGAGGGTCCCGGTAAGCTTCCGGCCATCGACACTGGTCCAGACCCGTGGCTGNTCACTCTCCGGCTCTTCTTCCCCGGCAACAACTGGCAGGGCCGTAAACCCCAGCAAAAGAACCGGAAGGAGGAACCGCAGGAGAAGACGCGCAGGGAACATTGCTGACATCCTCTCCCATGGCCGGGAGGAGCGTCAAACCGATTCTTGACTACCGGCCAGCCACGGGAGAATTCATGCCTCGACAACTCCAGACCCTTCCTCCCGCATCTCCATCCCGGTCAGGGGAAAAGGAAAGCCCACGGACCAGAACGGTCCATGGGCTGGGGGTTGCCTGATTGAAATATTACAGGACCTAGACTTCCTCGGCATTCAACCACCGGAAGCTCACCAGCTTGAAGCGACGTCCGAACTCAAGATCATCGGGATCGCGCTTGGCCACCGGGTTAAGGCCACTGGAGTCCGCATTGATCGGCTCCGGGGTGCGCTGCACGATGGCTTCACACCAGGCGCGGGCCTTCACCTTGCCCTCTGCGTCCACCGACTCGCCGTAGGCCCGGACGAGGAAGGAATCCGACCGGGGTCGCAGGCCAGAACCAATCGCCTGTACGATGTCTCCCTGGGTCAGGTAAGATGGTAGTCCCCAGGCCACGGAATCAGGTTTCTGGGTCTGCTCCAACCGGGTGGCATCACTCATGTTATCGAAGCTCACGTTACGCAACCTGTCCCGCGCGGTATTGGGGATCTGGAGTATTTCGTGCTCATCAAACTCGGCATTGATCCCGGAACGCTGGATGGCTGCCTCGATCGGCCCTGCATCCCCATGCTCACTTTCAACCAGGCGCCGGTTGATGAAGTCCGCGAGGCCAAAGAAGGGAGCCCGCTCCTTGACCTCCCGCACGATCTCCTGTGCGAGCCGCTCAAGGTCACTGTCGGAGGTATCGCTTCCGTCGATACTCAGGAACCCGGAGGTTGCCTCCTCATCATCCCAGTTGCCATCAAGATACTCTCCGTTGGGAGGGTTGATGACCCGGGGNAAGGGAATGGCGTCCTTACTGGCGTAGTCACCCGCATTCATCGCAGAGGCGAGCACTGCCTTCCAGGCATCCACACTCACGGAATTCACGTTGAAGCCGCCATTGAGCCAGAGCTGACTTGCCGCCCGGTGGAAGTTGACGACGTCACTAGCGACCTGGGTCCCGGTCCCGATCAACTGGAAGCGCCCATTGGGAAGCGGGTTCTCCTCGGGATTTCTCACGAAAGCCTGCTTCCGGGCGGGATTCCCGGTGGAAACGAAGAAGTTGTCCCACAGGTTGAAATTCGTCTCGTAGCTCAGGTCGTAGACCACGAAGTGGTCGTCGGGCCGGTTGAAGAGAATCTGGCGGGTCAGCATGGCCCAGTAGTCCGCGCCCCGACCCGAAGTCCGGCCTCCCTGGTGACCGAAGAGATACTGATTCCAGCCATTGTTGGACTTCTCACGGGAACTCCGCAGTACCGGACTGGTATGCCGCCGCCCAACCCGCGGGTCTACCAGCGAGTTGCCCACCGCATAGCTGGGATGCCAGCCGAACTCGGACAGCTTCAGGTGACGCAGGAAACCGATTGAGGGTATACCGATCTCCTCCCGGGGCACGTCAAAGAGGACCACCCCGTCATCCGGGGCGTTGAGAGGCTCACCGAAGGGCCAGCTCACGTTCTTCCCGTCAACCGAGCGAGGCATCATGTTCTGCCAGCTGACCCGCTGGTCAAAGAGATCACGGGTATACATCCCGTAGAAGTGGGGAGGCAGGTCCGTGACGTTATCCCAGGGGTTACGACAGAAGTAGGCCGCCCGGGGGTTCCANGTTCCGATCACGGANGTCTTGAGATGCTGGGGNTGCCCACGCAGCTGTCCCGACCCGAGAACATTGGAACGATGTTCATCCCACCAGCGGATCCGGAATCCGTCCCGCGTCCGGGTATCCGGGATGGCCGTGCCCGGAAGTCGTTCCCGGCTGCTGCTCAGGCGGTGCACCCTTGGCTCAGGCTGGCGGCCCCGGCCCGTGCTCCACTGTACCGGCAATTCGTCACTACCACCTGCCTGAAGAGAGGTATTGGCGTAGACGATGGACTGCATGGAGTTGAACGAGGAGTCGTTGAAGGAACGCTGCCGACCGGCACTCTTGAGCGACATCATGTAGTTATCTCCACCGGACTGGTTACCAGGCCCGGGAAACTCAATGAAGCTTGTCGGTTGCTTGGTATGGGTCAGCTGCATGTCCTGGTAGAAGTAGATGCTCGGGTCGGGGGCAACCGAGGCGGAGAGCACATTGCGGTCGACCTGGAAGAGCTGATACTCTGCCGTCCGCATCGGGCTGAAGACGAGGGTTTCCCCCGGCTGAATCGTCGTGGGCTGCAACTTCAGAAGCATCCATCCAACGTAGTGACCCGGACTCGGATCGGAGCCACTGGCTCTCGCTCCCACCTTGGTCGAACCACGACCGAAGGGAATCGGCACATTCTGCCGGCGGCTGCGGTCCGCATAGGTGATCTGCACGTCCTTGTTTCCGTTCACAAAAATGGTGGCACACATGTTGTGTAGTTTCAGGGCCACGTTATAGGGATTCCAGAGTGCCACCCGGGGATAGACACAAACCCTGAGCACATTCCCCGCCGCAGGATTGGTCGTGGACTGCGGGTAGGTGGCGAGGTTGTAGTAGACCGAGCCCTCGGTCATGACAGGAAAGAGATTGGGCTTAACGAAGGGGAGGAAGGATGCCGGGCGCAGGTTACCACCGTCGTAGACATTCACTCCGTCGTTCATGCCTCGCAGGGTGCCATTGGCAATATCCTCCGGAGTCGGGGGTGCCGGATCCACCATCACGGTCTCATCTTCGTCATACTGCAGGGCCCGGCCAGCGAGAGCCCAGTTGCGGACGAGGGCGAAAGTGGGCGCGATATCACGGTATTTCGTCCGACCCCAGGTGGTTCCCTGCTCCCGGGCCACGGTGGCGTTGGGTGGTCCAATCATGTTGTCGAGGTCGTCAATTCCCTGGGAGACAATCCTGCCATCGGCACGGAGATCACGAATGGAACCACGACGATCGTGGATGTAGGCCGTGAGATCCCGCAGGAGCCCTCCCTGGCGCACGTTACACAGGACCGACTTCGACTGGGTGGTCAGGTGATGGAAGGCCTTTTTCTTCCTGAGAGCATTTTCCCTGCTGGGAACCCCATCGGTCAATTCAACCGTCTTGCGACTGAACAACTTGCGAACCTCTTCATCAGTAAGGTCATTATTGATTCCCTCCAGTTGCTTGGCAGCGGTGTCCTGTGGGTTGAGGATGCGCTCCATCCCGTCAGGGTTGGCGCCCCGGGCCGGGGCATCCAGGCTGTAAGCGTCCACCATTGCGACGTTGGCCCTTACCCCGAGGTCTCCGACCCAGTAAGCGTAGCCACCGGTCACCCGGTCCTTCTCATTACGGGTCCTCACCCGCGGCGCCACCACATATTCCTCCGTGGTTGAAACCGTACCGTCCCCTACCAGTTCGATCTGATCCCCTTCCCAGGCCTCCGCCTCAACAAGGTCGAATCCAAGCTCCGGCCGTCCGCCTTCGTTGCCGCTGACGAGATAGCTGAGGACATCCTTTTCACGATCGAAGGTCTTGCCAGCCGCTCCGGTAAAACGCTGGTCACTCAGACCTCCCTCATCATCATTGCGAACCCAGGGGGACTTGTTGACTCCGTCACTGCCGGGGGGAACCCACTCCGTGCTCCAGACCCCCACCCAATGGGGATGCTTGATACCCTGAATGCCCTGCGCCCCGATGGGATCAGGGTCCTTGTCCAGGACTCCTGCCTCAGCAGAAACCCGCTGATCCGGTCCAAGGTGGGTCTGTAACTCACCAATCGCCACCATGAGAGCCAGACGAGCATTGGCCTGGGCTTCCAGCTGCGCCAGCTCCGAGGTGCTGCTTCGCATCGTGACAGCAGATAGCGAAAGGAGACCAATCGCAATCAGCGAGAGGAGCACCAGGATCGTAACGGTGGTGACGAGGGAGAAGCCCCTTCGCCCCCTTCCCGCGGAGTTTCTGATAACGGCATGCATGTTCATCGATCTGTCGGTAGGCGTATTCGCATTATACATACGGTATCCTGACCCAGCACCAGCAAAATCTCTGTATTCACCAAGTGATCTCATTCGCCGGCTGTGACGCAGGAGATCCATGACGAAAATCAGCTGTTTTTCGCTGAAAAAAGGCCAAAACTTCCTCTCAGGTTCGCGAGAGACCTGCCTTTAACGCCCTCCCGGGGCCAGAAATGAGCAACCTCGAGGACACCCAATCGGGTCAACCGGCTTTCTGCAGAGCCGGAGGCAGTAACTCCTCCCTAGCCCTCGGGCTCCTCGTTGACCTTGGTTTTCCTGCCCCCCTGGATCCCCGTGATTCTGGCTGCAGTCTTCTTGACGGCCGCTGCGTCAGTCAGGACGTCGACCTCGACGAGGAAATTCCGGGACTTGCCCGCGGCGATCGTCTTGACCCTGCCACGCTCCCGTTCCACGGAGCGATTGTAGGGATAACCCGAGCCCGGCTCCAGTCCGGTCACGTAACCCTTCTCTCCCACGTCGGTGTTCTTCCACAAGGTAAAGAACGGGAGGCTGTCCACATTATAGGACATCGCCACCCCGCGCGATGCAGCAGCGTTCTGCAACATGACGGTGGTACGTCCATCCGCCCCGGAATTCAGCTCCATGCAGTAGACCGTCTCCCCATAGCCCTTGGTCGGCGCATAGTAGACCTGATAGTCCTTCAGCTCCTCAACCGCGCGCTCGTCAAAGGGAGTCACAATCTTCACGGGCGCGAGAAAACGCGATCCCTTCTCAAGAAGAGGCTCCCCATAGTTGGCGTGATAGATGATTTCGAATTCCTGAGGGTTTGAGCCAAGATTGGTCAGGGTATCATCAAACCGTACGGAAGTACTTCCGATCTCCGTGGAGATGTCGGTGACCATTTCGAGGTTTACGAACTTGAACATTTTTTCCTCTACCCGCCCCCGGACGTGGAGCCGGTTGTCCTTAAGGAAGACCTCTACCTTCGAAGCCGGCAGGTTCGATGCCTTACCGTGCAGGGTCAGCATCTTCTCACCATCTTCGCCTGGATGTCCGGCAAATTCATATCCACACCGCGTCATCCATTCGTTGAAACCATCCAGCCAGCCCAGTCCACCCCGGTCTGCCGGATTGATGAAGAGTGGATTGACCAGTTCCGTGACAGGGGAATTCCAACCCAGCCTGACGTCACCGCAGTAGAGCTCGTGAACATTCATGCCCCGGGTGGGCACCACCGTGAAACGCAGCTTCCCGTTATTGACTTCCACCACGTCTACTCCTGCCTGCTTCCCACCCCGCAGGGTATATTTCCGAACTGACCAGGCCACCTGCCCGTTCTTTCCAACCCCGCTGTCGATGGCGAAATCCTCCACCCACGTATTGGTAGATGTATCGGTCAGGGTTTCATGGAAATCCCCAGCCAGCACTGGTCCCACAGGAAGCAGCATGCTGACAGATAGAGCGCGGGTAAGGGCAGGCAATCGACTTTTCATGATGACTGCCACAGCAAATCCCATGAATCCGGGCAATGACAAGCCAAACCCTGCCGGCAGATCACCCGGAGTTACAAAAAGAGGACCCTGCGGTCGTGGAACCGTGAACTTCCGCGCCACGGCTGTTCGTCAGCGCCCTGAATTCTCCCGACTCCCCAGCCTCCCTGGCGCAGGCACCAACATCCTGCACCCCCCAGCTGTGGGTTGCCGGGGGAATCTCCCGGCTGAAAGCAGAACCCTCCTTCCTACTGGCAGGCCTCGCACTCTCCACCATTCATCATGGCCTCGATGGAACAGGCATTCTGTTCCTCGGGAGTATAGGTCTTGGCTTCAGGAGCGCCTTCCTGAGGCACATTGTCCTTCTTCAATTGCACGGTGGCCTTCTCAATGTTGCTGGCCTGAAGGGTTCGCAGGTAATAGGTGGTCTTGAGTCCGGTGCGCCATGCATGACGATACATGTGGCTGAGTGTCTTCATGTCCGGGGAAGCGAGAAAGAGGTTCACGCTCTGACTCTGGTCAATCCACTTCTGCCGGCGCGCAGCGGCATCAATGATGAACTTATAATCCACTCCGAACACCGTGAGGTGCTTCTGTTTGAGACGGTCCGGTATTTCGTCAATATCACTGAGCTCACCGTCGAAGTATTCGAGCTGGTCGAGCATGTCGGAAGTCCAGAGCCCCTCCTTCTTCAGGTCCTGGACGAGCTGCCTGTTCAGAACCGTGAAGTCCCCGCTCAGGTTGCTTTTTACGAAGAGGTTCTTGTAGTTCGGCTCGATGCACGGAGTGGTGCCCATGATATTCGAGATCGTTGCCGTCGGGGCGATGGCCAGAACATTGGAGTTTCGCATTCCATGCTTCAGGATCTTGTCGCGCACCGAGCGCCAGTCCATTTTTCCACCCCTCGGCACCGCAACCTCTTCCCCTCGTTCCTCTTCCAGAAGCTCGAGTGAATCCTGGGGAAGGATTCCTCTCTCCCACTTGGAACCACGGTAAGTCGAATAGCTGCCACGCTCGGATGCCAGATCACTGGATGCTCCGTAGGCGTAGTAGGCGATGGCTTCCATGAACTCATCGTTAAAGGCCACCGCCTCGTCACTGGCGAAGGAAAGATCCTTCTTGAACAGGGCATTCTGCAGACCCATCACCCCGAGACCGATCGGGCGGTGCCTGCTGTTGGCGGTACGGGCCGCGTCGGTCGGGTAGAAGTTGATATCGATGACATTGTCCAGTGCCCGGATGGCTACCGTGATGGTCTCCCGTAGCATCTCATGATCAAGCATCCCGTCCTTGGTCACATGCGTGTCGAGCACTACCGAGCCGAGATTGCACACCGCAGTTTCCTCTTCGCTCGTATTAAGAGTAATCTCGGTGCAGAGGTTCGAGGAGTGAATCACCCCCACATGATCCTGGGGGCTGCGCAGGTTACAGGGGTCCTTGAAGGTAATCCAGGGATGCCCCGTCTCAAAGAGCATCTTGAGCATCTTCTTCCAGAGCTCGATGGCAGGAACCTTGCGACTCCAGACCTTACCCTCTGCAGCCATCTCCTCATATTCCAGATAACGCTGCTCGAAAGCTTTTCCGTAAAGATCGTGGAGGTCGGAACACTCATTGGTGCGCAGAAGGGTCCAGTCCTTCCGGGCCTCCATACGCTTCATGAAGAGGTCCGGAATCCAGTTCGCGGTATTCATGTCGTGCGTGCGCCTGCGCTCGTCACCGGTATTCACCCGAAGCTCAAGGAAGTCCTCGATATCGTTATGCCAGCTCTCCAGATAGGCACAACCCGACCCCCGGCGCTTTCCTCCCTGGTTCACCGCGACCAACTGGTCGTTGTGAAGCTTGAGAAAGGGAATGACACCCTGACTTTCTCCATTGGTTCCCTGGATGTAGGCACCCGTACCGCGCACACTGGTCCAGGACCCACCCAGTCCACCAGCCCACTTCGAGAGAAAGGCATTCTCCGAGATCCCCCGCAGCATGATTGACTCAATCGAGTCATCTACCTTGTAGAGATAGCAGGAGGAGAGCTGGGAGTGCAGCGTCCCCGAGTTGAAGAGGGTCGGTGTGGAGGAGCAGAAACGTCGACCCTTGTAGAGCTGATAGAGCCTCACCACCCATTCCTCGCGGTTCTGTTCCTCAGCCTTGAAAAGCCCCATCGAAACCCGCATCCAGAAAAACTGCGGAGTCTCAATCCGCTTGGGCTTGCTACTGGTCTTGTCCACGATGAGATAGCGGTCGTAGAGAGTCTGGATCCCAAGGTAATCGAAATCCAGGTCCGCGGAGGGATCAAAGGCAGCACCAAGACGATCAAGATCGAAACGCTCTACCAGCTCAGGGCTGATCCTCTTGATCGCAACCCCATGCTTGAGATAGCGCTTGAACTGCTCCTGGTGAGCAGCCTTGAGGGCCGCGATTCCATCCCGCTGGATCGACCAGTCGAGCACTTCCTCATAAATATAACTGAGAAGAATGCGTGCCGCAAACTTGGCAAAGTCCGCGTCACGTTCAATGAGGGACTTGGCATTGAGAATAATCGTACGTTGCAGTTCCCCTTCTGAAATCTCAGCCCCGATGGAACGTCGCAGTTCGAATTCGATCTCTTCCTCACCGAGGCAGAGATCGAGCCCGATCATACCAAACTGGATGCGCTTCTTGAGTTCCGTTCCGTCCCAGAAATCGCTTTGTCCATCTTCCCGGGTGACCACCACCATGGAGTCCTGGTTGGGGTCCTCCACAGACTCCGCCTGATGAATCTTGCGTACCTCCGCCCGCTGGATCCGGTAGGACATGTAGGCACGCATGACGTCATACTGGCCCTGCCGCCCCAGTTCCTCCTCCACCAGGTCCTGGACATCCTCGATATGCACAAATGCGGAATCCCCGCCCCGCACCCTCTGGGTGACCCCGTGGGCAATTCGAGCCGCCGGCTCCGGGTCCTGCCGCAGGTCCAGGAAGGCCTTGCGCACTGCGGTTTCGATCTTGGTTTCGCTCCAGGGCACCACGTTACCGTTGCGGCGAATGAGACGAACAGGCATGGGGTGCAGATCCTCACTTACTACGATCTCCCCGTTTTTCTGGTAACTCCTGGCGAAGACCAGGGACTTCGCAACATCGTGGGCATCATTCTCAATCAGGGCCTTCTCAATCAGAAGATAGAGGTCATTCTGACTCAACTTGATCGCACCTCCACGCTGCACCTGCTGCATGAGGCTCTTAGCCACGCTGAAGGCCACCGCCGTCACGAAATCCCGGTTCTCGTCATTGTAAATGCGGTCTTCCTTTTCCTGCCTGGAAAGCAGCAGGTCAGTCAGTGCTTCGCCGATGGTATCTGTCACATCGGCAAGGGAAAACTCCACTTCACCTGCCCCACGGGTAACGATGATTTCCGGAATGGGGGCCCGGTGCTCGGTTGCCAGGGACTCGCGCCAGTTAAAACGCTGGCAACTCGCCTCATTCCCATGCCGGTTCGCAATGACCTGCTTCAGGGCAATATCTTCCTCAAGAGTAATGGATCGGTACATAAAGGGTCTTTAAAATGTTGAATTGGATAAGGGTGGGAACAGGAAACAGGACTCAGGATCGGTCGCGGGGGCAGCGGGCAGCCACTTGTTCAGCAGGATGGGGTTAACTCCTCGGGAGGGACAACGGGTTCTCATTCTCCAGTAACGGAGGAACTCACACCGGGGCAGAACCCCTTACAGTTCATCATCATCGTAACCCGCGTGCTCCAGCGCAGCGGACTTCTGATACTCCGTGACCCGGCCTTCAAAAAAGTTCTGCTCCTTCTTGATGTCCATCATCTCCGCCAGCCACGGGAACGGGTTGGAGACACTCTCATGAAGAGGATCAAGACGGCAGTTTACCAGGCGGCGATCACCTATGTAGTCGATATACTGTTCAAAATCCGCGGCATTGAGCCCCACCGCATCAACTGGCAGGCAATCCCGGATAAACTGCTTCTCGAGAGCCACCCCCTGGCGCATGGTCTCCCGCAGATCATTACGGAATTCTTCCGTCCAGATATCAGGATTCTCAACCACCAGCTCATTGAGAAGCTGACGCAGGAGTTCAATGTGGTTCGACTCATCCCGCAGGGTATACCGGAACATCTGCCCGATCCCCGGGAACTTGTTCTGTCGGTAGAGGCTCAGGATCATCCCGAAAAGCCCATAGAACTGCGTCCCTTCCATGACCTGTCCAAACATGAACATGTTCTTGGCCAGGGCCTGCTTGTTCTCAGTGACGCTCAGGTCGACGTCTCGCCGCATGGCCCGGCTGTTGGTAACCAGGAAATTGTTCTTGGCCGTGATAGTCGGGATATCCTCGAACATCGCCTCGCACTCGTGAGGATTCAGGCCGAGGGAGGAGATCATGTAGACCAGGGAATCTGCGTGGATGTTTTCTTCATGAGCATGCCGGCCCAGGACCATCTTCAGCTCGGGAGCGGTCACCAGCTCGCGCACCACATGCATGATGTTGTCTCCCACAATGCCTTCAGCCGCGGAAAAGTAGCCGATCCCCATCTTGATGATCCACCGCTCAACATCCGTAATCTCGTCCGCCCCGCGCCACTGCTCCACATCCTTCTGCATTGGAATATCCTCCGGCTCCCAATGATTATTCTTCATCGTCTTGTAGAGGTCATACGCCCACTGGTATTTCAGCGGAAGAATGTTGAAGAACATCGTGTCATTGCCGTTGATGACCCGCTTCGCGGCAAAAGCCTCTTCCGCTTTTTCGCGATCGAGAACAAAGGATCGGTCCCCGATTTGAACAGTGGTGGTTTCAGACATGGTGGAAGGTAAACTTACGCAGTTTCGGTGTTTATTTTGGTTTTCCTAAGTATTTCTGCCGCCTGACGCAGCGAGGGAGAGACTAAGGCTTAATCTCTCCTTCCGTCAACGCAATCTTGTCCATATTGTATGATCAAATTATTAACAGCACAACATGTTGTGCTTTTGCGGAATCTGCAGCAGTTCCACTTTTTGCTTGCGACTTCCCACACCCGGGCAATTCAGGCTCCGGGAGCTATTTTCTAACAAGTTTCCGGATCTCTCCATATGGACCAAAAAAATGGCGCTCCTGCCACAGCAGGCCTTTTTACGCCCGATTTCCAAAAAGAACCCCCCGTCGCTCCCTCTCAGGGATTTTGTTAGAACCCCACGGCCTGAATTCTTGAGTTTCAGTGCTTCAAAAATTTGAATTTCTAACAAATTGGAAAAAGAAGCCCCTTTTTCGGGGGCCTGCAATGGGCCTGATCTCGCACTTGAAAAGCCCCGGTCCTGCCGGACCTGTCTGTTTCCGAGCTCCAACGAGCCTCCCAGCCCAGGGGGCCAGACCTCCCTCTTCCCTGGCCCGAAAGGAAGGCCCTGCCTGATCAGGACCATGTGGGCGGTTTCAAAACCCACGAGAGCACTTCTCTCAGGACTCAGAACTTCCAGTCATGCTTGTCCAGGTCACACAGGCAGGCCGAGAGAAGCTTGATCGCATGGGTAATGTCCTGCTTGTTACACATCTCGATTACCTGGTGGATATGACGTGTTGGAAGGGAAACCGCCCCCGCGATCGAACCTCCGGGGGTCATCTTCTGTAACGAAGCGGTATCGGTGCCGCCCGCCCTGAGAATCTCAGGTTGCCATCGGATCTTCTTTGCAATCGCTACCGACTTCATGAACTCCACCATGCGGTAGTCGCAGATTACAGAAGAATCCATGATCTTGATGGCTACCCCGTGACCCAGTCTGGTGCACTGTTCCTGTGGCTTTGCCCCGGGGGTGTCAAATGCGATGGTGGTATCCAATCCGAAACTGAAATCGGGCTGTATCTCCAGAGTGGAAGCGTGGGCTCCACGCAGGCCTACTTCCTCCTGCACGGTAAACACTCCGTAGAAATCATAAGCCGGCTTTCGGCGGCTCTTCTTAAGGGCCCGCAACGATTCGATCAGGAGAAAAACCGAGGCCCGGTTATCGAGTGATTTCACATTCACACAATCCCCCATCTCCACCAGCTCCCGTTCACGCGTGATGGGGTCTCCAACCGCTACCAGCTTTTCCACCTTGTCAGGCGGCAGTCCCAGATCGATGAAGTAGTCCTCCAGTCTCGGCGGCTTGTTGCGCTCTTCAGGAGTCATGATGTGGATCGGCTTGGATCCCATCACCCCCAGGAGGTCCTCGCGACCATGCACCAGAACACGTTGCGACGTCAGGGTCTTGGGATCGAACCCGCCCAGGGGGTTGAAGCGCAGGAATCCATCACTGTCGATGTGGGTAACGATAAAACCAATCTCATCCATGTGCGCTGCCGCCATGGCCTTCATCTCGGAGGACCTGCCCTTCTTCAGGGCCACCACATTTCCCATTGAATCCACCCTCACTTCATCTGCCAACCCTTCCAGCTCCTCCAGAACAAGATTCCTGATCCGGGTCTCGAACCCGGGAGCGCCCGGCTCCTTGCAGATCCGGGACAGCAGCTTGATGTTAAACGGCATGCTCCTACCCTAGTCCTCAACCTTGACAAGTCCACCCTCTTTAGGCTGCATAACATGGTAGTGCACATTCTGGCGCGCCTGCTCTGTTTCCTGTCTGCCATGGTTGTGGTGGAGGGCCATCTCATCATCGCCCAGTCGGTCGCCTGGTTCACGATGGTCCACCAGCGAGCCCCGCTGATGGGATTGCAGGATTCTATCGCAACAACCCTCTCTGGTAGGCAACCCTGCGAAATCTGCAACCTCATCCAGAACGAACGTGGCGAACAGAAAAACAAGAGCTCCATTCCCGAGGCCACGTCCCTGGGCAAACTGATCGCCAGCAACCTGGGCGGACGATCCCTCCTCATCTTTCCTCCCGCCCTGTCCCGGGCGGCTCGCCCCTGTTCGGAGCAGGAAACCTCATTATGGCAGGACGAGATTCCGCATCCTCCCCCGCGGATGACCTGAAACCTCGTTCCCATGCATGACAAGGCGTCTGCATTCCGCAGAAATGCCTTCCTCGTCTGCTGCACTCAGCAGCACGCAGTTTTCTTGGAAAGAGCCTTCCAGCTCCTTTCCCTTTCATTATCTAACAGAAAAATATCATGAAATTTACCATTCTTATCTCTCTTCTTACTATTCCAACTCTTCTGGCTCATACCCCGGACGGTCAGATCGCGACCCACTCCCCGGGGAAACCCACTCCCAAGGACGCCCTTGCTCCTGCCTGGTCCACCAGTCGTCCTGACAGCCACGCACCGATCGGCGTGATGGGCGATCATACTCATGGCGCGGGGGAGTTCATGCTCTCTTACCGCTACATGTTCATGCTGATGGAACAGAACTACGACGGTGACCAGTCTATCGCAGATTCTGACTTCGCTGGACCGCCCCCCGCTCCGTTCCGGGTCGCCCCCACCGACATGGAAATGCGGATGCACATGATTGGCGCAATGTATGCTCCCACGGATCGCCTCACCCTGATGGGGATGCTCAACCTTGTGGATCTCTCCATGAATCATCAGAATCTTGCTAACGGCATGCAGTTTCAGACCGCGTCTTCGGGACTTGGAGACTCTTCCCTGACCGCACTCTACCATTTCTGGGATGGCCATCGCCCGTTACGCAGGGAACGGGCTCACTTTGGCCTTGGCTTCCTTCTGCCTACTGCCGAGATCGATAAACAGGACGTTATCCCGGGGCCCGGCACCACCCGCCTTCCCTACCCCATGCAACTCGGATCGGGCAGCTGGGGGGTCTCCCCGTCCCTCACTTATCTTGCCCAGTTACCGGACTGGTCCTGGGGAGGGCAACTCAGTTCCCGCATCCATCTTGCCGACAATGACGAGGGCTACCGCCTCGGAAACAGCTGGAAAGCTACCGCCTGGGCAGGACGACGTATCAATGAATGGCTGAGTGTCTCAGCCCGGTTGACCGGGTCGACATGGGGAAACATCTCGGGACGAGATGCAAACCTTCTCCCCCTCCCGGTCCCAACCGTGGATCCTAAACGACGCGGCGGGACCAGCCTCGATGGATCTCTCGGAGTGAACCTGCAAATCCCCGGGACCGGGGCACGAGTGGCCTTCGAAGTGGGGGCTCCCCTCTGGCAGGATCTCGATGGTCCTCAACTCGGCTCCGAGTGGTGGACTGTTGTCGGTGCTCAGTTCGCTTTCTAAACTCAACAACTGCCCCCTGCCACGAAATCAAAATGGCTGGCCCACGCTCACCCGCCGGGCCAGCCATTCGCGGCAGAATGAATTGGGGTTCTTGGCAGCCCCCATTGGGAGAGCTCGGAAAAGAGCTAATTTCCTAGTCCTTCCTGACCAGCTCAAGGGTATCACCGAATTCTCCCTGAACCGCCTTCAGGCGTTTCCATAGTCTATCGACCACCTGCTCAACGGCGGGACCTCCATTTTGCATGAGGTCATTGAGTTCATGGGGGTCCTCGGAAACCTTGTAGAGTCGCAGCAGGTTACCGGCCTTGGGGTAATAAATCAGCTTGTAGCCGCCCTCCGTAATCGAACGCTGGACACCAAGATATGCACCATAGACATAATCACGCTTCTTTCCCCTGCCCTCCAGGTGAGGCTGAAGGCTCCTGAACTGGATATGGTCCGGAGTTTCTGCCCCGGCCCAGTCCAGTGACGTCGGGATGATGTCCTGGAGATAGATGGGAGCATCGCTGGTAGCTCCAGCCTTCACTCCCGGTCCCGTTACCACGAACGGCACCCGGACACTGTGATCATACATGTTCTGCTTCCCGAAGAGCCCATGCTTCCCCACCGCCAGTCCATGGTCGGCAGTGAACACCACATAGGTTTCCCTCTCCTTTCCACTCTTGTCCAACTGGTCCAGAACCCGTCCAATCTGCGTATCCATATGAGTGATGATGGCATAATATTCCCGCCGATGTACCTGCACCGAGCGCTTGGTTCGTGGCATGGGAGCCAGATTCTCATCCCGGAGACGGTGGGGATTCGCTATCTCGTCGCAGTAGGGATAACGCGGCAGGAAGTTCCTGGGAATGGCGACCTTCTCTGCAGGATACTTGTCGAGATACTCCTGCGGTGCCTGACGTGGATCGTGCGGGGCATTGAAGGAAAGGTAGATGAAGAAGGGCTGCTTGGATTTGCCCGCCTCCTGAAGAAAACCAATCGCATCATCTGCCTGCACTTCGCTCCAGTGCTTTCCACCCTCCCAGAACCCTCCGATCGACTTGTCCGCAGGGTCCCAGGGGTCGGGCTTTCCTTCGAGCGGGCGATTATAGGCTTTTTTCACAGACCTCGGCATTCCCGGACGCACATGACTGGCGACGTTGAAAAGCTTGCCCGCATCAATCTGGACATGCCACTTCCCTGACATGTAGGTTCGGTAACCTGCTCCTTCCAGTAACTGTGGCCAGCACTTCTTCTGGGCATGATATTCCGCCATCCCTTTCCGGTTGGCTACCTTGCGAGCATTCCAGAGCTGCCGACCGGTCATCAGCATATGCCGGCTCGCCACACAAACGGCCCCGCTCCACGAGCCCGGGTTATAGGCATGTGTGAAGGTCGTTCCTCTTTTCACCAGACGGTCAAGATGAGGTGTTTCGATCTCCTCATGACCCAGCGCCGCAATCGCGTCATAGGTCATGTCATCCGCGAAAATAAAGAGAATATTGGGCTTCTCCCCCCTGGCGAGGGACAGGCTGAGAAGAACACAGGCGGAGAGGATGGGGACGAGGGCTTTCATGGACTGAACCGGACGTATCATACTTCGTTTGTCGCAGTATTTGCCATCCCCGTGGGGGTCGGAAGCGAAATCGTGGGAGAAGCCGCCCACAGGGACTGACTTGTCCCGCACCACTGTTTTTCAGGGGTTTTGCCAATAATTGACGGAGTGAATCATGATCAATTCTGGACCCGGCCAGAGAAAACTCTCAACCTCCGCCCGCTTTGGCATGCAACGGAAGCAGCTCCTGCTGGTTCCATTCATCCACAACCACTACAGATCCATGAATACCAAACTGCTTATCCTTACCCTGAGCAGCCTGCTCGTTCTTCCTGCCCTCGCAGAGGAGCGCGATGGAGGCAAGAAACGCGGACGCGACGCTGACCGGCCAGCCCGGGCCGGTGAAAACGCTGGCAGAGGCGCTGGGAAAAATGCTGGGAAGAACGCCGGCAAAAATGCTGGAAAGGCTCCACGTGAGGAGCGTCGTCCCGAGCACCATGAGGGAGACCGCGAGCGTCACCATGAGGGAGACCGCGAGCGTCACCATGAGGGACACCGCGAGCGTCACCATGAGGGAGACCGCGAGCGCCACCATGAGGGAGACCGCGAGCGTCACCATGAGGGAGACCGCGAGCGCCACCATGAGGGAGACCGCGAGCGTCATCATGAGGGACACCGCGAGCGTCACCATGAGGGACACCGCGAGCGTCACCATGAGGGA
>PAQU01000026.1 GCA_002709395.1 Roseibacillus sp. | reverse complement strand
CGCCTCTCCACCTCCAACCCCGGAAAGGCCGAACACAGGGCTTCCTCTACCATCCCTGCCTGGGCAAGGGCGAGGGCACTTCCGCGCGTTCCGAGAACGATCCTGTCCTGCTCAGCCATCTCACTCACGGTGTGAACAATCCACTCCCAACCAGTTCCTGGTCAATAATGCTCTCACAGAGTTTGATTTGCTCGGCCCGTTGCCCCTTCGCCTCCATCGCAATCTCCTTGAGGGTATCAATATCATAAAGATAGACCTCCTCGATCTCGCCCACCTCCGGTTCAATATCCCGCGGAACGGCAATGTCGATCAGGAACAGCGGACGGTAGCGGCGCTGGCGGCGGACCGCCTCCACATGACTGCGATTCATCACGGCGTGGGGAGCTCCGGTCGAGGAAATCACCACATCCACCTCCTGCAGGACCTTCTCCCAGTCATCGAACCGCACGGACTGCCCCCCCAGTTCCGCCGCCAGGGCTTCTGCCTTTTCGAAGGACCGATTGGCCACGAAGATGCTGCGTGCTCCCCGCGAGAGCAGACTCTGGGCTGTCGTCCGGCTCATCTCCCCAGCGCCAATGACCATCACCCGGCTGTTACGCAGGTGCCCGAATATTTTTTCCGCGAGGTCAACGGCGGCGCTGCCTACGGAGGTCTGTCCTTCCTGGATCCCGGTGTTGGTCCGGACCTTCTTACCGACACCGAAGGCTCTCTGAAACAACTGGTTCAGCATTCGAGAAGTAGCACCACTCTCCAAGGCCGCCTGATAAGCCTTCTTTGCCTGCCCGAAAATCTCGGTCTCTCCCAGAACCATCGAATCAATGCCCGAAACCACCCGGCAAAGATGACGGGCCGCTTCCAGTTGCTGCTTTTCGTAGAGATGCTCGATCCTCAGGGGGGCCCCCGCCTGCGACTGCAGGAAGGAACGAAGCTGGTCGCTTGCAAAGACACAGTCGGCGGAGGCGGCGTAATATTCCGTCCGGTTACAGGTGGAAAGGACCACGCTCTCTTCAATTCCCTCCACCTCGCACAGCCTGCCCGACTCCTCGCCCAGCCTGTTCTCGGGCACGGCAAAGAGCTCCCGTATTTCCACGGGAGCGGTCTGATGATTGAGACCAAGGCAGACAACGTTCATTTACACGAAGGCAAAGACCAGAAGGGAGAGCACGAAGACCAGGATAACACTGCTTGAAAGGCGCCGGGGAGTAATGCCACGCCAGTAATACATCACAACCACCACGAGGTAGGCCACCCAGGTTGCTATCGCAGCCACCAGATGACTTCCGGACGAGTCCTCCCGCTCCATCATGAAAGCCGATATGATCCCCACCGTCAGGATGCCNGCCCCCAGTGTGGTGAGCCTCNCNACCGAGTCCAGCAGGGAGCGAACGGGGGGCAGGTTACGAAACAGCGAGGAGCCCAACCGGTGTTCCTTGAGCTTCTTGTTAAGCACAAGAAACATCAGGGCCGCAATTGCCGCCAACGCGAAGGCTCCGTAAGACAAANCCGAAAACGCTGCGTGAGACTCACCCCAGGGATCGATTTTCTCTACCTTCGACGGATTCCGGTCCATCATTCCCGGTATAAGAGCCACCAGTTGGAAAATTGCTACCACCGGAGCGGTAAAGAGCCCGAGNAGTGAAATCCTGTAAGTTGGCCCGACTACCAGGTAAAAGAGAACAAGNGACCAGGCCAGAAAAGCCAGGATCTCACCATAGTCTCCAAGTGGGCACTTACCTCGTAATTCCCCCCTCGAAGCAAGAACCCCGAGCTGACACATGAAAGCAAGGATCATGCAGACAATCGTCCCCATCTGGCGCGTCCCCGCCCGCACCGCACGTAAACCCAATGCCCCGCCCATGATGACGAACGCCGTTGCCGCAACTAAAAGCCACTGGGCCATGACATTTCCATGCTCCCCGGCACCTCTTTCTGCAAGTGAAACTTCCGGGGTATTGATCTAAATTTGCACATCCCCCAACCGGCAGGGGGAATTAATAGGCCTCAGACAACCAGCAGCAATCACTCCACCTGTTTTCCATCAGCACAGCCAGCCCCCGTGAACCCATGGACCCTTTCCCATGCCGGAAGGATTTATCTGTCCCCTTCTCCTTCCGCGCGATAAGCACACCCCATGCCCGAGGTCGACACCCTCCAAGCCGCCGTTCGTGACATTCCTGATTTTCCCAAGCCGGGGATTATCTTCAAGGACATCACCCCCATTCTCGGGGACGGGGAACTCTTTCAGACCTCCATTCGTTTGCTGGCGGAAACAGCCGGAAGCACACCTATTGACAAGGTGGTCGGCATAGATGCGCGTGGATTCATTTTTGCCGCTGCGGTGGCAGACCGCCTCAAGGCCGGATTTGTCCCCATTCGCAAGAAGGGCAAGCTTCCCTGGAAAACACATGAGGCCAGCTACACTCTCGAGTATGGCGAGGCTGTGGTAGAAATTCATCAGGATGCGGTAAAACCCGGCGAAAAGATTCTCCTCATTGACGACCTTCTCGCCACCGGTGGAACAGCAGCTGCAGCAGTAAGCCTTCTCGGCCAATTAAAGGCCGAGATTGTTTCCGTCTCCTTCCTGATCGAGTTGTCCTTTCTGGAAGGCCGGGCCAGGCTTGGAGATCACTCCATTGCCTCGATATTATCGTATTAGCAGGTCCGACACCTGATGTCGGGGAGGCTTGCCCCTCCAAAGATCCCCCTCGCTAGAGGAATTTTCCCGATAGCTCTCCCCGTCGGACCGGGTTAGGTTCGGGCATGTCCCGTTTCATTGTTCCCGCGGTAACCCTGGCCTTGAGCCTCTCACCTGTGACCGGACAGGACCGGGATGAAGCGGAACGCAATCCAGCCACCGAAGAGGAACTCAGCCCACCTTCCGAAAATCCCTCCCGGTCAGTGGAAGAACTGGCGAAACTGGCGCGTCGTTCCGCAGTGGTCGTTCGCCATGGTGGACGGACCGGCGGAGAAGGAGGCACTGGGAGTGGATTCGTCATTTCAGACAAGGGATTGATCGCAACCTGCGCCCATGTGATCGGTGAGGCCAGGCCACTTACCGTTCATTTTGACGATGGCTCCAAGCACGAGGTTACAAGCATCCACGCCTGGGACGCAAAGCTCGACCTCGCCGTGCTTCAGATCGACTCCGGCGACAGGGCCCTCGTTCCACTCAAACTGGCGGAACCCGAGTCTATTACCCAGGGCTCTGAGATAGTAGCCATGGGCGCACCTCATGGCTTCGAATTCAGCGTAGTAAGAGGAGTTCTCTCTGCCCTGCGGGAGTTTGATGGCCGGGCACTCCTTCAGGTCGCCATTCCAGTCGAACCTGGCAACAGTGGCGGCCCCATCCTGGACCGGAGCGGTCGGGTCCATGGCCTGATTACCATGAAATCGGCAGTGACCGACAACCTGGGATTTGCTGTTCCGGTGGGTGCGCTGCACCGTCTCCTCGCAAAACCCAATACTGTTTCGATGGAGAAGTGGCTCACTATCGGCAGGATAGACCCCAAGCGCTGGAAGACGCTCATGGGATCAAACTGGAAACAGCGTGCCGGGCGCATCACCGTCAGCAATCCAGGTGACGGGTTTGGGGGACGCAGTCTCTGCCTCTCACAACGGGAAATGCCCGAGCTACCCTACGAGATTTCCGTGGAGGTCCTCCTGAGTGACGAATCTGGAGCTGCCGGACTGGCCTTTGAGTCAGATGGAGGAGACCGCCACTACGGCTTCTACCCCAGCAGTGGAAACCTCCGGCTTACCCGCTTTGATGGACCCGATGTTTTCAGCTGGAACATCCTCCAGCAGATCCAGAGCGACGCCTATCGCCCGGAGGAGTGGAACCGCCTGCGAGTCCGTGTGGAAGAGAAGAGAATCACCTGCTTTGTCAATGGAGAGCGGGTCGCGGAACTGGAAGATCATGCTCTACGGGGCGGGAAGGCCGGGCTCGCCAAATTTCGCCAGACAGAGGCCACCTTCCGGAATTTTCGACTGGGACCCAACCTCGCAGAAAAAGCGGTTCCCCCGGAACTTGTCAGCAGGATGGAGAGGCAGATAAGCAGACTCAAAAAAAACCCCGACGACGAGAGGGCTCTTGAGCGCCTGAGCAAGACTCCAGACCTTGTCCGCCCTCTTCTCAAGCGGGAGGTGGAAGCCCTGAGAACCCAGGCTGACGCCTTGGAGCAGAAATCACGCGCGATTCATCGACGAGCGGTTGCTGATCAGATCACCAAGGTTCTTAGCGGAAACAAAACCGACCGTGCCTTCCGGGCAGCCCTCCTAATCGCCCGGCTCGATAATACTGAAATCCAGGTTCAGGACTATCTTGAGGAAGTCGACCGAATGGCATCTGAAATCGCCGGCCGCATCCCTGACCAGGCCGGAGCAACCGGGAAAGTCAACGCGGTACGAACCTATCTTTTCAAGGACAACGGATTTCATGGTAGCCGAAGTGATTACTACAATCGCTCAAACAGCTACTTGAATGAGGTTATTGACGACCGCGAGGGCATTCCCATCACCCTTTCCCTTCTCTTCATGGAACTGGCACGGCGGGTGGGCGTGGANGTACATGGACTGGCGCTCCCAGGTCATTTCGCCGCCTGCTATGACGTCGACGGACAACGCACCATCATCGACCCTTTTGAAGGCGGAGAAGTGATGAGTGCGGAAACTGCAGATGCCCTCCTCGCTGACGCCGGGATGAACGAGAAGTCCTCCGAGATGGAAATAGCCAGGCCCGGAGAAATCGTGATCCGCATGCTTCGAAATCTGCAGGCCATCGCAATCGAGGAGAAGGAATTTCATGATGCCCTGGACTACGTGGACATCATCGCGCAACTCAACCCGGGGTCAGCGCAGGACCGACTGAACCGAGCCCTCCTCAATCTGCAGACAGGGAATCCTGAACAGGCTAAGCCGGACCTTCAGTGGATTCTCGACAACGAACCGGAGGGCATCCATCTCGGCAGGGTCAGGGAACTGTTCGAGCGCCTCTAGGGTTCCCGCCGACTTTCGATCTTGCTCCAGACACTTCCGGCCCGCATCAGCAAACCCTCCCATTTTCCCTCCTCTCCCCGCACCCTGTTCCCGTGGCTACCGAAGAGCCCCTCAACCCCATCCCCGAAGCCCTTGATCCGGTTCGGATCGCGGAACTTGCCGCAGGCGAAAGACTGCAACTCTACAAGGAATACATGTCAGAGGAGAATGCCCGGGTCCGCAAGGCACATGACCAGGGCGGAGGAGGGTGCGAGGTCGCCTCTTTGCGCTCCGGGGTTGTCGATGTCCTCCTGCGTTCCCTTTTTGAAACCGCGGCCATCAAAAGCAACTCGTCAAATTCACTCACTCTGGTCGCCAATGGCGGCTACGGACGGGGACTCCTCAATCCCGGGTCCGACATAGACCTTCTCTTTCTGCTCTCCCAGCCCTCTCACAATCTCGACACCGAACAGAAGGAACTGATCAGCGATATNCTCTACCCGCTTTTTGACCTCGGGTTCAAGGTCGGCCACGCCTCCAGGTCCATTCCCGAATGCATAACGGAAGCTCGACGCGATCCAATTACCCGAACCTCCCTCTTCGATCACCGGAAACTTTGCGGGAACGAATCCCTTTACAGGAAGTTTACCCAGCGCTTCCGTCAGGACTGCATCAACAAGGACCAGGCTCTTTTCTTTGAAGAGCGACGCTCCGACATAGAGGCCCGCTACCGCAAATTCTCTTCCACCGTTTTTCTCCAGGAGCCAAACCTGAAGGAAAGCCCCGGAGGAATGCGCGACTTCCATAACCTGCTATGGATCTCGGATGCCCTCTTCAACACCCGCGACCTTGAAGAACTCCGCCGGCGAGGAATCCTAACCACCAATGCATGCAACGAGTTACACGAGGGATTCGATTTCCTCCACCGGTTGCGCAATTGCCTTCACTATCACACCGAGAAGTCGACCGACATCCTCACTCTCCGGTTCCAGGGAGTAGTTACCGAGGCCTTCAAATACCGTCATAAGACCAAGTTACGCCGCATCGAAGCCCTCATGCGGGACTACTACCTCCACGCCCGGGATATTCATCAGCACACCGCCAGTGTCTTCGAGATCGCAGAAATTGAAACTCCGGTTCTCCGCCCCTTCCGACTGCCCTCCTGGGTTCCCTTCAGCAGGAAATCGGGAGCCAAGAAATTTGATGGATTCACAGCCACGGAGGGGCGGCTCTTCGCCGAACACGAGAACATCTTTGCGGAAGAACCAGGAAGACTCCTCCACCTCTTCCTCCATTGCCAGAANCATCATCTGCGCCCTTCTCCGCCCCTGCGTAAACTNATCAAGGCCAACTGGCACAGGATCGACAAGAGCTTCAATTACAACCAGGAAAACCGTCGCACCTTCCGGACTATTCTGGAAAAGAAGGGGCAGGTCGCACGCACCCTCCGACTCATGCACCGATGCGGAGTTCTTGGTCGCTATTTCCCTGAATTCGGAGCTCTCGAATGCCTTGTTCAGCATGAATTNTTTCATCGCTATACTGCCGATGAGCATACCCTGCGCTGTATCGACCAACTGGACGCCCTGATAGAATCCGACGACCCGGCACTTGCCCGCTACCGGCAGATTCTCATCGATATTGAAGACCCNTATGCCCTTTACCTTGCCGTTCTTCTTCATGACTCCGGCAGAGCCGAGAACGTGAGGGAACACATCGACGGCTCACAGGTTCTCGCCAACAAGGTCTGCAAGCGCCTTCACATCAGACACGGGCGAAGACAGCTCATCATGTTCCTCGTCGATCATCATCTCACCCTGTGGCGTTTTGCCACCAAGCGTAACATTGATGACCCTGATGTGGTGGCAGAGTTCGCAGGGCTCATGAAGAACCGGAGATTCATGGACGCCCTCCTGCTCTTCACCTATGCGGATTCCAACGGAACTAACGAGGACGCCTGGGGTCCATGGAAGGAAACCCTCATCATCCAGCTCTGCAAATCTGCTCGGGCCGTCCTCAAACAGGGATACGGTGCCTACGACGCAGAGTTCCGCGGCAGACTCGATAAACTCAGGGAGAAAGTCCGGAATGAACTGCACGTACGCTACGCTGATATCACCGACGAGCATTTTCGGAAGATGCCCAAGCGCTATTTCCGCTACCGCGACGCACTGAGCGTGGGCACTCATATCCGGGCCATCTGGCAATATTTTGATCGGCGGCGCAGACGCCCTGATACACCTTTTGAGGCTGCCGTCCAGTGGATCGAATATCCCGAGCAGGGTTACACCGAACTAACCGTTGCAACTCACGACCGCCATCTTCTCCTCGAAAAAATCTGCTGCTCCCTGGCCGCCCACGAAATCAACATCCTTTCCGCTGATATCTACACCCGGGAAGATGGAGTAGCCCTCGATATTTTCAGGGTCTGCACTGACGATATGCAGGCAGTAAAGAATGACTATCGGCAAATGAGCGTGGTCATGACCCTCTATGAAATCAACCAGCAGGAAAACTATCTTCCCGGCCGTTATCTTGAGGCAAAGAACAACTTTCTCAGGGAAAACAACGATGATGCCATTCCCTTTCCTGTCCGAGCCTACATCGACAATGAGAGTGATCCCCGCTTCACCGTGATCGAGGTTCAGGCCATCGACCGTATTGGACTTCTCCACGATCTCCTCTACACCATCAATCAGCATGGCCTCCACACCATTCATGCCCGGATCGCCACCGAAAAAGGCGCCGCGCTGGATACTTTTTATGTTCGGACCAGAAAAGACGGAGACAAACTGAACCAGATAGATACTCAGGCCTCTCTCCAGGAAGCGCTTGAGGAAGTCATTCGCGCTCCCAGATCGGTCAACCCCGGACTGTCTCCGGCATGACACGCTCCCCACCAACACCGCACCGCGCGACGGATCGATCACTCCTGCCCGGCACCCTGATCTGTTTCCTTCAGGCTAACGCCGGAGATTAGGCACCACCAACCTCTCACGACCGGGGTTGCTCATCACCGCGCCTGCTGCCACCCATTGGTCGTAGAGAGCCCAGCCCTGCTTCACCAGTCCCAGCGTTCGCCCGAAGCGGTCCTGACTGCCCAGAACTACACAGATAAGAAGGCGTGGGGTAAGCCGGGTGGCCCCATCTGGCAACTTTTCCACCACAGGCCGAAGCTCCGAGCTGGTGGCAAGACACTGACCCGCAAGCCTGGTCAATCCGGTCTTGATTCCGTTTATATTCTCCTGACCGAGAAGTCGGTTGGTATTCTGCACCTTGAAGGCCTTGGTAGTTTCCCCATGCCGGAAGGACAGATCGCGGCTTTTCTGTTTTACAAAGAATGCGAATCCTGGATCTCGCATGGCGTAGATGCAGAGCCGCGCCATGTCTGTCGCAGTCGAGTAACCCCGCCCCCTGGAGACATACAACCCATGCGGATTAGCGAACCTCGTTCTCCTCATGCCCAACTCTCCGGCCAAGGTATTCATCTCGGCAACGAAAGCCTTCACCGGGTCCCCGGCCTGCCCCCTCGCCACAAGGATGTTATAGCCAACATGATGGGCAAGGGACTGGGCTGCAGAATTATCCGATCCCATAAGGGCTGAATAGAGCGCATTGCGGAGAGAAATGCGATCACCCGGAAACAGGCCCATGGGATTTGAACCTCCCAGGCTGGCAACAGAGGGCGGAACTACCATCTCCGCTCCCAGGTCAGTTCTGGTGGCCTTGGCCCAGTCCAGAGCAACCATTGCGGTGGCCACTTTCGTAAGACTGGCTACAGGCCGCTTATCCATCGCCCCGGCAGCAAGAAGAATCCTTCCGGAGTTAGCCTCTACCACCAGATAGGACTCCTTGGAAAAACTCGACATCGTGCCCAGAAAAAGCAGNAAGGCAGGAATCAGACCAGCTGAGAGAAAGTTAGGCACTACAAACAATACTCTTGTTTCCCCGATAATATAGCCTCTCGAGGCTACCGCCGACAACCCCAATCCCCGGTCGCCCCCCTCACCCCTTCCCTGTCGCCCATTTCCCTTGCGACCAAGCCCGCTCCCGGGTAGCTTCCCGCCGACANGGAGAACTCTTCGATGCGCATGCTTGGCACTCGATTCCCGAACAGCAGTCAGAATGGCACTGCCCTGACACCAGACGGGAACCTCGGATCAGTCGCCGACTCAATCAGGCAGCTATCCACCTATCCGGCCATCCGGCCCCTATCTACGGGAACGCTACCAGAAACACGCCAGGCACACGGATCCGTTACTCTACTCTACCGAACTCAGGAATCGCGAACGCACCAAATGACGCTACCTAAGCCAGTTGTGCTCACTCTGCCTGAGGNTCTTGAGAGTCCGCAAGATGCCATCGATATTCCTGTCGCGTTCCCGTGCGAACCCGAAACGAAACAAGATACATGTCCGATTCTTCGACCCCATCACGGCGATCTGATTCCGGAGGAGGCTCCGGTAATCGCCAAAACCGCAATAGAAACCGTAACCGTAACCGCAATAGAAACCGTAACCGCTCTGGCGGTGGCGGAGCGGGAGGCGGCCAGCAATCCGGAAGCCGCCGGTCCGGCGGGCGCCGACCACGGAGGCAGCCCAAACGGGTGCCCCTGACCTGGTGGCAGAAAATCCTCAAGGCCATCGGCCTCTACAAGGAGACAGTCCGTCCTCCACGCAAGCGCAGCAGCAATGCTTCTCCGGCTGAGGGCAAAACGGAACCCCGCAAGGCTCCCAAGTCCAGAACGCGTGTCGCCAAGACCGCACAGGGCACCCGGGAGGCTCCAACACCAAAACCCGTTGAATCCACCCGCCTGTATCTTGGCAACCTCTCCTACGATGCCGCTGAGTATGAACTGGAGGAACTCTTCAAGGGCGTAGGCGCAGTAAGAGACATCGAAATTGTCTACAATCGCAACACCCACAAGTCCAAGGGCTATGGATTTATCGAAATGGCGACTATTGAAGAAGCCAAACGCGCCGTTGAGGTCCTCCACGACCAACCCTTCATGGGGCGCAAGATGATCGTGAGCGGAGCCAAGTCCAAAGGCCCCGCTGATTCCGGCGATCAGTAAATTCTCCCTCCCTGCTTCTATCCCCGTGAACCACGGTTCACGGGGATTTTCATGCCCCGGACTCGCTCAGACTGGATCTCCCCCTCCGCAGAACCAGAGAACAAGAAATCCTATTCTGAAAACTACTCCCCAGCCCCTTTATCTTTGCGGACCGACGGCTTCCGGGAAGTCCCGTCATGCCCTCACCCTGGCAAAGGAACTCAATGGGGAGATAGTCAATGCCGATGCCCTCCAGCTTTACCGTGGAATCGAGACCATAACTGCCTCACCCAGCGAGGAAGACCGGAATCTGGCTCCTCATCACCTCTACGGCATCGCCGACCCCTCCGACACCTTTGACGCCGCCCTCTACCGAAGGGTCGCTCTTCCTCTTCTGGAGGATATTTCTTCCCGGGGGAAACTCCCCATCGTGGTGGGAGGGTCCGGCCTCTACCTGAAATTCCTCACACATGAACCGGATGACCTGCCCCCCGCTAACTCTGATCTCCGAAAAGAGCTGGAGGCGCTATCCCTAGATGAAATGGTCCGCCGTCTGGAACTGATCGACCCGCCTGAGGCAAATCGCATCGACCGGAGTAATCCTCGCTATGTTCAGCGGGCCCTTGAAATCAGCCTGATGAGTGGTCGTCCCGTTTCGGAACAGAGAACATCGTTCAAATTTTCCACCGGACCACTCCATGGCATCCTGATTTCCTGGGAACCCGGGGCATTGGAAGCGCGTATTCGTGAACGTACCGCCCTGATGCTTGAGGATGGGGCAGCCGAACAACTGGACTCCCTGACTAAACCCGGTCCCGCAGTCTCCCGGGCCATCGGGGTTCCACAGCTTAAACGTCTCCTCAAGGGTGAAATCGACAGGAAAACCTGTGAGGAAGAAATCGTGATTGCCACCCGTCAGTATGCGAAGCGACAACGCAGCTGGTTCCGCCGCGAGACCTGGCTTACTCCTGTTCCGGGAGATTGCTCCGAGAAACAGATCATCTCCGCGGCTCACAACCTCCTTCATGGCGGCCCGTCGTAAGAATTCGACCCTGATCGGAATCGGTTCCGGTTGCTTCCTCTCGTCAAAGCCTATCTAGTCCCTCCACCCTATCAATTTCAGCATGTCTCAACTCCCCACCCATCACGTTTTCCCATCTCCCGCGGATGCCTCCGAGGCTCTGGCCTCTGAAATTGGCGACCTCGTCTCCAGGCGTGCCTCAGAAGGAAGGCACGCTGTTCTTGGTCTGGCGACCGGGAGCACTCCAATCCGCCTCTATGCGGAATTAGTTCGTCTGCATCGACAGGGTCTCTCCTTTTCCAATGTAATCACCTTCAATCTCGATGAGTATCTGGGCATCGGAAGAGACCACCCTGAGAGCTACTGGAAGTTCATGCACTCTCACCTCTTTGACCACATTGATATTTCCAGAGAAAACATTCATATACCGGATGGCAGCATTTCCCCGGACTCCCTGGAAGATTACTGCGACTCCTATGAAAGGAAGATTACCTCCACTGGAGGCATTGACCTTCAGGTTCTCGGTATAGGACGTAATGGGCATATCGGATTTAATGAGCCTGGAGCACTCCCGGATCTTACTACCCATGTCACCGAATTAAACCCGGTCACCATCCGCGATGCCGCCAATTCCTTCGGAGGCTCCGAAAACGTTCCCAGTCGCGCGATCACCATGGGAGTGAAAACCATCCTTGAGGCCCGGCGGGTGGTCCTGCTCGCGTTCGGCCATGCAAAGGCCGAAATCGTCCAGCGCGCGCTTACCCCGGGAATCACCACGGAAGTTCCTGCCACTTATCTCCAATTACATGGCGATTCTGCATACTTCCTCGATGAGGAAGCCGCAGCCCGGCTCGACTGAAAAATGTCAGCCTTCTTCCTGATCTTCAAACCACCATCCCCCCTGCAGGCCGTTTAGCTGCAGCCACACCCACCCTCATTGCAGCATCCGCCCTCATCGACCATCTCCTCTTCTGCAGGCACTCGACCAAGTTCCAGCGTCATCCCCACATACTTTCCGATAGCCATCTGGACAGACTGAAGGCTCTGCTGGGCATCCATGAAGTCACGGGCTACCGAATTCTCCATGAGTGCCTCGCGAGCAGACTCGAAATCCTCCACTTCGCCGGCACTCAACTCCAATCCTGACTGCTGCTTCTGGCCGAGTTCATGGCTACGCTCCTGCACACTCTGGAACTGCAACTTGGAAGCATCATCCTCGAGAAAGCGTTCAACCTTCTCCAGAAGAGCCTTGTATTCAGGATCTCCTGCAATTGCCTCACAAAGCTCCTTTGTCTTGCTCATGACTTGTGAATCGTCCGCCAGCATTGTCATGGCTGATCTATACTCCCCTTTCCTCATTCAATCAATGAGCGATCTTCCCTTACGGGCAAATCGGTGACCTTAAGAACCCTGCCCTTCTACTGCATTCTGAAAGCGCCAACCCCTGCTCTAACCATTGACGCTCCACTCTACCTTCAGCATTACCCGGCCCGGGCCTCTTTCCGCAGCTCTAAACGCCTGCTGGAACACCCTCATTACTTGCTCATCACTACCGCATTGGCAGCCGCATAATTCCTGGCATGTGTCAGGCTGATCTTTATCTGCGTAATCCCATGTTCTTCCACGAACACCTGACCTCCTCCACGCAGGGTCATTTCGGGCTCACCCGAGGGGAGGCGGACAATCTCCATGTCCTGCCATGAGAGCGACTCGCCAATTCCCGTGCCCAAAGCCTTCGCAACTGCCTCCTTGGCCGCCCAACGCGCTGCAAAATGAATTACAGGGCGTGTCTGTTTATTACAGTAGGATCGTTCGTCTACCGTGAAGACACGGTCCAGAAAGCGATCACCGGATTCGACTATCGCCTTCTCGATACGCTCTACCTCGATGACATCAATCCCTATTCCGAATATCTCCATCAGCCTCCTGGGTAAGCTCCCATGATTCCCATCATCTCCCGGACCGCCTCCTCCATCCCGGCCACGATGGACCTCGAAACGATGCTGTGCCCGATGTTGAGCTCCTTCAGATGAGGAACTTCGAAAAGCTCCCTGACATTCCCATAGTTGATCCCGTGACCAGCATTGACACCCAGCCCCAAGGCATTCCCGAGACGGGCGCCCGCTTGCAGGCGCATGATTTCCCGGGACTTCTTATCCTTATCAGAATTCGCAAAACAGCCCGTGTGCAGTTCTATCATGTCAGCACCCACCTCCGCCGAGGCTTGAATCTGCTCCTCTTCGGGATCAATAAACATGCTCACCTGACTCCCCCCCTCTCGAAGCACACCTACCGTAGCCCGCAGGCTCTCCTTCTGCCCTGCCACATCAAGGCCTCCCTCCGTTGTGACCTCCTTCCTGTTTTCCGGGACGAGACATACGAAGTCCGGTGCCAACCGCAAAGCCATCCCCACCATTTCTGATGTGCTTGCCATCTCGAAGTTGATCGGCAGACCGCAGGCGTCTCGAACCAGCACCACATCCTCTTCCTGAACGTGCCGCCGGTCACCACGCACGTGCATGGTTATCGAATCCGCTCCCCCCCGCACGGCCGCAAGACCCGCCGCCACAATATCCGGCTCGGCATTCGGCGAATCGAGCATGGTTGCATAGCGAGCCTGTCGCAATGTCGCGACGTGATCGATATTGACTCCCAGCTTCAGCATTTCAGATTACAGACTCCCCAGCCTTCGGAATTTGAATCCGCCATTCGCTCCCTAATGACGGAAGTGCCGGTGCCCGGTAAAGACCATTGAAAGTCCCGCTTCGTCAGCGGCAGCAATGACCTCCTCGTCCCGTACCGATCCTCCCGGTTGGATGCAGGCCGTGGCCCCGGCCTTGATGGCCGCCTCGAGGCCATCCGCAAAGGGGAACATCGCATCAGAAGCAATCACACTGCCCTTGAGAGACAACCCAGCTTCCTCAGCCTTCCATACCGCAATACGCGAAGAATCCACCCTGCTCATCTGGCCTGCCCCGATTCCAATCGTGCTGTCAGTAGAGGAAAACACGATCGCATTCGATTTAACATGCTTCACAACCCGCCAGGCAAAACGCATCGCCTGCAACTCTTCCACCGTTGGCGGCCGTTTAGTTACCACCTTCTCCTCCAGTTTATCCAGTCCCATGGCAGTGTGATCCCGGTCCATGACCATCAATCCACCCGGAGCCGAACGTAAAAGCGGCTCCTTTTTCTCCTGCTGATATGACTCATGGATCTTCATCAACCTGAGATTCTTCTTCTTCTGCAGAATAGCTCGTGCCTCGGATTCAAAATCGGGCGCAATAATCACATCCGTAAAGATCTCGCTGATCACCCTCGCAAGACTTTCAGTCAGTGGTCGGTTACACACAATTACTCCTCCAAAGGGGGCCTGGCGATCCGTTTCAAAGGCCTTCTGCCAGGCCTCCCGTAAATCCTCATCATGCTGCCCAACTCCGCACGGATTGGTATGCTTGAGGATCGCCACGGTAGGCCTCCGGAAGTCAAGGATCAGATCAGTTGCAGCCTCGATATCCAGAATGTTGGTGTAACTGAGTTCCTTGCCCTGCAATTTGGAGAAATGCTCTCCGAATGAACCATACAGACGGGCCTTCTGATGAGGATTATCTCCGTAGCGCAACTCCCTCTCAAGAGGCAGAGTGGTAGAAAAACATGCAGCGGTACTTTCATCACACGTTCCCAGATAGTTGGCGATTGCGGTATCGTATTCCGAGGTTCTCTTGAAAACCTTCACCGCAAGCTCCTCCCTCAACCTCAAACTGGTATCTCCCTCATGATCCCGCATCTCCTCAATTACGCGCCCATAGTCTACGGGATCTGTCACCACCGTCACTGCCGGGGAATTCTTGGCAGCGCTTCGTAACATGGAAGGACCCCCAATATCTATGTTCTCGATGGCTTCCGTAACCGTCACCCCGTCCTTTGCGACCGTCTCCTCAAACGGATAGAGATTGACCACGACGAGATCAATGGGCTCGATTCCATTCTCCTTTGCCTGGAGCACATGCTCCTCTGAGTCCCTCCTGTGCAGGAGGCCTCCATGCACCTTCGGATGCAAGGTCTTGACCCGCCCCTCAAATAATTCTGGTGCCTCGGTGTAATCAGAGACGTCGATCACTGGCAACTCCGCCTCACGGAGGGCCTTCGCAGTGCCTCCGGTCGACAGGAGTTCCACCTGGAATTCCTCATGCAGAACCCGGGCAAAATCGACCAGACCCACCTTATCCGAGACCGAGAGCAGAGCGCGTTTGATTGCCATTGGTCCGGTGCCTAGCCCTCCGTCCCAGACACCGCAAGCGCATTATCCTTCTTCTTGCACCTTGACGACGACCAAGGCCCCCGCCGGGCCCTATTCTCCAGTAGTTCCGCCCTCGGAGGAACCTTTCAGCAATTTCTCCAGATCCTGGGGCTGGAGCGTTTGCACGCGAAGGTAGTGCCCTTGAAAATAAGCACGAGCCCCGTGAAAGAACCCTGTGTTCTCCCCGATAACCTCAATTCGCCCATCCCCCTGACGGTTATTCAGGAAAGTCAGCCAAGCCGGTGCCTCGTCAGGTGAATACCTGACCGAGAATCGCGCCATTGACCCGTTCACCTCGGCCTGCCCATCACAGGCCCCGCTGTGAAAGGTTGGACCTCTTACGACCACGAGACTGAAATACAGTTTCCCACCCCGCTCAACGATCTGTAACTCTCCCCCATAACTGTCCCGGTAGATTCCGTCCCACTTTCCGGGGATACCCCGCGAAGGGGGAGCACCTGCACCCTTCCATCCCTTCAGCCACGTGATCCGATTCACAGTCATCAAGGCTGCACTTGTCCAGTAATCCGGATCATCCTCGGGGTTCTTTTGAAGCCTCTTCGATTCCGCGCTCGAAATATAATCCCGGTATCCAATCCACCTCCGCTGATCTTCCCGGACCTTGGCAAAGAGATCTGCCGGAAGAGTCTTCCTCAAGTCCTGATAGATCTCATTCAGCAACTTGTCCTGCACTGCAAACTCCACCTTGGCCCTGTCCAGTTCCTTGCCGGGCGCCAGAGGAATACTCCCCAGGGTTATCGCTACTATCAGGAAGATCCTCACCACTTCATTCAAGCCCCTTTATCCTCCAAGTCAACCCGCCTGCAAACCATCGCCATCTCCTCCACAAATCACCAGCCAGTCCCATGGCCCCATCCCATCCAGCCACTCCGGAGGATTCTCAATTTCCTCAGTCCATGGATATTGCACTTTGCGCACCCTGTGGACCTTGAGATCCAGCTCCGTCAGAGTCGCTGTCAACTCTTCCTGCATCCAGTATTTGGTGGCTGTCCCCCCTACTTTGATAATCCCACTCGTAAATGAATCCACTTCTTCCCCCATCATCAACTCGGCTTCATTGGAATCGAGCCCGTCTGGAGCCCCCTCTCGTTCCCTTATCATCCGGAGGGTGTGATAAACGTGGAATACAGACTCAAGAGCTGGCACCACAATAACCGCAAGCCCCTTTTCGCTCATCGCCGAGCGCAGGGACCTCAACATCCCTCGTCGCTTGTCGCGATCCGGATCAATAAGGGCATTTATGCAACAGACCACTTCAACCTTGAACGGCAAGGGCTGACCCCGGCTCAGGTCCCGGCAGACAAACCTGACCTTCCTGCTGCGGCAGCGCTGCCGGGCCTGACCAAGTAACTGTTCCGCATAGTCAACTGCGATTACCTCCCCAAAATTTCCGACCAGAAACGGAAGCAGACTACCCGGCCCACATCCAAGGTCAGCAACACTGATACCCTCCCCTCCCAGAGTCTCCAACTCCTCGGTCAGAACCCCCGAACGGTCTTCCCGGGCGATTTCCAACAGGTCTTTCTCATAGCGGTCTGCCAATGAGTCCCAGTAGTCACGGTCCACACCGTAGCAAAGGGCAAAACCCCCGGCGAGACGACCAGGAACTTGTCCCCCCTGAAAATACCCACGACAATCCCATTTTCGTACGTGGTCTCCCTCCATGAACGTGCTAACTGAGGCCAGCCCCCCCACCCAGTGTTCGAGCTTCTCGCCACCGACTCCTCTACCAAGGCCCGCCACGGTCGCCTCACCACTGCACATGGCACGGTTGAAACTCCCGTATTCATGCCCGTCGGAACGCAGGGCTCGGTTAAGACTCTCCACCCTGAGGAACTACGACTTCTTGATGCCGAAATCATTCTCGGCAACACCTACCACCTGTGGCTTCGCCCTGGTCAGGATACCCTCCGGGAAATGGGTGGACTTCACAGGTTCAGCACCTGGGACCGCCCCATCCTGACCGATTCGGGAGGATTCCAGGTGTGGTCACTTTCCAAAACCCGGAGAATTACCGAGGAGGGAGTCCACTTTCAAAATCACCTCGACGGATCCCCCGCCCTCCTGACTCCGGAAAAAAGCATGGAGATCCAGGCCACTCTCGGTTCGGACATCGCCATGGTCTTTGATGAGTGCCCTCCCTATCCCTGCGAACGGAATTATGCCGAGCAATCCACTGACCTGACCACCCGATGGGCCGAGCGCTGCCGGAAGTGGCATGAGGAGCATTCCGCTCTCCACTTTCCTTCCGGGCAAGAGACCACCACTCCGGATTCGAACTCCGGGAACTCGCCCGTGCGCCAACTCTGTTTTGGAATTGTCCAGGGGTCCTCCTACCCCGACCTGCGGGAATCCTCAGCACGTGCCCTCGGAGCACTCGACTTTGATGGATATGCCGTAGGCGGAGTCTCAGTGGGTGAACCCGAGGAGGAAATGTTTCATGCTATCGATAACAGCGAACCCTTCCTTCCAACCGGGAAACCGCGATATGCCATGGGATTGGGAACCCCACCCCAGATGCTTGAGATGATCGCGCGTGGCGTAGACATGTTCGACTGCGTTCACCCCACCCGCTCGGCCCGTCATGGTCTGGCATTTACCCATGATGGCCCCATTCACATAAAGAATGCCCGCTTTGAACGGGACCCGTCACCCCTGACCGAGGACTGCCACCCTCATGTAGCAGGCTTCTCCCGCGCCTATCTCCGCCATCTTTTCAAGGCCGGAGAAATGCTGGCTTTGCGATTGCTTTCTTTCCACAATCTTGATTTCTACCTTCGCCTCATGCGCAGCGCGCGGGAGGCCATCAGCGCTGGCAATTTCGTTGAATTCCAGGCCTCCTTCTGCGAGCGCTACAACCACCAGAACAAATGAAGTGTTATTCCATTATCGCTGCTGCTCCGCCCCAGAAACAAGGGGAGACGCCCCAGAACCCCATGGGAAGCATGTGGGTCATGCTTCTCCTGATGTTCGTCATCATGTATTTCCTCATCATCCGCCCACAGTCCAAGCAGCGGAAGGAGCAGGCTGCCCGGGTGGCTTCTCTTAGCAAGGGTGACAAGATCATCTCGATCGGAGGGCTCCATGGAACCGTCCACCATATTTCGAAGACCACTGTGACAGTAAAACTCTCCGAGGGTGTCTTCGTTCCCTTCGAAAAGGACGCAATCCGCTCGGTAACCAAGGTCGGCAAGGGCAAGCAGAAGGAAGACCCGGTAGAGCCCGAGAGCAGTGAAGACGAAGAGATGACGGACGAGAACAGATACCGTTGAAAACACGGAACAGCGGTTCGCCCTCCCCTCATAGATGTCAACTTTCCCTTCATTGGGCGGCACCCTTCTCATCTGCGCGTCTCTGGCGCTGACTGCCTGCAAGCCTCGGAAGAGCCCTAACTGGGAGGCCACACTCTCTCTCCCTCCAGACAGCCCGGGCCTTGCATTGACCACCCTGGCCACGGAGTTGAAGAACCGGGCCGCCCTTCTCGAGATTCCTCTCAAGATCAATCCCAGTGAGAGTTCCAACGGCCGCCTCACAATCCGGTTTCATGCCTCGGACAAGAAAGACGCACTGAAGAGGATCGACAAACTATGCGAGAACGGCAGGATCAGTATCCGGGCCATACACGATCGCAGTGCCTACCTCACCGATCTCATCCTCAAGGAACCTTCCCAGTTCCCTCCCGACTACGAAATCCTGACCCATGAGGTCATCTCAGGCGACTACCGGAAAAGAGAAAAACTGGCCGTCGCGAGGGCCGAGATCCTCAACAACAGCCATGTTGAGGGTGCCCGGGCAGAGCGGGGAAAGGAGCATATGGTCCATATTTCTCTTAATTCCAATGGGTTAAGTCAAATTAAGGCCGCCAGCGAAAAAATGCAAAAAGGCCGCTCCCGACTTGCCATCATCTACGATGAACGGATTATCAGCGCCCCGGTCGTAACCCAAGAATTGTGGACCCCGGTGACTCTCGAGGGATTTAACTCCTTCGAGGAAGCCGAGGGCCTCGCCGCTTCCCTTAACAAACCCCTCTCCGCCCAACTCCTGATCGAATCACTTATGCCGCTTGCACCATAGGCCCAGAAGCCTTAGCGGTCTCCATCCCAAGCATCTCCCAATAATGCAACCCACGATCGTTTTCCTCTCCGGCCTGCTCATTCTGGCCCTCCTCTTCTGGTATCTCGCCAGTGATGATATCAACCGTAAGCGCAAGGTAGGAACGGTTCTCATTTCCGGCATCCTGGTCCTCTGCATCTGGTCCCTCACCCCGCGAGCTGAAAATTCTGACAGCCTCCCGCTCAAGCCGGGAATTGACCTCGCTGGTGGCGCATCCTTCACCCTCAAGGTCCAACCGAAGGTCGACGACGAAAGTGGCGAGGCAATTGAAGTCACCCCCGACTCAATCCAGCAGGCTATCAAGACGCTTAGGGGTCGACTCAACCCGGAGGGGACCAAGGACATGCTCATCCAACCCCAGGGTGAGGATATGATCATTATCGAGATGCCCGGTGTCTCGGAGGAGGAAGCCGCCTGGGTAAGACAAATCATCCAGAAGCAGTCTGTTCTCGAACTGCGCGCGGTCCACCCGCGCAACAGCGAACTTGCCCCCAAGGTCGCGGCCAAGGAAGTAGTAATCGCCGGCTACAAGCTCTACTCCTATACCGATACCAATGACAATACCGGGGAAACGACCACCGAACAGCTTCTCCTCGAAAAGCGTAACAAGATCGAGGGCAAGCATGTCAAGAAGGCCAATCCTGATGCGGGATCAGCTGGAGTCGTGAGAGTGCAACTGAGTAGCGGTGGAGGAAAGCTGATGCGAAATCTCACCTCCTCGATGCAACACGGCCGCGATCGCCTTGCCATCGTGCTCGATGGAGAGGTCAACAGTGCCCCGGTAGTCCAGGCCACTCTCTCTTCCATCTTCGTGATCGAAGGGGTCGGCGACGCGGAAGAATGCAAAAATCTGTCCGCCACCCTGATGAACCCTCTCGAGAACCCCCTCCTGATCGTCAAGGAATCGACCGTGACGGCCAGACTTGGGGCGGCCACCGTGAGTCAGGGGATTTACGCAGGAATCGCGGGCCTCGCCCTGACCCTCCTGTTTCTTCTCTTCTACTATCGAATCGCGGGCTTCATCGCGCTTATTGGCCTCTCGGTCAACGTCCTCATCCTTTTCGGGGCCATGGCCATGTTTGAGTTCACCTTCACCCTGCCGGGTATCGCGGGAATCATCCTTACCATCGGAGTCGCCGTGGACGCCAACGTTCTTATCTACGAACGATTACGGGAGGAACTGAGAGAAGGGAAATCCCTCGGCGCGGCGATCCAGGCAGCCTACGAGAAGGCCTTCTCTGCAATCTTCGACGCCAACCTCACAACCCTTATCACCGCCATCATTCTTTTCTGGCGTGCTTCCGGCACGGTAAAGGGCTTCGCAATCACCCTGACCATCGGGATTCTGGCCTCCATGTTCGCGGCCCTGGTGGTGACCCGGGTCGTCTTCTGGTGGACTTCGCGCCGTGCTGACGAGAACAATCGCGGAATGAAATTCATGAATATGGTTCCAAGCCAAGCCATAAACTTCATGGGCAAACGCAAGACCGCCTTCGTGATTTCCATCTGCTGCCTCACCGCCAGCCTTCTCACCATCGGAATCAAGCAGGACAAGGCCCTTGGCATCGACTTTGCCGGGGGAGCTCTCGTCCAGTTCCAGACCCAGCAGGAAACCGTTCCCGAATCGGAAGCAAAAGCCGCGCTTCAGGAACTTACCCTCAAGAAGGAGCCCATCATCCAGAACGAGACCCTTCCCGCACCCGACAACTCTCAGATTCTCTCCGTCCGCTGTGCTGATGAGGACGCCGAGCTGATTGTGAATACTCTCAGGGAGAAAATCCCGTTGCTGAGTGAAAAAGCTGCCCAGGTTGAGCAGGCTCCTGCCCCGGAGGGAGAAAACAGCATCCCTGCCGAAAAGCCCTGGAAATACGACTCCTCACGGGACACGGTGGAGGCGAGTCTGGGAGCAGACTTCCTGAAGAACTCGATGATCGCCCTGGCTATCGGCCTCGTAGGAATCCTCATCTATATCACAATCCGCTTCGAATTCTCATTTGCGATGGGCGCGTTTGCCGCGCTGTTTCATGATATCATCATCTGCATAGGCATCGTGGTGATTGCGGGACAGGAACTGAGCCTCATCCACGTGGGAGCATTCCTGACTATTGCCGGCTACTCCATCAATGACACCATTGTCGTCTTTGACAGGATCCGGGAATCCCTCCGGACAAAGCGGGGAGAAGTGGAAGAAGTGATGAATCTCGCGATCAACGCGACGCTGTCCAGGACGATCCTGACTTCACTTACCACCTTTGCCACTGTCGCTGTGCTCTTCTTCTTTGGGGGACCGGCCCTCAAGGCCTTCTCCTTTGCCATCATGGCAGGAGTCGTGGTGGGGACCTACTCCTCCATCTTCGTCGCTTCACCCATCGTGCTGTATTGGAGTCGCAAACGGGGTATCAACCTCCGCCGCGAACTTCTCGATGCCAATCTCGAGGCTCAGGTGAACCCGGCCGGAGCCCGATCCTGACGGCGAAGCTCGGGAGGGATCATCCTTCCCCTTGTCGCTTATTCAGGACAAATGTAAAACTCTGGAGTATCCCTTTCCTCCTGCTACGTTGAGACCATCCTGAAGATGCCTCTTCGCCTCCTTCTCCCTTTCCTGCTCGTCCTTGTTGCTCCCTCTTCTCCTGCTCAGCAACAGGATCACCAGAAGGACATTCCCCCTGCCCGGAAGGACGACGGCACACGGGTTTCGGTGCTAGGTTATCACGAATTCTCATCCACTCTGGCTCCTTCCCAGATGCGGATCCGCACCGCAACCTTCCGTAAGCAGATGGAAGCCCTCAGGAATCTCCGGCTTCCGGTCATTTCCCTTGAGGATTTCCTGGCATGGAAAAAGGGCATGAAATTCATCCCTCCCCGCTCAATCGTTATCACCATCGATGACGGCTGGAAATCCGTCTATACCGAGGCCTTTCCCATTCTGAAGGAATTCAAGTTCCCCTTCACCATCTACCTCTACAAGAACTACGTTGACGGAGGCGGGCGCGCGCTTACCACCTCGATGATAAGGGAAATGCAGCAGCATGGTTGCTCGATTGGCAGCCACTCCGTGTCCCATCCCTTTCCCGGGACAATCAAGCATCACGCGAGGAAGGGAGAAGACGCCTATCGCAAGTTCCTTCGCCGCGAGTTCGGGGAATCCAAGCGTTTTCTCGAAACGAAATTCAGCCAGAAAATCACCACCTACGCCTACCCCGGGGGCTACTACACTGAGGACATGTATCCTGTCGCCGCCGAACATGGTTATGACCACCTCTTCACTGTTCTTCCTGGGAAGGTCAGGCAGAGCCTCGACGACAGGCGCCTCCCCCGCTACATCATCCATGGAAATTCAGATCTCCATTTTGAACAGGCCACCACCTTCAAATCTCTCCTTGGATCAGAAGCAGTTGCAGGGGTGGTGGTTCAGACGACTCCATACCCTGTCACCCCCGAACCCGGAAGCAGGATCGAATCAAGACTGCCGTCCATCAGTGCAGACCTGTCCGAGCTCAAGAATCTCGATCCGGAATCCATCATTATGCGGGTCTCGGGTTTTGGCAGGGTGGAACATGGCTTCGACCCTGTCACCTCCCGCCTCAGCTGGGCCGTTAATCGCCGACTGCGACACCGCGTCTGCGAAGTAAATGTTCAGTGGCGCCTCAAGGGGAGCCGTAAGTATGAGTCGCCCATGCGCTGGAGCTTTATTGTTGAGCGCGAGGCGGCGTATCAGGTTGGCGCGGGAGAATAGAGCGGTGCATATTAGTTTATTGAGTTATTCGTCATAAGGGACCAGATCCCCGCTTGCCTCAGCCCCTGCTTCCCGGTCACCATCACTCCTACAGCAATTCGACATGTTTTCTGCACTCTCCGACAAACTGGACAAAACCTTTAGAAACCTGCGTGGGGTAGGCCGAATCTCGGAAAAGAACATCTCCGAATCCCTCCGCGATATTCGACTCGCCCTCCTCGAAGCGGATGTGGAATACAAGGTTGCTCAGACCTTCATCGAGAGCGTTAAGAAGAAGGCGGTAGGTGAAGATGTCCTCAAGTCCGTCAAACCTGGTGAGCAGATCGTCAAGATCTTCCACGATGAGCTCACCTCCCTGCTCGGCGGAGATCAGGCCCCTCTGGACCTTAATCCTCCTGCCCGCATCCTGCTCTGTGGGTTGAATGGAGCAGGGAAGACCACTACTGCCGGTAAACTTGCCCTGCGCCTCAAAAAGGAAGGGCGCCGCCCACTACTTGTAGCATGCGACCTCTATCGACCTGCTGCTATTGACCAACTCGCCACTATCGCTGAGCAGATCGACGTCCCTTGCTACACTCCGGAACCCAGGGAAAGGAACGTCGTGAAGGTCGCCAAGGCCGCTCTGAAATGGGCCGACCGACAGTCCGGATCCTGCATCATCTTTGATACCGCGGGACGCCAGGAAGTTGATCAGGAGCTCGTCCAGGAACTGCAGGACCTCCACCGTTTTCTCAAACCCGGTGAAACTCTGCTCGTGGCAGATGCCGCGACCGGACAGCAGGCCGTCAAGGTGGCGCAGACATTCGATGAAGCTGTCTCTCTCAGTGGAATCATCCTCACCAAGCTCGATGGAGATGCTCGCGGAGGCGCAGCTCTTTCCATGAGAGCCATTACAGGCCGACCCATCAAATACGTCGGTGAGGGAGAGAAGCTCGAACAGCTTAATGAATTCCATCCGGACCGCATGGCTGGCCGCGTCCTCGACATGGGCGACACCGTCACCATGGTTGAGCAGGTAGCTGAGCACCTGGACGAGGAGAAGGCTGCCAAGGCTGCCAGACGACTTGAGAAAGGGCGTTTCGATTTCAATGATTTCCTTGAGCAGATGAAGATGCTCCAGAACCTGGGCCCTCTCGAGGGGCTGCTCGGCATGATGCCAGGTTTCAACAAGATAAAGAAGCAACTCCCTTCCGGAGCCCTTGACTCCAAACGTATCAAGCACATGGAAGCGATCGTACTTTCCATGACTCCCCGGGAACGCAGCCGCCCCGAGATCATCAAAGGCACCCGCCGCAAGCGCATTGCCTCCGGTTCCGGCCGAACTCTACTTGAGGTGAATCAACTCCTGAAGCAATTCGGCATGATGCGTAAGATGATGAAGTCGAAGGGCAAGATGAAGAACATGATGAAACAACTTGGGGCCCTTGGAGGTGGCGGCACGGGGGACATGGGAAACATGAAGGACCTCATGGGAGGCATGGATGGCAAGGGAGGACCAAAACTTCCCTTCTAAGACGGAGGAGCTTCCTGCCTCTCCCGTCTATTCGATCCTTCCTCGGCAGAACCCCCTAGCCTTCAGCATCCAGCTTCTGGGCAGCACGAGAAGCCGAACCACGCGCAGTCCCCTTGGTTGTCTCCGCAGACGTAAGGCGCATGCCCACCGGCTTGGAGACCCCAAACTCTTCCATTGTCACACCATACATGACGTCCGCGCGGCTCATGGTCCGCTTGTTGTGAGTCACGATGATGAACTGGCTTTGCTCCACGAAACGGTCCAGAACCTTCAGAAAGCGTCCAATATTTGATTCATCAAGGGGAGCGTCCAGCTCGTCCAGCACGCAGAAGGGGCTGGGTTTGACCATGTAGATGGAGAACAGCAGGGCTACCGCTGTCATGGAACGCTCTCCTCCGGAAAGCAGGGTGATTGACTGCAACTTCTTCCCCGGAGGCTTGGCGATAACCTCAATCCCGCAGTCCAGCGGATCTCCCTCGTCAAGAAGGATGAGATCTGCCTTTGCGCTCGATCCGAAGAGCTCCTTGAACATCTCCCGGAAGTTCTTCTGAACCTGGTCAAAGGTCTCTGCAAAGAGGGTGGTCGTCTCAGTATTGATCTTTTCGATCACATTCAGGAGCTCCTCCTTGGCAATCACGAGGTCATCATGCTGCCCTTTCACGAAATTGTGCCGCTCTTCCAATTCATCGAATTCATCGATGGAGTCGATATTGACCGGGCCCATGCTATCCAATCTGCCCCGGAGTTCCACAACCGCCATCTCGATGAAAGCCCAGTCAGGACCATCCTCAAGCTCCATGCTCTCGAGTTCTTCTTCCACGCGCTCCGCAATCGTCTCTGCTGCCCCGACACCTGATTCAGGTTGCCCCTCAGATTGAGACTCCTCACCGACCCCCTCCTCTTCCTCTTCTTCTGCCTCACCGCCTGAGTCCTCTCCCTGATCCTCAGAAGCCTTTGCGGCCAGGGTGGCCCGTCGCTTTTCAAGAGACCGCATGGCCTTGCGTTGCTCCAGCATGCAGCTGAGAAGAGTATGCGAGTCCGTTTCAAATGTCTGAAGGTCCACCTGGTAACGCTCCATCACACCCTCCAGAAGTTTTTCCAGCCGCATCTCGATCTTGGCCAGGGATACCTCCTCCCGGCCCCGTTGCTCGCTCAACTGGTCAATCTTGTGACGTAAATCAGAGAGCGCCGCCTCCGCCTCATTAATAGCCTGCTGGATCTCCTTCCGGCGCCCTCCGGCATCGCTCAACTCAGCCTCCACCTTGCCACCCTGCCTGCCACGCTCCTCAATTTCCTCCTTAAGCCCCTGATCCTCCTGCCCTGCTGATTTGATCCTTCTTTCAAACTCCTCGATCTCTGCAAGACGACGGGTATTGAGTTCCCGCAATTCCCCGATCCGGGTCTGAATGGGAACCTGCTGCTGCTCAGCCGCTTCGCGTGCACGACGTTCCACTGCCAGAGCAGTCTGCAGCTTTCCCTGCTGTTCACGCTCCTCGACTTCCCGTCTGCTCAACTCCTCCAGTTGCATGCTCAGGCGATTGCTTTCATTCTCGACCGTTTCAAGTCTCCCCCTCGCCTCGCTCAGATCAGCTGCGAGGCTTTCTCTGAACGCGTTAGCACTCTCTTCTCGTGCCTGAATCTCCTCCTGCTCCCGCGTAACGTTAGTCAGCTTGCTCTCAAAGGAACTCACTTCCTGCCCAGCAAGCGAAGACCTCCCATGCAGGGTCGAGAGCTCTACCTGCTGTCGCTGCAGACGGTCCTTTGCCTGTTCTGCGGATGCCTGCAACTCACTGACACGATGCTCATTCGCATCCATCTTGTCTCCCTCTTCATGGAGAACGGTTCCCAGGTGAGCCACCTCCTCCTCCAGGTCAGCCGCTTCTTTTCTCCGTTCCAGCATCGACTTCCCAGCCTCCCCGGATGCCCGCCCACCCCGGAAAATACCTTCTGAACTCAGAATTTCACCAGCAAGCGTAACACAGGACCATGATGGGTTCTGCTCACGCAGGGCATGGGCAGTCGCACGATCCCTCACTACCAGGACGTTTTCCAGTAATCTTGCTACGATGGAGCCCACTTCCTGATCCGCTTCGACACAATCCGCTACCCAGCATTCTGCTCCTTCCGGAACGGTCATCAACTGCCGCTCGTGCTCCGTCGTTACCCAGGCCGGGGCAATAACGGATACTTCTCCCTGTCCGTTCTGGGACAGGCGGTCAAGAATAGCATCAGCCAGTTCCGCGTCCCGGACGAGAATCGCCTCCAGGTTTGATCCGAGTGCTCCCTCTACCGCCCGCTCAAAACCACTTCGCACCTGCAACTTCCCACCCAGCATTCCTCGAAGACCTGACTGGATAAGACTCGGGTCATCCAACCCAGCAAGAACCCGCTGGGTTCCTTCCTTCAAGCCCTCACCACGAGCCAGAAGTTGCTGGAGTAATTCGAGCCGCGAACGCCGGGCAGTGAGATCCCGGTCCAGTTCCGCACGGCGCTCCCGGCAGGCCTCCAGATCACCCCGGGCGTGCTGGAAGGAGCGTTCTGCGGCAAGCTTCTGTTCTTCAATCTGCCTGGCTCGCTCCTCTTCCTCAGATATCTTGGCCTTCAACTCCCCCTCGGTAGTCTGCAATTCCACCATTTCCACCTGCAAGACCTCCTCCTCTTCCTTTAGGCGCAGAAGTCGATCACGGTTTGCCGCGGAAGCGGTGTCTGCGCTCTCGATGCGGGCTTCGGCTGAAGCAACTACAGCCTCCAGGCCCTTGGCCTCTTCCCGTGCTTCTTGTAATCGAATTGCACTGGACTCCCTCTGCAGCCCCAGCTCCTCAACAAGGGCAGTTTTCTGAGCCAGGGCCTCAGCCCGCTCGTCTATCCGCTTGAGCAGCTCATCAAGCTCATCCCTCGAGACACTGAAATCAAGTTCCTGCTGGGCCAGCTTCTCTCCCGCGGACTCCAGGTCATTACGATTCGTCTGGATTCTCTCCGTCAATTCCCTGCACCGCTCCTCATTGAAGAGAATACGGCTCTCCGCCGCCTTCGCCGCATTCTGGTGATTGGAAAGACGCTGTCGCAGTTCTGAAAGTTCACTTTCGAGATTGGTAGCCATGTCCCTGGCGCGAACAACCTCCATCTCGACCTCGGGCAGACTTTCCTCAAACGATTCCCGCTGCGTTTCAATCGATTTGAGTGAGTTTACAAGCTCTTCCCGCCCGGCCGTCTGCTCGCTGAAGCGCTTGTGGCACAGGTGAGTATCGAGGATTTTAACGTCATTTGCGAGAGCCTGATAGCGCCGTGCCTTCGCCACCTGCCGCTTGAGTGAATTAATCCGCCGCGCCTGTTCTTCCAGGACATCATGGACCCGCAGGAGGTTCGCCTCGGTATATTCCAGCTTCCGCAGGGCTTCCTTCTTCTCCTTCTTGAATTTTGTAATCCCGGCCGCCTCCTCAAAGACCTGCCGCCGGTCTTCCGGCTTCGCACTCAACAGAAGATCGATCTTCCCCTGCTCCATGATCGAGTAGGCGGCGCGCCCAATTCCCGTATCCATGAAAAGTTCGTGGATGTCGCGCAGGCGACAAAGCCTGTCGTTTATTCGGTATTCGGACTTACCGTCCCGGAAAACCCGGCGCGTGATCGCCACCTCATGAAATTCAGTCTTCAGGGCATCCTCGCAATCCGTGAGGTTGAGAGTCACCTCCGCCATCGGCAGGGCCTTCCGCTTGTCGGTCCCATTAAAGATAACATCCGCCATCTCTCCTCCCCGGAGCGCCTTGGCCGAAGTCTCTCCCAGCACCCAGCGTATCGCATCAACAACATTGGATTTACCGCATCCGTTGGGTCCCACGATCCCCGTGATACCCTCGTGGAATTCGAAGGTTGTTCGTTCAGCAAATGATTTGAAACCTTGGAGGACGAGGGACTTTAGATGCATTCGGCGACTGCTTGAGTAGGTGAAAAAAAGCTAGGGAGCAGGCCTGACGTGAGCAAGCAAAGAAGGACTTCCCGACAAGATATTGTATGCTTCCTCTAAAAGCATACGAGATACATCCATCCACACTGAACAATTTCGGATAACTTAATAATCTCCGAGATTATTCTTTTGTGCCTCCGTTCTGCTCTCTAGAACCCGCCTCCCATGTCTGAGTTTCTCTCTGAACTTTTTTCGCTCGATGGCAAAGTCGCGGTTGTCATCGGTGGCACTGGCGAACTCTGTGGGGCAATGGCCGAAGGCCTTGCCCAGGCAGGAGCCGAGGCTGTCCTCGTAGGTCGCAGCGAAGAAAAAGCAACTGCCCGCATCAACGCCATCACTGCAACAGGAGGGAAGTCTCGCTTCATCGCTGCTGACGTAGGCAGTCGGCAGGCTCTCGACTCACTCCGTGATGAGGTTCTCGCCCAGTGCGGACGGGTTGACATCCTTGTCAACGGAGCTGGGGTGAATTCTCCTACCCCCGTTCTTGACATCACGGAAGAGGAATTTGCCCGCATCATCGACATCAATCTGGGCGGCGTTCTTCGTGGCTGCCAGAGCTTTGGATCCTATTTTCTCGAGAACAACGTAGCGGGATCAATCATCAACCTCGGGTCAATTTCTGGCCTCAATCCCCTTTCCCGGGTTTTCACCTACTCCGCTTCAAAGGGGGCGCTGCACAACCTCAGCCGCAACCTCGCCCGCGAGTGGGCCCCCCATGGGATCAGGGTCAACACCCTCGTCCCCGGCTTCTTCCCGGCAGAACAGAACCGTAAGGTGCTCACTCCAGACCGGGTATCACAAATCATGGGACACACTCCGATGGAACGCTTTGGAGAAGCCCGGGAACTAATCGGAGCTACCCTCCTGCTAGCTTCCAACCAGGCAGGAGGTTTTATTACCGGCACCGAAATGATTGTCGACGGGGGATTCAACGCCGTAAGTATCTAGGTTACTCCCCTTGATTCTTATTCCCCGTCAAAATGGGGGGGTGCTGGCTTCAAGGCACCGGAAAACAGGTTCAGGCCTCGGTTGCCCCCCCGCAGGCAAACAGATCAGTTCGACAATCCATCCCCTCCCCTGATACCTTACAAATACGGATTCTGTCTATACCGCGCCTTGCCCTTGGCAATCCCGCCGTGTATGCAACTCGTTAGCTAATAAACCGCATTTTAAGCGGATCTCCCCCCTCATGATCAAGTGGATCCTCCAGAAGATCGTCGGATCGAAACACCAGCGCGAACTAAAGCGCATGTGGCCGGTGGTCGCGAAAATCAATAAGATCGAGGAAGCCCTGCAGCGAGAATCCCAAGAGGCACTCCTCGAAAAGGTCGCTGGCTGGCAAAAGCATCTTGCGCGATACCTGCCTCTGGAAACCGCCACCAAGCGGGAGCTTGAGCTCATGGATAGAGGGCAGGTCTCTGAAATGGCTGGCAGAATAGAGGAACGCCTCACGGCCCTTCGTGACGAATTTCCCGCCCTGCAGACCCGGGTGGCAGCTGATCCCACCGAGATTGAAAACGCCAAGGAAGCCTTCCGGTCCATCGAGAGCCGTTTTCCCGACCTGAGGCGCAACTACCTCGACTCCATTCTCCCTGAAGCCTTTGCGGTTGTTAAGAATGCCGCCCGGCGCCTTGTGGGACAGACCATCGAGGTCTGCGATCAACCTCTTGAATGGGATATGGTGCACTTTGACGTCCAGCTTATCGGCGGAATCGCCCTCCACCGAAAGATGATCTCGGAGATGCAGACCGGAGAAGGAAAGACCCTGGTGGCAACCCTGCCTGTCTTTCTCAACGCCCTGACCGGACTCGGAGTTCATGTCGTGACAGTCAATGATTACCTCGCCCGAAGGGACTCCGAATGGATGGGCGCGGTCTTCAAGTATCTCGGACTCACCGTGGGATGCATTCAAAACCAGCAGCCTCCCCCTTTGCGCCGGGAACAATATGGTTGCGACATCACCTACGGCACCAACTCCGAGTTCGGATTTGATTATCTCCGTGATAACGGGATGGCTTCTTCACGTGATGAGCAGGTTCAACGTGAACATTATTTTGCCATTATTGACGAGGTTGACTCCATCCTAATCGACGAGGCCCGGACACCCCTGATCATTTCGGGACCATCCGTGATGAACTCCTCCACCGAGCAATACGTACGGCACAAGCCACTGGTCGAACAACTCGTCAAGCGGCAGAATGTCCTTTGTAACGAACTCGCTGCTCAGGCCAAGAAACACCTGGAGGATGGAAACGAGGAGGAAGCAGGACGCTGTCTTTTCAAGGTCAAGCTCGGCCAGCCCCGCAATCGCCAGCTCATGCGCATGATGGAAGATCCGGATCTGCGCCGTCTGATACAGAAAAGTGAACTCTCCATGTATCAGGATGCTCAGAAGAAGGAACTCTTTGCGGTAAAGGAGGAACTCTTTTTCACCATCGACGAGAAGGGACATGATGCCGACCTGATGGAAATGGGCAGGGAGTATCTCTCTCCTGATGATCCGCAGGACTTCATTCTCCCCGACCTCGTTGAGGCCTTTGCCGAGATTGACGCCAACTCTGACCTTGATGAAGAGGCTGCCCAGCAAGCAAAGCAACAGGTTGAGGAGGACCTGGACCGAAGGGGTGAAAAGATGCACTCCATTTCCCAGCTTCTCAAGGCCTACTGCCTCTTCGAGAAGGACGTTGAGTATGTCGTGCAGAACAACAGAGTTGTCATCGTTGACGAAAATACCGGGCGTGAAATGCCCGGGCGACGCTGGTCTGACGGCCTGCACCAGGCGGTGGAGGCAAAGGAAGGGGTCGAAATTGAGCGTGAAACACAGACTTACGCGACCATTACGATCCAGAACTACTTCCGCCTTTATGAGAAACTGGCCGGAATGACCGGAACGGCTGAAACCGAAGCCGCGGAATTCTCAGACATCTACCACCTCGATGTCCTTCCCATTCCAACCAACGAGCCTAACAAACGTGAGGACCTCAACGACCAGGTCTTCAAGACAAGGCGGGAAAAGTATAGTGCCGTGATCAATGCCATCCAGGCAAGTCATCAGAAAGGGCAACCCGTTCTGGTGGGCACCGCTTCAGTCGATGCCTCCGAAACGCTGTCCCGCATGCTGAAGCGTGCGAAGATTCCTCACTCGGTTCTCAATGCCAAATACCACCGGCAAGAGGCCGAAATTGTCACCCGCGCAGGGCAGAAGGGTTCCGTTACGGTCTCCACGAACATGGCTGGTCGTGGCACCGATATCAAACTTTCAGAAGGGGTCTCAGCCCTTGGCGGCCTGATGGTGGTAGGTACTGAGCGCCACGAATCACGCCGTATCGATCGCCAGCTGAGGGGACGATGCGCCAGGCAGGGAGACCCCGGGGCCTCCCAGTTCTTTATCTCCTTTGAGGACGATCTCATGCGCAACTTCGCAGCAGCTGAGCGCCTGACCAATATAATGGGGAAATGGGGCATGGAAGACGGAGAGGCTCTTGAGCATCGGTGGCTCAACAAGTCGGTCGAGACCGCCCAGAGGCGTGTGGAGCAACTGCACTACCGCCGGAGAAAATACGTCCTCGATTTTGATGACGTGATGAACAGTCAGCGCGCAGCGGTCTATGGTTACCGTAATGAAGCTCTTACCTCGGAAGACCCCCGTGAACTTATATACGAGATCGTCGACAAGGTGATCCCCACCCAGGTTGACAGCTACCTTCTCGGGGGAGACGAGGCCTCTCCCGATTACAACGAACTTATTGGCTGGGCCAATACCACCTTCCCCATCCACCTCGATCGTTCTCCCCAGACATTCGAGGGAAAGACGCCCGAGGAGATCAGCTCGATCATCATCGAGAAGATCAAGACCGCCTACGAACTCAAGATTCAGGTGGAAGACCCTGCCCTGCTCGACCAACTGGAACGCCATATTATCATGGTATCCATCGACAAGCTCTGGCAGGAGCATCTCTACAACATGGACTCTCTCCGGGAGGGCGTTCAACTCAGGGCGCAGGGCCAGAAGGACCCTCTGGTCGAATACAAGAACGAAGCCTACAACCTCTTCGTCACCCTGTGGGATAGAATTGAGGGCGAAGTCCTCAGCAACCTCTTCCGGAGCACCACAAACCTTGAGAAGTTCGATCAGTTTCTCCAGGATCTACCCTTCGAGATGAACGATCAGGAAAGAGGTGCTCCCGGTATCGGCCCCGGAAACATGGCCTCCTCCGGAAGCTCAGCTGCTACCGGGAGTGCTCAGGGAGAAGGAGGGCAGCTCAAACTCAACATCCCCAAACGCCGTCCAAGCATCAAGGTAGGGCGTAACGAACCCTGTCCCTGCGGATCTGGTAAAAAATACAAGGCGTGCTGTGGCCGTCAGGGCTAGGGGCAAAAGCGGCCCCTTCTGAACGGGTTTCTCTCTCGAAATACCACCGTTAAGGGCTTAAATCTCCGCTTGACGGTCTGGGTGGGCCTCACTAGGCTCCGCGCCCCCTAGTGAAAGGGGGGAGCAATCTCCAAATACTCATGGAAAACACTCACGAGCGCGGCATTGAGGTAAAGAAAGGCGAATCCGTCGACCGGGCACTCAAGCGATTGAAGACCAAGCTCGACACGGAGGGTATTATCGAGGAAATGCGGCGGCGGCGGGCTTTCGAAACCCCTACCCAGCGCAAAGAACGCAAGGCCAGGACTGCCATCAAACGCAACCGTGTTCGCTGGCGCTATATCTCCGAGGCAGCCGAAAAGAAAATGGCGGAGCGCAAGGCCGCAGCGGCAGCAGAGAAATCCGCGGAAGATCCTTCCTGAGGAATACCGTCAGCAGGCAGGCGGGACACCCCCCTGGGAGCTAATTAAAGGCAAAAGCGCAGAACCTCTCCTGCCCTACCCCTCGAACGCCTTGACGATCAGGGTGGCATTGTGCCCTCCAAAACCGAAGCCATTACTGGCTGCTACCGTGACTCTGGCCTCCCGGGCCTCATTGGCCACATAGTCGAGGTCACATTCCGGGTCCTGATTCTCCAGATTGATAGTGGGGGGTATGACTCCCTCCCGCACCGCCATGATACAGGCGGCAAGCTCAACTGCTCCAGCCGCCCCAAGCAGGTGACCCGTCATTGACTTTGTAGAACTCACTGCCAATCCGCTGGTAGCATGATTACCGCAGGCTACCTTGATCGCTCTGGTCTCGGCGATATCCCCCAGCGGGGTGGATGTCCCATGTGCATTCAGGTAGTCAATTTCATCCGGGTTTACCTTCGCATGCTTCATCGCCATCTGCATGGCCCGGGCGGGCCCCGTCCCATCCGGCGAGGGCGCGCTGAGATGGTGGGCATCGGCACTCACGCCATAACCCGCGAGCTCAGCGTAGATCCTCGCCCCTCTCTTCCGTGCATGCTCCAACTCTTCAAGCATGACCACTCCTGCACCCTCTCCCATCACGAAGCCATCACGATCAACGTCAAACGGACGGGAGGCACGCTCCGGTTCATCATTCCGTGAACTAAGGGCGCGCATGTTGCTGAATCCAGCGAGACCCATATCCCTGATCGAAGCCTCTGCTCCCCCTGCAAGGATGGCGTCGGCATCACCGAATTTGATAATACGCCATGCCTCCCCTACCGAGTTATTTGCCGTGGCACAAGCCGTCACTATCGCCATATTGGGACCTCCGAATCCATACTCCATGGAAATCATTCCGGTCGCAATGTTCGCGATCATCATCGGGATCACGAAAGGGCTGACGCGAGACGCCCCCTTCTCCATTAATACGGTATGTTGTTCCACCAGCGTGTGCAGCCCTCCGATTCCACTCCCGACCATCACCCCCACCCGGGTTTTGTCCACCGCATCCGGATCCATTCCACTATCGGTGAGAGCCATTCGCGCAGCGGGGATAGCCAACTGGGTATAACGATCCGAGCGCCGCGCATCCTTTGGATTACGATAAAAAGGCCTCGGGTCAAATCCCTTGACCTCTCCAGCGATCTTGCAGGGATACTCTGACGTATCACATTGCTCGATTCTGCCGACACCGGACCGCCCTTCCTTAAGACCCTCCCAAGTATCATCAAGATCATGTCCCAGGGGACTGATCGCGCCAATGCCGGTCACTACAACTCTGCGTTCAGACATAAGATCATCGTGGCCCTGAAAACCACAACTTCCCTAAACCGAAGAGCGCGTTTTCGCAAGTCTCATCCCAATCGACGGTCTCGCCCACAGATATTAGGGCTCCCGCATTCCGGGCACTGCTGGACCTCCTCCTCTCCCCCCTTTTGATATGACGTTCCGCAGATACGACATCGCAGAAGATTCCGGCGTAATGAGCTAACGGTCCGCCGCTCCCGCATTCTTCCAACAAAATCTTCAATAGCCACAATTGCCACCGTGATGAACAGGATGGCCGTGAATAGCTGCGGAAAATTAATTTCGATCATATCAATCCTCCTCGATTCCACTCACCTCTGCCGGAAAACCCCGCACTTTGACGCGAATTTTTCCCCATAAAAGGCCCTCTTTCCCCGGCTTCAGAGCCTGACGCCGCAACCACCTCGAGAGCAACCCATCGAGTTCATGCTCTTCGGGATTCAGAACCTGGCATGTTTCAATCTCGCCGAGTTGGTTCACACTGATAAGAAATCTTCGGTCCATACCGAGAAAGTCACGCAACCGAAGCTCTTTAACTTTCTGATCTTCCCTCGTTAACAGACCAGAAACCGAATGGGCGAAGGAACCGCTCCAACGCTCCCGCAGAACCTCATCAATCTCCACCGTAATCTGACCTTCGATCATTCCGCCCTTCCTGCTCTCCACCATATCACGGGGCACCGGAGGAAGAGCGGGGCGTTCCAGGTTAATGATAGGAGGTAAAGGACTCTGACGCGGGATCACTTCCGGTGGATATAGGAGAGCCTGGTGTCTTGTCTCTCTCAGCAGGGCCGTCTCCAGCCCTTTCATCCGACTCTCCAAAACTTCATCAAATTCCAGTTCCCAGCGGTCCATGCCGGGTGCCTCCTGCCGGGCCCACGACAACCAACGTCTGGAAGCTTCACTTCCGGGTACCAAAACAGTCATTCGTGCGGCCTCCCGTCGCCCCCGAACCTGCTCTGAACCTTCCACCCTCACAAGAACAGTCCCTGTAGCAAAAATCACTACTGCAAGAAGCACCGCCACCATAGTCCTCCGGGGCGACCCCCTTCCCTCGCGCCAACTAAAAACCAGGCCACGCGCTTTCTCCCTCAGTCTACTCATCTTGAGACTCCGATATGGAAGACTCAGAGGAGTCGTCCCTGAGGTTCCGGAAGCCCGCCTTTTCCATCTCAAACCGCCCTCCCAGAATTACCTCTATTCCCACCTGGTCCGCTACGCCCTCCAACTTGCTCAGCAGGCCAAACTTCATATCCTGATCCAATACAGCCACCAGAACCTCAATCCCTCGCTCTTCCTTGAGGCGAATCAACTCATCCGCCAGATCTTCGAATTCGATCTGGTTCCTCCCCAGGTGAAATCGGGGATGCATCCCACCACGACCGAAGAGACTCACGCGCTTCCCCGGCGCAATGGTATCCATTCGCGAACTGAATTTCATCTTGTTCAAAGGCATACCCGCCTGCTGCGCAACTGCTGGAATAAGCGCAAAAAATATCAGGAGAACCACAAGAAGATCCAAGACCGCCAGAAGGTATAGAGCGGAAGGCTTCTCCGGAAGTGATAGCTTCGACCTCACGATTCTCCGCTACGTGATTCCTGCTGTTTTTCCTGCTGCGCCTCAACTTCTGCCCGGAAGGACACAATCTCCGAACTCGTACGTGCATCGACTATCAGATTAACCACCTCAATCCCGGTACGCTGCAGTCGATAAAGTACCCGCTTTGCCTTGCCCAGCATGGTGAGATAAAAGATGTAGGCACAGGTCGCGATGCAGAGTCCTGCTGCCGTCGTTACGAGGCTCTGGAAAATTCCCTCCGCGAGACTGGCATAGGCGATCTCTCCTTCAGCCTCATTAACTTCGGTAAACACGTCCATCAACCCAAGCGCAGTTCCAAGCATCCCCGCCAGAGGAGCAATCAGGGCAATTCCAAGCAGCGCTCGCAAATTCTTTTCAATCCTGGGCACCTCGATGCACACTGCCTCATCGGCAATCACGCTCAGGTCCTTCCGTTCCATGTGATGCCGAATCAGCACGCTGTGCGCGACCCGGCCTACAGGCCCTGGAAGTCGATCGGACTCGTGGATCGCTTCCGCAAATGCCTTTCGCCGCAAATGATTCGAAATACCCAGGAGAAAGTCCGCAACATTGACTCGAACGCTATGAAAATAGAGGAAGCGCTCAATAATGTACACAATTGCGAGAAACGCGAGAATCGCCTGGAGCCAGAGAACTGGCCCCCCGTACTGCAAAAGGTCCGACATCGCACCGAAGTCTAACGTGATCAATCAGGATTGGCCAGATGTTCCGCACTAATCGGGCAATTCTCTTACCAAGACGCCGGGCATTGCCCTTGACCCCATTCTCCGCTGCCTCTACCTAGCACAATGTCATTTGCGGAGCTTGGGCTCTCGGAAGAGGTCTTGAAGGCCATTGAAGAGTCCGGTTATACAAATCCTACTCCGATTCAGGAACAGGCAATCCCGCTCGTCCTCGCAGATCGTGATGTCATCGGCGCCTCGCAGACCGGGACCGGAAAGACTGCTGCATTTGCCCTGCCCGTTCTCAGCAAGCTTACGCCCTTGGGAAAGCCTCAGTGCCTCGTTCTGGAGCCAACTCGCGAACTGGCCTACCAGGTAGCAGAGTCGTTCGAGCATTACGGCAAACATACCGGGTTCCGGGTAGCACTCCTGCATGGTGGGGTGGGTTACGGTAAGCAGGTTGAACAACTTGAAAAGGGTGCTGACGTTGTAGTTGCCACCCCTGGACGCCTTATCGACCTCTTTTACCGGGGCAGCATGAGGTTCAGCGACCTCCGGACACTAATCCTTGATGAAGTGGACCGTATGCTGGACATGGGCTTTCTTCCCGATGTTCGTAAGATCGTCAACCTCTGCCCATGGGACGAACGCCAGACCCTCTTCTTTTCTGCCACCATGCCACCGGCCATCCAGACTTTCGCCGAGTGGTGCCTGAAGGACCCGGTAGAAGTTGAAATCGCCCGACGAGCAGTTCCCTCCACTGTAACGCACGCCTTTTATCCCGTGGCCATGAGCCAGAGAGATGAACTACTGCTCTCCCTTCTCGCAAAGACGGACTTCAACAGTGTCATGATCTTCACCCGGACGCGTAAGGAGGCCGACTCCGTAGCCTCCCTCCTGAAGCAAAAGGGCCACGAAAAGGTCACTGCCATGCATTCTGACATAAAGCAAACCGATCGGATGAAGGCGCTCAAGGGCTTCAAGGAAGGCACCTACGAAGTTCTCGTCGCTACCGATGTGGCTGCTCGAGGAATAGATATTTCCAATGTTACGCACGTAATCAACTACAGGGTTCCTGAGAATGCAGAGGACTATGTCCATCGTATCGGCCGAACAGGGCGAGCCGAACAGGAGGGCGATGCCTTTACCCTCCTGACAGCCGACGAACTTGACTTTGCGACATCCGTGGAGCGCTTCATCGACAAGAAAATCGAGCGCAAGAAACTGGATGATTTTGACTATGCCTATACGGCGCTTCTGGATGACAAACCTGCCAAGCCAATCCGCCGACCCCGCCGACCCTCTGGACGGCGCCGTAAATAACCTTCTTCCTCCGGAGTCTTTAGGGTTCAGGAATCCTTTATTTGGCTCTAGGCTGAAGGCCCAGCCATGCGCATCCTCGCCATCGATCCTGCCATTCGCAATACCGGTTTCGCGGTGGTGGAAGGCGATCACAAGTCGCATCGCCCTCTGGTTTTTGATGTCATCTCTCTACCCCGCACCCTTCCCCAATCCGAGGCACTGGCCTCCGTGCGTACCGGCCTCAGTCACATCATTGAAAAATGGGAACCGGACGAGGTAGCCGTAGAGGGCATTATTTACGTTCAGTCTCACCGCACAGCTATTTCGATGGGAGCAGCCCGGGCTGCAGCCCTGATTGCGGCTGGCGACCACGGCCTGCCTGTTTATGAATACGCACCCCGCAAAATCAAACAGGCCGTGGTAGGCAAGGGATCTGCCGACAAACAGCAGGTGGCCTTCATGGTCCGTGCTATTCTCGGACTGGATGAAACCCCTCCCCACGATGCAGCAGATGCCCTCGCCATCGCCCTCGCCCACCTCTTCGCCTCTGATCCCCTTAAGCAGTCGGCACTTCCCAGAGCTCGCATCTAGTCATAGTTAACTGCCTTTCCTATCTCCTCCACCGTATGATTGCCCAGTGGCTAGGATCTGATGTCCCGTATGAGGACGGCTTGAAAATACAGGACGAACACGTCAGGAAAATCCAGTCAGGAGACGCTTCCGAGACCCTTTTTCTTATGGAACACTCTCCGGTCTACACAATCGGAAGAACCCGTGATCAAAGCAGCCTGGGAGAGGCGCCCCACCTGCCGCACCCCGTATTTGAGATCAATCGTGGAGGACAGGCCACCTATCATGGACCGGGGCAACTGGTAGGTTACCCCATCCTAAATCTCAGAAACTACGGACGAGACCTTCATGCCTATCTCCGGCTCCTCGAAAGCGTTCTGGTCGATACCCTGTCCGACTTCGGCATCGTTGCGCATACCCGGGAAGGCCTCACCGGAGCATGGGTAAATGAGCGAAAAATTGCGAGTATCGGGGTCGGAGTCCGCAAATGGATCACCATGCATGGCTTCGCCCTGAATATCAGCCCCCTCTCTCTACCTCCCTTCCTGAATATTACCCCTTGCGGCATCGAGGGAGTCACTACCACTTGCCTCCATCACGAGTCCTCTCAGCTACCTGAGCCGAAAACAGTCGGTGTCGTCATTTTTAAGCACCTGGCCGACCAACTAGCCAACCTCAGGGACGAATCATCGTCTTAAGTGGTACAGCTAGCTGCCCCATCCGGTTGGGCAACACCCTCATCCCCGGACCAAGGAGAATATCTCACCCGGATTTATTACCTCTCCTACTTGGCCTTGGCCGCTTTCTCCTCCTCAACTTTCTTGATCACCTCGTCCGCGATTCCTTTTGGAGCAGCCGTGTAGTGCGAGAACTCCATGGAAAACTGTCCTCGCCCCGAGGTCATCGTCCTCAAGTCCCCGATATAACCAAACATCTCTCCCAATGGAGCCTCCGCCTTGATACGGATGCCAGTCGGGGCACGGTCCTGCGCATGGATCATGCCCCTCCTGCGATTCAAGTCACCAATCACGTCACCGACATTGTCTTCGGGGGTGAAGACATCCAGCTTCATGATCGGCTCGAGGAGCTGCGGCCCTGCCTTTGGGATAGACTGCCGGTATGCCGCCCTGGCTGCCAGCTCGAAAGCCACGGCCGACGAGTCCACCGAGTGGTGTCCGCCATCCGAAAGAGTCACCTTGAAATCCAGGCAGGGAAATCCTGCCAGCACTCCCTTTTCGAATGAATTGCGGAATCCTTTCTCTACTGCAGGGATGAATTCCTTGGGAACATTCCCGCCCACTACCTTGGACTCAAATTCAAAACCTGAACCTGGCTCCAACGGTTCCAGGGTGAAGTCGATCTTGGCATACTGTCCTGATCCTCCGCTCTGCTTCTTATGCGTATAGGAATCGTCAACCTGCTTCGTGATGGTTTCGCGATAGGCCACCTGCGGAGCACCCACTACTGTTTCCACACCATAGGTACGCTTCAGAATGTCTACCTTGATATCAAGGTGCAGTTCGCCCATTCCCTTGAGGACAGTCTCTCCACTGTCCTGATCGGTCTCGACGCGGAAGGACGGATCTTCCTTCATCATCTTGCCAAGCGCTACACCAAGCTTGTCTGCCTGCCCCACCTCCGAAGGGGCGACTGCCATCGAGATCACCGGATCCGGAAAGACCATTGGCTCCAGGGTAGCCGGGTTCTTCTCATCACACAGGGTATGCCCCGTCTGCACGTTCTTGAGTCCCAGCAACGCCACAATATCTCCTGCCTGTGCTTCCTCGAGCTCCTTCCGGTCATCAGCATGCATCTCCACGATGCGTCCCACCCTCTCGGTTTTACCCGTGAAGGTATTCAGGATCATTGTCCCCTTCTGCAGACGGCCTGAATATACCCGGGTAAAGGTCAGCGCCCCATACTGGTCATCCATGATCTTGAAGGCTAGGGCGCGCATGGGACGATCAGGGTCCACAACCGCAAATTCACCGGTCTCGTTTCCATCGATGTCAATTTCCGGCTGAGGCGGAACCTCGGTTGGATTTGGCAGGAAATCGACTACCGCATCGAGGACCAGCTGTACCCCCTTGTTCTTGAAGGCAGAGCCACAGTAGGTGGGGAAGAATGCCAGACCAATAGTGCCCTTACGAATGAGGCGCTTGAGAGTCTCCACGTCCGGCTCCTCTCCTTCCAGATACTTCTCCATCACCTCGTCATCCTGCTCCACCGCCATTTCGATCAACTCATTGCGGTATTCCTCTACCTTGTCCACCATGTCGGCTGGCGGATCTTCCAGGGTGTATTTGGTGGGATCCCCGGAATCATCCCAGACCCACGCTTTTCTGGTCAGGATGTCGACCACACCAGTGAAATTATCTTCAATTCCAATCGGGAGGGTCATCACCATCGGCTTGGCCGCCAGCACATTCTTAATCTGGTCTACGACCCGGTAGAAATCAGCGCCAATCCGGTCCAGCTTGTTAACCAGGATAAGACGCGCAACCTCCGATTCGTTGGCATAACGCCAGTTGGTTTCGGATTGAGGTTCGACTCCTCCCGAACCACAGAACACCCCAACTCCTCCATCCAGGACCTTCAGGGAACGGTAGACCTCAATGGTAAAGTCCACGTGTCCCGGAGTATCAATGATGTTCAGCTGGTGATCGTTCCAGAAGCAGGTCGTAGCCGCCGACTGAATCGTGATTCCTCGCTCCTGCTCCTGCTCCATGAAATCGGTAGTCGCTGCACCATCATGCACCTCTCCGATCTGATGAATCTTTCCCGTGAGTTTGAGAATTCGCTCTGTGGTAGTGGTCTTGCCCGCATCCACATGCGCAAAAATGCCAATGTTCCGGTATTTTGAAAGGTCCGCCATGGTTGAAAGTTGGGTTGGCTAAAACTTAGCAGGCGCCGTATCTGCCTTAACTGACGCGAAAAGTCGAGGCTCTAGACGCAGATTCATGCTGGAATCCCCGGAAATCCGAATTTTTTACAGTTCTTCGGTTCCTGATATAATTTCAGATCGACGAACTATACTACATTCCTGTGCATCGAGCCCATCCTTCATACGGGATCTCTGCTGCCTTGGAGGTCTTGGCCCGCGAACTTGTCAGCGCTTGTCCTCAGCAAACCGGAAGGGCTTCCCGCCCACCAGGTCATCGCTGGTAAAGGTCGGACACCAGTAGCGCTCCACATGCTCAATCACCAGGTCGGTCCCCGTGAAGTGATCCACACCCGGTGGTCTCTGGGGATTATACATCGTATCCGTCATATCCCGCATCAGGGCCACATTTTTTCCAATCTTTACCATCTGCCGGATCCCAAAAGGCCGTCCCAGTACACACATGTTAAGGTGCACTCCGCACAGGATGACATTCTCTATTTTTTTTGCTGTGAGCAGGTTGTATGTTTCCTGTCCGTTATCTGTAATGGCATCACCCTGGTGGATCTCTATACCCTTGATCTGCCGTGTCCACGCTTCCCGGATCTCACACTTTGGCTCCGCACAACTACACCCCATATCCGAGTCATCGATTGGCAACACTCCCTCGAAAGCTGGATCAGGCCAGCACCACTTGGTTCCCCATCGATCCTTGTTGCTCAATTTCACCGGGGCCTTCGCGTAAGGTGCCTTCTGTGCGTATCTCCGTTGAGGAGCTGACTTGTAGAAATCCACCACGCTGCTCGGCGCGTGAATAATAAATACTCCCTTTGCCCGTGCCCTTTTGACCACCTCATTCAGCGGTTGCGACATCTCTCCTACCCGGCGAGCTGCCGACTTGCACCAGTGATCATCCCACATGTCGCATATGATCAGCGCAGTCGCGGATGCCTTCCACTCTACCTTTCCAGAAACTTCCTTGGCCGGAGCATCCTTGGCCCTCGACCGCATCGTGAGAGTCAGCTTTTCATCAGCCATAAGCGATGCAGGAAGAACCAGAAGCAGAAGGAAGGAAAGCGCACGATTCACCGATATTTCCATGAATGAACGTTATAGAAGCAAGCACTGCTTCGCAACGCCGAATCCTTATCTGGGAGGCATATTGGCTGGCCCCAACACTCATTAAGGGTCGAAACTACGAAAGAATCCCCTCGATCACCTTACCATGCACATCGGTTAAGCTCTCTTTCCTTCCCTGGTGAAAGTAGGTCAGCAATTCGTGATCCATTCCCATCAGGTGTAGAATCGTAGCATGAATGTCATGCACATGGACACGGTCAACCGCTGCTTCAAAACCAAATTCATCAGTCTCACCGTAAGAGATGCCCCCCTTTATTCCGGCGCCAGCCATCCACATTGAAAACCCATACGGATTGTGATTACGGCCTGGGGCGCCCTTTCCTTCGCTGAAGGGCATCCGCCCGAATTCTCCACCCCAGATCACGAGCGTCTCATCAAGAAGCCCTCTTTGCTCAAGGTCTCCCAGAAGAGCTGCAATCGGTTGATCTATCTCAGCGCCATGCTGCCCATGATTCTTTTCGATGGACTCATGCGCGTCCCAGGTCTCCTCCAGATGACCTCCACCAGAATAGAGTTGCACGAAACGCACTCCTCGCTCCACGAGTCGCCGGGCTACTAGACAATTGCGACCAAACTCATCGGTGGGACGTTTTCCCACCCCGTAAGCCTCCTTCATCTCTACCGATTCCTCATCAAGGTCAACCGCCTGGGGGGCCTCCGCCTGCATGCGATACGCCAGTTCATATGTCTGGATTCGTGCGGCAAGCTCACTCCCTCCAGGACGCTCCGCGAGATGAACCGCATTCAGTTCGCCGAGCAGGTCAAGCTGGTTGCGCTGCCCCCCCCGGTCAAGATGACCGGGACCGGCCAGGTCAAGAACAGGACTTCCAGTAGGACGGAACAAGGTCCCCTGGTAGGTGGCTGGCATGAACCCGCTGGACCAGTTGGGCTGTCCGCTGATCGGCCCACCCCTCTTGTCGAGAATTACCACATGCGCCGGCAGACTGTCGTTCTCCGAACCTAGCCCATAAGACACCCAGGACCCCAGTGAGGGCCTTCCGATCAGCGGCATCCCGGTGTTCATCTGCACGAGTGCCGACCCATGGGCGTGACTATCAGCATGACAGGACCGGATAACGGCCAATTTGTCCGCATGCGCCCGCAAGCGTGGAAAGTAATCAGAAATCAGCAGTCCGCTCTGCCCTCCCGGGTGGAACTCCCGCCAGTTGGGAGTCAGGAAGCCGACCCGGCGCCCTCCCGAATTGATGTAATTTTTATCCGGTGGAAGGGCCTTGCCCGCATGCTTTTGCAACTCCGGCTTGTAATCGAAGGTATCCACCTGACTGGGGCCGCCATTCATCATGAGGAAGATGCAGGCTTTGGCCTTGGCCGGAAAATGACCTGCTTTCGGAGCCAGGGGATCCGAAAGCACGGCCCCTCCCGCATGCTTCGCAAAAAAACCGGACCCGGCCAGGAGGGAAGTCAGGGCTACCCCGGTAAAGCCTCCTCCCATCTCCCAGACGAACTCACGCCTGGTCTGCCCGCAGGGATAACCGAGTTTCTGTCTGCTAGTCAACATACAGAAATTCGTTGGTATTCAGTAGGACATGACAAACCGAAGCAAGCGCAAGTAACTCCGGATCGGAATCCCTGATGGATCCCCGGCTTAAAAAAGGCACCGAATACTTTTTCGCCAGTAACTCACCCACGCGCCGTAGTTCTGCTGCGCTCAACTGTCGATTGTATACCAGAATCTCTGCTATGTCTCCGTTCCAGTACTCTCCATCAATATTTCCCTGCTGCCCGATAACATATGAGCCTCCAAGTTTTCGCCGTGACAACGATGACGGCCGGGAAGCCATCACTGAGCCATTATACAGGATCATGCTCCCTCCGCTGCCAGTGGAAGCCGCCAACACGAAGGCATCCTCCGGTCGCTCGATTGCTCCTTCACTACGATAGTCATCTGAAAAGCGCACGGTCCCCTTGCCTGTCAACCCAAGGAACAGCGAGGTTGTCGAGTTCCCGGCGCTCCCATTCCAATTGGAGAAGATCCCCCGGTGAGAAACCAGCCCACTATGGTCACTTGCCACTGCGATGATGGTATTGGCCTGCGAGTTCACCACCTCTCCTTCAAGAGAGAGATAGTCTCCTTCCCCACTGAAGCGCAACGCCGGATAACCCGCGATCGCGTCTCTGACCAGGCGGGGACGGCGTTCGGACTCACCCTGACGCGCGTGGTGCTCCTCCCCTGATCCATCCAGCCATCTTAGAGCACGTCCCCTCGAATCAATCTTCAGGCCGCGGTCTGCCGCAAGCCACAAGGCAAGTCCCTGTCCCGGAATTCCCGAAGGATCAGGCTCACTCCCTTCCGCTCTCTGGAATCGTCCCTTTTGCTTGGCATAGTGACTCAAGGCCATATCAAGCTCCACGCCTGCAGGATCCCGCGCCAGAACAAGTCTCCACGCCTCCTCGATGGCCTCCCGACCATGCAACCCCCTGGCCGCGATCCGGTCGGCCAATTGTGCACTCCGATCATGCACAAACTGATTATTGAGCATCGCCAGAGCCTGAGGAGCCACCGTTGTAACATCACGTCGCCCACACGGTTTCTCGCTGTTTGGAAAGTCAAATGCAGTCATCAGCGGGAGTAAGAGGTGCCGTTTGCTCAACATGTAGACGCTTCTCCGTTTCCGTTCCTCTGGAGGGGACTCCTTCCATGCCTTTCCCTTGCGGGAAAACCCCTCCAGTGCTTCCGGGGGCATTACAGGATAGAAGCTTGGACCACCCATCTTCCGATTCAATTCCCCGGAAACAGCCAGCATGGCATCCCTCAACGCCTCCGCATCCATGCGTCGCCTGTTCTGCCTCCAGAGGCTCATATTGCCAGCGTCTGTCTGTGAATAGGTCTCTGCGTCGGGGTGCAATGAAGATTGTTGATAGGTCTCCGAGAGAACTATCTTGCGAACAAGAGGCTTGATCTTCCATCCACTCTCCATGAATTCCACCGCCAACCAGTCAAGAAGCTCCGGGTGACTCGGAGGAGCCGCCTTCCTTCCAAAATTATTGGGAGTTCGCACGATTCCATATCCAAAGAGAACCTGCCAGATCCGGTTTACCATTACCCGGGCCGTAAGAGGATTGCGGCGATCAACAATGAACTCGGCCAGTTGCGCACGCCTCCGCGTTGTCTTCCACCCGGGACGAGGAGGATTCATTGGTATATCGAGAACTGGCACGAGCGAAAGAAAACCCGGCGCCACCACCTCTGCCTTCCGGTGAATCTCACCATTCTCCAACAGATGCAGGGCAGCAGGGTCCTTCCTTATGTCCGTCCATCCAAAAACCTCCTTTACTCCCAGTTCTGACTCACTCGGCCCTCCCATCAGTTTTCCGTCCCGAGGTTCGATTGCGCCAGGCCAGAAAGCTCCTGCCAAGCGATAGTAGTCACGCTGGGGGATGGGATCAAATTTGTGATCGTGACAGCGGGCACACCTCACGGTGATTCCGAGAAAGGCCGTGCTAACTACATCCACCATATCCTCCATCCGTTCATACATATATTCCTGAGGATCATTCGGCTCATCATTCCAAGTCCCGGCTCTCAACATTCCGGTTGCAATCACAGATTGTTCAGTTCGCCCTGCTAACTCGTCCCCCGCCAACTGTTCACGCACGAACTGGTCATAGGGCATGTCCTGGTTGAACGCCTCAATGACCCAGTCCCGGTACTTCCAGATATTGGGCTTAACAGCATCACGCTCATACCCATTGGTTTCGGCATAGCGCACAACATCAAGCCAGTGCCTGGCCCACCGCTCCCCAAAAAAGCTTGAGGAGAGAAGCTCATCAACCAATTCATCATAGGACTTTCCCGATTGCCCTGATACGAAGGACGAGACCTCCTGGGCAGTCGGCGGAATTCCGGTCAAGTCATGGTGAAGCCGCCGTATCAGAACTCCCCGTCCGGCTTGGTTTGCCGGCACCATCCCCTTCTTCACCAAGCGCTCTCTTACAAAGGAATCAATCGGCGCCAACTCATCCCCTCCACCCAGGATAGGGACCGGAGGACGCTCAACCGACTCGAAGGCCCACCAGTCCAGACCTGCCTTCCCTTCTTCGCCCTGAGCAAGAAGGCTAAGCAGAATGATTCCCGTAGCGAACAGGCGCATTAACCAAGAAATCTAAATCCGCCGGCAACAAGCACCAGCCAAATCCCCATAGCTTTCCCGGTTCAGCAAGCGCTAGGGCTTCCCCCAGCCTCCTCCCCCGGGAGTCAGGATCCGGACCCGCTCGCCGGGTTCAACCGAAAAGCTGCATATCCCGGGTAATTCCTCACGCGATCCGTCTCGCCGGAGAATATCCTGACGCCCAGGCAATCCCTCACTGCCACCTTCGCCTCCATTCGGTCCAGATTCACGGCGTTGCATAAGAAATGACACCGTCATCGGCTTCAGAAACTCGACCTCACGCACAAGGCCGCACCCTCCCTCCCAACTGCCCTTGCCTCCAGAGTCCTGCCTTAGGGAAAACTCCCATAAACGGACAGGAAATCTTCTCTCCAGAACCTCAGGATCGGTAATCGCGGTATTGCTCATGTGCACGTGCGTTCCACTTATGCCGTTCCAGCCCGGACCAGCCCCCGAACCACCTCCGACCGTCTCATAGTAGGCAAAGTCTTCATTCCCAAAGAGAAAATTGTTCATCGTTCCCTGGCTGTTGGCCTGTAAACCAAGCACCTCGAGAAGCACGTCAACCACCCTCTGGCTCGTTTCTACATTTCCTCCTACCACTGCCGGACAACAAGCGGGGTCCTCAGGAAAAATGGGGCAAAGAAGCCCCTCCGGAATCCTGATTTCGACCCCGTCCAGCAATCCCTCGTTAAGCGGCAGATCCTCTGCTACCCACGCTCGTAGAACATACAGGATCGCGCTACGGACAATCGCCTCAGTGGCATTGAGGTTTCCCGGGTGCACGGGCCCTGATCCGCTGAAGTCAATTCTTAGACTTCCTCCTGAAACCTGCAGTTGAACCCGGATAAGATTACCGTCGTCGAGAGCCCCCTCACCTGCCCACCTGCAATCAACTCGCGACAGGAGCTGCTCGCGCATAACCGTGGAGGCTCGATGAAAAAGGCTTCTCATGTTCCGAGTCACCGCCTCATGGGAGGACGCCCCAACAAGCTCTTTCATGCGCCGTACACCGTGATGATTGGCTGCAACCTGCGCTGATAGGTCCGCAAGGTTATTATCCAGCATGCGGCTGGGGTATTTCGACGAACGAAAGATTTCCTCAATGACGTGAAAGCGGCTCTCGCCCCCATCAAAAAGAAGCTCAGGAGAAAGCACTACCCCCTCTTCTTCCAAGGAACAAGCCGATGCCGGCATAGACCCCGGAGTCCGGCCCCCGATCTCGGCATGGTGGGCCCGGTTCGCCACGAACGCAGTTAATCGGCCTTTGATAAAAACCGGGCTCACTAGCGTTACGTCTGGAAGATGCGATCCCCCAAAGGCCGGGTGATTGACAATCACCATGTCTCCTTCCCTCCATTCCCTGCCACGACTCACCGTCCTGACACAAAGCCCCAACGCTCCAAGGTGAACTGGAATATGGGGCGCGTTAACTACCAACTTCCCCTCCGCATCAAGAAGGGCACAGGAAAAATCCAGCCGCTCCTTCACATTGGGAGACATGGCGGTTCTTCGTAAAAGCTCTCCCATTTCCTCCACCACACCTTCAAAGCGACAACGGAAAAGCTCAGCCTCTACCTCAGGGGACCACTTCCCGGAATTCTTCTCTTTTCCCTGATTCGATAGACGAAGGCTCCCTCTTGATCCTTCCGCCCGAATCCAGCCCTTTTCCACGACACAGGTCCGGAATGCGTCCTGCGTGATTTCGAGGGCATCAACCAACCTGCCTGGTCCAAACTCCTCCGTGAACGTCTCCTCAACCCCCAACTTCACCACCGCCCGGATGGCCACCAACTCCACTTCTTTCCCTGCGGGTATTTCATACCCATAAAGATTCTCATAATGCTCCTTGAAGCGCTGCAGTAATTCATCACACCCAATCACCGACCCCGCCTCTATTTCCAAGGTTGAATCCTGCCCCAATAACCTGAGCTCGAAGAGTAACCGCGAAAGGCATGCCCCTTCGCCGAGCAAGTCGATGGCTTCACTAACTACCTGGCCGACTCTTTCCTCCCATTCGGAACGCAGACCCTCAACCACCTGCAGCACCTGCTGCTCAAAGATCTTTTCCTTCCTTGCCCGATGAAGACCCCATGCACTCAGCAAACCCGCGTCCCCTGGAATCAGGATCTCCCTGATCCTCAACTTATCGGCCACTGCGCATGCGTGCTGAGGACCTGCACCACCAAACGCGACCAGGACATATTCTGAGGGATTACATCCCTCTCGGAGTGAAATCTTCCGGATTGCTTCGCTCATCCGCTCCACCGCAATCTCCCGGAGACCTTCCAAGAGCTGGGACTCGGAAACAGGATCCGCTCCATCAGCCCTCATCTCATCCTGTAGTTCCTTCAACCGCTGCCGGGACGCCTCAATTTCCAGTGGCAGGCTGGAACGCAGCGGATCCATGAATCCCAGAAGCAGATTTACATCCGTAACAGTAAGCGGACCCCCGTGCCCATAACAGGCCGGCCCCGGAAACGCACCCGCACTTTCCGGCCCCACCTCCAACCCACCCCTCCTCCAACGACAGACAGAGCCTCCTCCCGCCGCAACAGTCTCAATCTTCACTGCTGGCACCGCTACCCTGACCGGTCCAATATGCTGCTCGTAGCGAAGGACGGGGACTCCCTCGAGGCGAGCGACATCGGTACTGGTACCCCCCATGTCGAACGCCAGTACCTTGTGATATCCTGCGGACTCCGCCACGGCAAGAGCTCCCATTACCCCACCAGCTGGACCACTTAGAAGACTGTCTATCGGCCGGTAGTTCTGCGACTCCTTGAGAAAACCACCACTTGTAAGCAATTCCAGAGAACCTCTCCCAAGGCGTGATCCCACTTCCCTCACAAAACGATCCATCACTGGTGCAAGATAGGCATTGGCAGCAGCAGTCTCTGCGCGCTGAAGCAACCGCATCCCACTGGAGAGCTCGGTCGAGAGCGAAACAAATGGAATCCCTGCATCCCGCAGCAACTTGCCCAGCTGCTGCTCGTGTGAGGGGTTGGCGTAACTGTTCAACAAAGCGACGGCCACCACCTCAACCGAGTCCCGAAGCAATGACTCGACAAGGGTGACTGCTTCTTCCTCATCAAGGGGTTCAAGAACCTCTCCCGAAGCACTGATCCTCCCCCTTATCCCAACGGAGCGCCGGAAGACCGGCACAACAGGATCCTGTCTGAGATCGAACAGATGGGGCCGGCGTTGATCACGGATTCGCAGAAGGTCCTCAAATCCCCCCGTGGTAATCAGGACTCCTTCACTGCCCTTCCGCTCAAGAAGGGCGTTCGTTCCCCGCGTGGTTGCCAGCCTGAAATCAATAACCGGAAAGGAACTTTCCAGGGCCGTGGACGTCAGGAGCCTTGCCGCAAGCACCGGGGCTTCCTCCCCTGTAGAAATATCCAGCAGGGCCCCGATCGCAAGGGAATCCGCCCCTTCAACTGTGAGAAGTCGCTCGTCACGCGACCATCCGGTGACTACTCCGCCCCCCTTGACCCCAAAACCCCGCAAAAACTCGTCCGCAACTCCCAAGTCTCCGGCAAGACGGTAGCACCCAGGTCCAACTACTGCCTCTACAGAGGTCCGCAGGAACCCACTGGAGAGCACCTTGCACCTGTGTTCCTCCCCTCCGGGACTCCGGGCCCAGCCATCGGTAAACGTTCCCCCCGTGTCAACACGCACCAACCATGGCTCACCGGGATTGGAAAGTGATCTCATCTGCCAGTAGAACGCTCGCCTCTATCGGAGCAACTCAGGAAGGCCGCCCCCCCTGTTACCAACTTATTTCCAGACTACTTAGTGATCCAAAGACCACCAAAAAGAAATAGCCATCTGATCGCTCGATCTCAGACAACCACTCTATTCCCCCTCTCCCCGATTCCTGATCACCAGATTTCCATGAACCCCTAAAGTTTCTCCAACTCCCGGGCACAGATATAAAGGGTTTCACGCACTCCGGGGAAGTATTTGTCTTCACGCAGGATAGCGAGCGAAGTTCCCTTGTATTCAAGAAAATCAATAACTCCCCGCGAGCAACTCACGACTATCGATTGCCCCTTCGCCAAGCCTAGCTTCGCCGCACAATTCTGCAGGGTGACAAAAGCTTCCGCCTCTGCTGAACCAACCTTGGCCACATCGACAATTCCGGGCAACCCACGCATCCGCTGTATTATTTCCTGATGACTTAACTCGTGGTCAACGCCGAATATCGCCCGCAACTCCAACTGTCTGGTCTCATCTGTAATGGGCTCCACTGCACCACCCTTCACCTGTAAGGAAGAGGGCTCTTCACTTGCTCGCCCCGTTGTAGCCCCACCCTTGTTACCAGGATTATTGCTGCTGGTGATTGAAACAGGAACCGCAAAGTCCTCCTCAACACCTTCCTCCTCATGCTCCGACCCACCTGCCTTGCCACTCCCGTCCTGCGGCAGGCTCATCTCTTCAAAAGGGTCCATCATGTTACCCGGAGTCGTCTCAGGCTGACTCGGGGGCAATTCGACCTGGGAATTCCCTCCAATCGGTGCGGTCTCCAGTTGAGTGAGAGAAGCCGGTCCTGATGGGAACCCCTGCATTGGAAAGCCACCTTCCTTTTGCTCCTGATCAGTCTGATCCTCTACAATCTCAAAGGGACTAGCCGGAACCTGCCTGTCTGAGACAGGACTTTCTGATGAAGAGTACTTCACCTCCTCAAATGGAGACGGCGTAGAGGGCCGTCTTCCGGCACCATCCTGAAATGGATTCTGGGGAAGCGGGCGCCCATCAACAGGACCCTCTACAGGTGGATTCACAGGAGAGCTGGATTGCGACATATTAAGATCTATTTAAATTTCAAGGTATGTAGGCCATGTTATGTTGTAAACTCAATTCCGTCCGAGGCCATCACTACCATGATCGGCGACTAGTTTTTGAGTCTCTTGAGCTCACGGCGCAGCATCAACTTCGTGGCCGCGCTGACCCTGTCGACAAAAAGAACTCCATTGAGGTGATCAGTCTCATGCTGAATGACACGGGCAAGGAGTCCGTCAGCCTCAAGCTCTATCTCGCTCCCGTCAAGCTGGGGGAAAACACCCTTCACGATGCCCGGGCGCTGCACTTCCGCCCGGATTTCCTCGATACTCAGACATCCCTCCTCCATCCGCTCTCGCGCCCCCATTTTCTCAAACCGGGGGTTAATGAACACAAGGGGCATGATGTCCTCTATCCTGGCATCCTTTCCATTTACCTTGAGCACGCTAACGCATTCCGGGTCATGCGAAACATCTACCACTGCGAGCCTCAGGTCCCTCCCTACCTGGGGAGCTGCCAGACCCACCCCATTGGCCTCGTGCATGGTCTCAATCATGTCCTCCACCAGCGTCATGATCTCATCGGTCACCTCATCTACTTCCCTGCAGCGCTTTCGCAGGATCGGGTCACCAAACTGGCTGATGGGCAGAATCATGGCTGGAGAGGGTCTATAAAATCAACAGGCTGAGGACGACGAATACGGGCGGGAACATCCTTGATATCATATTCCGCCGCCGTTAGTGCGTCCAGCACCATGAATAACTGGGAAAGAGTTGCCCCCTGGTCAGCTGCGAGCTCAAGCTTACGCTGCGGATTTTCTTCCCGGAAGACAATGAGGGCATCTGCAAGCAGTTCCGGACTAGCCAACTCGTAATTATCGAGAGTGATTGCCCCCTCCGCCGCCACCGCAAGCACGGCCCGGCGCTCCACCACCTCATCGGTCTTCATTTCTTTTACCACCGGCAAGGTCACCTTGACAATCGACCGGGGCTCCGGGGGAGGATTCTTGGAGCGCTCTTCCTCGGGAACTCCACGGGTCACGATGAAGAAAATGAGCAGGATTGTGAGGATGTCTATCAGAGGAACAATGGGCACCCGCTCCTTCCTCTTCCTTGGCTGGTAAAAATTCATGATACTCCTTGCCCTGGGAAATCCGAGAGTGGCGTCGTCCTTGGGGAAGAACTCTCCGCCGCAAGCCCTTTCCTGGCCACCTCGCCACCTGTGCGCTGACAGGCGCCGATTACCGAGCCCAGCAATACTTCCAACCGCGCGGACATGGTCTCGATCTTTCTCGTGAAATAACTGTGAGCCACTACCGATGGAACTGCCACCACCATTCCGGCAATAGTTGTCCCCAGTGCCCGTGCAATACCCGCACCGATCTTCGCATTGTTCACGCCGGAAGTCAGGTCTTCAGTATTTCCAAAGATAAGAACCAAACCACTCGCCGTTCCAAGCAGGCCCAGCAGGGGAGCAACTGTGATTACTACATCAAGGACCGGCAAACCGGCATTCATTCGCACAACCTCTTCCTTGGCGCTGGATTGCACCGCTTCCTGGGTTTCCGCCAATGGGCGACCCTCATTCTTCACGGCCACATCACAAAGCCGGGCCAGGACCGAATCCCCCTCCCTGAATTCCCCTCGCAGGGCATCAAGACTTTCGTCGTCCAGGTGTGCTTCAAGAAGCTCAAGGTCCCCAACCAGTCGCCCGGGAAGCACCGAGGATCTTGTCAGGGTCATCATCTTATAAAGAATGACTACCAGCGCGACAACCGAGCAGAATACGATGAGCAGCATGAAAAAACCTCCATCCGCAAAGAACTTCCAGGTTCTCTGGAGGGCCTCCGGAGCTACTTCCGCCGCCAGGTTATGACCAAGGTCCCGCATCATATCAAAAGTGGAAATTAATGTGAAACTCCAGCAACTCACCCTCTAACTCCTTGATGACTTCCTCCGACATCACCGGCAACTTGGATTGCTGGACCGCCTTCATTGTGAAACCCTTCTGTATCGCACTGGCTTGAAAAACATCGAGATAGCGCAGACCTGAAACCCGCCCATCCTTGGCCACATAAAAGCGAAGGGTTAGAATTCCTGGTAAAAGATGGTCGCGATGCGTCACACAGCGATTCTGCCATTCACTCTCAATCACCCGGTTCACCTGGGCCTTGTATTTACCAAGAGCAGTAGCTTCTACCTTGAGTGAACTCTTGCCTCGACGACTGATGGTTCCTTCCATTCTCGTTCGCTTTGACTCCGTGCGAAAACCTCCGTTTGCCTGCTCCTTGATCCGCTCCTCATCCTTGCCGTCGCTCCCTCTCCCAGTCCCGGCCTCCTCACTCGACTTGGGAAGCTCCTCCTCCAACTCTGGGGATGCCTTGACCGGAACCTCCACCGGATTTCCCTTGAACGGCAGATCCTTCTCCACAGAACCCTGCACTTCTGGCCCGTTACCGACTTCCTCCGGACCAATTTCGTCCTCCGCATTAGAGCTGGGGTCACCCGCAGGCTGCGGTGCTTCCGAGTCTTCTCCACCGGTCTTCCCCTCGTCCTCTCCCGGAGAGAAATCCGAATCAAACAGGTTCCTCTCATTGCGAACCGGCTCCACTCCCTTCTGGCTCGGCAACTCCAGAGCATCCTTGGCTGGCGGCAACTCCGTAGCCTCCAGGGTATTCCTCTCGCCGATAAGGATCGCTCCCTCCGGAGGCGAATCGGATTCCTGGTCCTGGCTGGTTCTCGCATAGTTCACCGGAGCCTTTTCGAGCGGTTCGATCGGTTCCGGATCCGGCAGGGTGCCTTCAACCACCTCAGGCAGCTCCTCTTCAGCTACCAGAGATTCACGCATGGCGAGAAGATCCGCCGCATTCAACTCAACAAGGGCATCCTCAGTTCGCTCAGGCAAAGCCGGGACATCCGCCAACGGATCCTCTTCCTCGGTGAGAATATCCAGGATCGTTCCACCCACCATCGCCCCAAAGGCCACAACATGAAGCACCAGAGCGACGACCACCGCGATGGCAACGCTTCTTTCTCTGGCTGGTCTGACCGAAACCACAGCACGGCCAGTCTCACCTCCCTTTCCCGTACTGGCAACTACCGAACGGCGCTCCAAGCCCTCCAGCAGGCGAGAAATCCGCTGGCAAAATCCCAGGGACGCCTCTCAATCCAGAGATTCACCTCATCCGGCGACAACCACAGCCCCGCCTCAACCTCGGAACAAGGGAAACGGACAGGCCCCTTCTGCCTCAGCTCGAAGAGATGAACAAATTCCCACCCGGTCTCAGCGGTAGGGGGCAGGACCGCCACCCGCCTGAGGTCAACCTCTCTCTGGCCGGCCTCCTCCTCCAACTCCCTGACCGCACAATCCTCATAATCTTCTCCTGAATCGAGATGCCCGGATGCACTTGAATCCCAGACCCCGGGGTGAGTGTCCTTCAGGCGCGACCTCTTCTGCAGGAAGACCTCACCCCGTTTATTGAAGATAAAAGCGTGAATGGCCCGATGGAGCAGGTCCTGCTCATGCACCACTTTCCGCCGCTCCTGCCCGATAACCTCATCCTTTTCGTCTACCACATCGAAAATCTCATCGCCGCACTGCGGTATTTCACTGAGGGGATGGGAGTCATAACGCCGGCACAATTCCACCCAATTTTCTAGGCTCAGCTCTTCTGCCCTTGCAGTTTCCGCTACCCCGAGAGTCTCTGCCACCACAGGCCACGATGGCTCGGACGGGAGAGCCTTGCGGAGCTGCTTCCGCCTCTGGGCGAATCCCCTCCGTATCAATTCATCAAAAAGCCGAGCATCATAAACGGGCAGATCTCCACCCCTTGGTTGCGACAGTAATACAGTGGAATCAATAGCTGGCCGGGGATAAAAAACATCCGGTCCGATGGTCTTCAGGGGAGTGTTGATCCATTCGCTCTGCATGCGCAGGGACAAAACTCCGTAATTCTTGGTCCGGGGAACCGCTACAATACGGTCAATTACCTCTTTCTGCAGCATGACAACCGCCCGACAAATCGGAGACGGGCGCTTGAGGAAATTACGCAGGATCGCACCCCCAGCGGAATATGGCAAGTTCCCCAGTAACTTGACCGGACGCTCCTTGAAAAGAGACCTCAAATCGAAACGGGCCCCATCGGCATGTATCACCTCAACCGTTTCCTCGCCCTCATAACGCTTCTGGAGCCACTCCGCGAGCCTCCGGTCGTATTCAATAAGGAGCAATCGGCGAACCCTTCCTACCAAGGCAGCGCTCAAAGACCCTGTCCCTGGCCCTACCTCTACAATACAGTCCTCCGGACCAGGCTCCAGCTGGTCCACGATCCAGCGTGCGGTATTAGGGTCTGTTAGAAAATTCTGGCCCAACTTTTTCGACGGCACCACTTCCGCTGCTGCCAAAGCTTCCCTGACGTCGCTCCCGCTCACGGTGAGAGAATGTATTAATAGGTTGGCAGGGGCAAGAAACGAGGGACCGGACATCAATCACTCGCCACCCGCCACTCAAGACTCTACAGTCTTGCCACCGTGACTGCGGCGACCTACCTGACTCTCCTCCGGACCCTGCTTGTGCCGGTCTTTGCAGTTCTCGCAATCCTCTATGGAACAAGCGTTAAGAGCGGCAACCCCGTGGAAGCCTATCACTGGTCGGCGGTCGCGGTTTTTACGGTGGCGGCCCTCACCGATTATGCTGATGGCGTCATCGCCCGTCGCTACAACCAGCGTACTCCCCTGGGTGCATTCCTCGACCCCATCGCTGACAAACTCCTGATTCTCACTGCGATCCTCATTCTCTCCATTCTTCCCTGGGGCATCGATTGGGCCATCCCCTTGTGGTTCGTGGGACTTGTCATCCTCCGTGATGCCATCGTATGGGGCGGCATCGCTGTGCTTCATCTTCTCAATTGCCAGGTAAAAATAGAACCCCACTGGACGGGTAAAACCTGTACCGTACTGCTCATGGTCACGGTGGCGTGGACCGGGCTCAAGGTCATCCCCCTCAGTCCGATCTATCCGACCGTCGTAACAGCATGTTTTGTTATCCTCGCCACCTCCCAGAGTATCCGTCAGGGCATAGGACAACTTCAGCAGACTGGCCCTCAGTGCGTAACCGAACAGGCTAATGGACAGTAGCATCCGTAAACCCGTAATCGCCCTCGTAGGACGTCCCAATGTGGGAAAGTCCGCTCTCTTCAACCGGCTGGCAGGTCGCACCATTTCCATCGTGCATGACCAACCCGGAGTCACCCGCGACCGGGTCTCTGCCCCATGCAATCTCACCAGTATCCCATGCGACCTTGTGGATACCGGAGGCATCGGAGCCCTCGCTGATGCAGACTTCGCCGAGGCGGTATCTACCGAAGCGCAGGTCGCAATGGACACTGCCGACATTATCCTCTTTCTCGTTGATGCGCGTGAAGGTCTGACGCCGGTCGACGAGGCGATCGGCCAGCAACTCCGTAAGGCATCCGAAAAGGTCTGCCTCGTTATCAACAAGGCAGATCATGAGGAACTCGATCACATTGCGGGGGATTTTGCCCAACTTGGACTGGGCGCCGGGATTTCCGTCTCGGCTGCTCATGGCCGGAACCTCAGGGAACTCCTTGGCGCTCTCGACAATGCCCTGTCCCCCTTCGAGGCATCCGCTCGCGAAGCAGAGGAGTCCGCAAAATCCACAGGCCTGAAAATCGTGGTGATCGGGAAGCCTAATGCCGGCAAATCATCACTGGTCAATGCCATCCTCAATGACGAGCGCACCATCGTCTCAGAAGTGGCTGGCACAACTCGAGATGCGGTGGACATCCCCTATGACCGTGCCGGAGAACGCCATACTCTTATTGATACTGCCGGTCTCCGCCAGCGCTCAAGAATGGACACTTCCGTGGAAGTCTTCTCAGCCATGCGCGCCGAAAGGTCAATTCGTCGGGCTGATCTCTGCCTTCTTGTAATAGATCTATCTGCCGGGATTTCCGCTCAGGACCGCAAGATTGCGCGCCTCGTTCAACGCGAACAGAAGCCCTGTATTATTATCGCTAACAAATGGGACCTCTATCACCCGGACGCGCCCAGGAAAGCACGCATGGAAGAGGCCGAGGAAACCATACGTAACGAACTCTTTTTTCTGCACTACGCACCCTTCATCTGCGTCTCTGCGAGAGAGAAACAGGAACTCGACCGCATATTCGGTTCCATTCGAAAAGTACGCGAGGGAGCACAGGAAATCATTGGAACTGGTGAACTGAACCGACTCCTGAGTGAGGCTCTGCGCAGAAACCCTCCTCCGGCGAGCAAGCGCCATCGTAAACGCCTCAAGATCCTCTATGCTACCGCCGCAGTAAACGAGCGCTATGCTGCCGTTCCAGTTCCTCGCTATATCCTGTTCGTCAACGACAAGCGACTTCTGGCAGATACCTACCAGTCCTATCTCGAGAATACGCTGCGCAAGGCAAACCCTTCACTCGGTTTGCCCATCAATTTTTCGGTCCGGTCCCGTCGCAAACCGGAAGCGTGACTTCTTCTCTCCCCATTTTCCCGCCCCGCTTCGCCCTAGACCGCCGGTAAACATCTTCTTCACCTACCTTGGCCGTTGATCCTTTCCTGATCAGGGTGCAGGATTCCCTCATGCCTTTACTTGATGTCCGCAACCTCACCACCCGGTTCCATTCCCGCACGGGGGTGGTTCACGCGGTGGAAGGGGTCTCTTTTTCCGTGGAGGCCGGTCAGACCATCGGCATCGTGGGGGAATCCGGATCGGGCAAAAGTGTAACCTGCTACTCTCTCCTCGGACTAATCCCGCAACCTCCGGGCCGGATTCACTCGGGCACAGCCATCTTCAAGGGAAGCGGACAGGGCGGCGGCATCGACCTCCTGAAGAGCTCGGAAAAAGAATTACGCGATATTCGTGGCAAAAAGATATCCATGATCTTCCAGGACCCAATGACGTCGCTGAATCCCTATCTCAGGATCTCAAGACAGTTGACAGAGCCACTCGAAATTCACGAGGGACTGAATAGAGTAGACGCTCTCAAACGCGCAATCGAATCCCTTGAGGAAGTTGGAATCCCCGAGGCTTCCAAACGTATCCACTCCTATCCGCATGAGTTTTCGGGCGGCATGCGTCAGCGGGTGATGATAGCGATGGCACTCATCACCAAGCCCGAAATCCTGATCGCTGACGAACCCTCCACCGCCCTTGATGTCACTGTCCAGAAGCAGGTTCTTGACCTTCTCCGCGAACGACAGAAGGCCCTCGGGCTTTCTATTATCCTGATCACGCATGACCTTGCCGTGGTTTCGGAGAGCTGTGAGGTGGTTAACGTCATGTATGCCGGACGTATAGTAGAGCAGGCCCCTACCAGCGAACTATTCGCGAATCCCCTCCACGCCTACACCCGGGCTCTTCTCAAGAGCATACCCGCTACCCATGAGCCTGGCGCATCCCTCTACACCATCCCCGGGATTCCACCCGACCTTTCTGAGGAACCCGAACATTGCTCCTTCCGACTGCGTAACACCATCGGAAATGCCGACCGGTGCCTCACCGACCGCCGACCGGAACTTACCGAAGTCACAAAAGGTCACTTTGCCCAGGATTGCCCCGGTTGCCTCGAGGGTTAACCGTCAGGTGATAGGCCGGTTTTCCTCCCCGAACCGGACTTCCTATGCCTCAATCTCCTCACCCCCGACGTGAAATCCAATTTTGCGCTTCATCTCGGGTGCCACCTTCTGGGTGTAGCATAGAAGCTGGAAACTTGCCTGATGGGACACGAACATGCAGGCGGCTCCATCCAGAACCCCCTCCACCACCACACTTGAGTGCCCGTCCTCCCCAACCGAACGCACCTCGATCGCGCTGCCGTTCGAGAGAAGAGCAAGGATGACCGGTTGCTCATCTTCCGCCAGGCGCTCACGCCACTTCTGGATACGATGGGCAAGTCGCTTCACAAACTCTCCGGCAGACTCGAAACGGTGCTGCTCCTCCGCGGGCATATGAGCAAGAATCTCTCCTATATCGGGCATGCCGGTCACTCCCGGGAGACTGATGTAGGGCTTCCGTAGGGGATCCTGATGTTCGGCTTCCCTGCTCATAAGATCATATTTTCTCCATCATAAAATGGGTATCGAGAGTGTGGAGGTCTTCAGATCTGACCCCGGTCCCATTCAATTAATTCGTGGATTCGGACAACGAATGCTGTCCTCCAAACCAGGCCTGCAGAAAATACCGGATGACCGTAGACCCGTTTTCTCACCTGTTTTTCATCGGGTCTCTCCAGAAGGCCGCATGGCCCTGAATTCGCCCGTCTGAAGGGAACGCTACCCTGGGACTGGTTCAGGGCAACAGACTTACAGCCCGGGCCCGCTTGATCTCGCGGGTGATTTTCCGATGCATCTTGGCAGACACCCCGGTTACCCGGCGCGGAAGAATCTTTCCAGTCTCCGTGGTAAACTTGGCCAGGACTTCAGGATGTTGGTAACTCACCTGACCTATCTCAAGGTCGAGGCGTTTACGTGTCATCCTCTTGTTTGCCTTTCTGAAGGCAATCCGGCGCTCCTTGGTCTTTGGCTCACTCATGATCGGTCGTTAGCGGAGTTCACGATGAAGCGTCCGGCGCTTGAGATAATGGTTGAATTTTACCTTCTCCAGACGACCCGGTGTCCGCAGACTCTTCTTGTTGCGGGTCGTCACGTAGCGGGATGGTTGCTTGCCCTCAGCCTTCGCTTCGGTGCATTCGAGAATGATGATATCGCGGGCCATGGTCTGCGAAAAGGGCGGAAAAACTAGCCAATCACGCGCCAGCGTCAAGAGAAACTGCTGGAGAACTGGTTGTCGCCGCACCAAATCCGATTGCATCGGAACTACGGAATTTACGATGTGGATTCTCCCTCTCCCACTGGGACTGGCACTCTACCGTAAGACGAGCAAACGGTATGGCCTCCAATCGGGCCTGCGGGATCTTTTTCCCTGAAATACCACATATTCCGTATGTTCCCTCGGTAATTCTCTCCAAGGCGGCCTGAATTTCCTGCAAAGCGTCCTGCTCCTTGGAAAGGAGATTCAGGGCAAAATCACGGTCATATGCATCACTCCCTGCATCCCCCAGGTGAGTCCCGCTTACCGAGGCCTCACCGCTGGCAGGACCATTCCGCAAGGTCTCCTGCTGGACTCCATACATGGCATCCATAAGCTCATCCTGAAGGTCGAGCAGGCGCTGACGCTGCTTCTTTACAAAATTAGTAAGCTTAACAGGCTTTCTTGGGGCAGCCTTCTTAGCGGGTGCTTTTTTTGCAGCCTTCTTGGCTGGTGCTTTTTTCGCTGCCTTCTTGGCTGGTGCTTTTTTCGCTGCCTTCTTGGTTGGTGCTTTTTTCGCTGCCTTCTTGGTTGGTGCTTTTTTCGCTGCCTTCTTGGTTGGTGCTTTTTTCGCTGCCTTCTTGGCTGGTGCTTTTTTCGCTACCTTTTTTGCTGCCTTTTTCTTCGCCGCCATGAGGTTATCAGATTACGGAAAGTGTGCTCCCTGTATCCTGCCGGTGGAACCATCCCCGGCAGCGGGGCGGGATTGCCTACTGGCTTTCACTAAACGCTGCAAGTGGAAAGTACCTGCCCTTTGCTTTGATATTCACATTTCCCCGACTGTCCTTGCACTTGAATTTGGGCACTACCCTCCTAACCTCCTTCAACGCATGGAGCTCCCCTCGGTTATTGAATCTCTCCTCGTCGCCTCTGAAGAACCNATCACGGCACCGGAATTAGCACGTCTGGTCCGGTCTCGCCTTGCTGAAATTGAAGATGGAATGACCGAGGAAGAGGAGGATTATGGGAAGGCTTCCGAACTTGCAGACGACCTGAAGGACCGTTCTTCCATCGATGAGGATGCCGTAATCGAGGCAATTGCTGCCCTGAACCGGAAGTACGAGAGGGGCAAGCGCTCATTTTCCATCATCGAACGCGCGAAAGGATGGAAAATCTACACTCGCCCGGAATATGGGGGGTTTGTCCGCCAGCTTTTCCCTGGCCTCAAACCCCGTCGCCTGAGTCCTCCTGCAATGGAAACCCTTGCCATTATAGCCTATCGTCAACCAGTCACCAAGGCCTCCATCGACCACGTCCGCGGGGTATCATCAGACAGCATCCTCCAGAAACTCCTTGATCGGGAACTGATCAAAATTGCAGGTCGNGCCGACCTCCCGGGGCGCCCGCTTCTCTACTCAACGACCGACTTCTTCTTTGAGCACTTTGGAATCAAATCCATCAATGAGCTTCCCAACGCGGAAGAGCTTCGTGCCGTGGAATTGCCTGAACCACCTGAGCAGCAGGAGACCAACGCGCAATCTTCATCGAATGACGAACCGGTGGAAGAAAAGCAACTTGCTCTCGCAGAACCACCCCGTGACAGCGGGTCCGACGATCAACACGCTCCGGATTTTCCAACTTCTGAGGAATGAAGACCTTCCCCTGTCTGCGCTTTTCGGTTTAGAATTTCTGAATTAGCCGCTAGAGCTACTCCCGGTGTCCCTGAACGAGATCCGTAACCATATCGACACGATCGATAAGCAACTGCTTGATCTTCTCTCGCAGCGGGCCGACCTCGTCCATGAAGTCGGACTCATCAAGAAGCGTGACGGCCTCCANATCTATGCGCCTGATCGTGAGGATGCGCTTCTCAGGAAACTCGTTGAGATGAATAAGGGGAGGCTCCCTGAAAAGTCCATTCGGGCCATCTANCGGGAAATCATGTCCGCAGCACTTGCGCTGGAGGAAGACCTCAAGATTGCCTATCTAGGGCCAGAAGGCACCTGGACTCANCAGGCGGCGATCAAGAAGTTCGGGCACTCTGTCAACTATACGGCGCATTCAAGTTTCGCCGAGGTCTTTGATGATGTCGCCCGCCGCCGGGCGGACTATGGTGTGGTTCCGATTGAAAACTCCACCGAAGGCGCGGTCTCTCATACCCTCGACCTCTTCGTCGACTCACCCCTTCGGATCTGTGCCCAGATCCTTCTCCGAATTAACAACAACCTGCTCGCATCAATTACCCGGGAAGAAATCAACACCCTCTATTCCCACCCCCAGGTCTTCGGTCAGTGTAAGAACTGGATCCTGCGAAATTTTCCGGATGCCGAGCTTGTCGAAGTTTCCTCCACAACCAGAGCAGCACATCTTGCCCGTGAAAAGGCCTCTGCGGGAGCAGCGGCACTAGGGGGCAGGCTCGCGGCCGAACTGGCAGATCTTGAAGTTCTTGATGAGGCAATCCAAGACCGGGCTACCAACACGACCCGCTTTCTCGTGATCGGTGAAAAAACCTGCCCCTCCACTGGTAACGATCGCACCTCCATTCTTTTCTCCGTCCACGATCGCCCAGGATCTCTCGTCGCCGCCCTGAGGGCCTTCGACTCATTTGAGATCAATATGTCCAAGATCGAGTCCAGACCTTCCAAGCAAAAGGACTGGGAATATATCTTCTACGTCGANCTTGCCGGTCACTGCGAAAACGAGCAGGTATCCTCCGCGCTGGAGGAACTTGAAAAGCACTGCTCACTGGTCAAGCTGCTGGGCAGCTATCCAGACAGTAGCGAGTGAGGCCTCGTGGACTGTGATTCCCCGGTCTCGCGGGNAACACTCCTGGCGAGGGCGTNACAGGCTCTCCNGCATNCCTTCCGCCTGTATTTCGTAATCATTAAAGATCTGTTACGTCCAATAAATCAGAGGAACCGGNGNTNNCTTTTTTTGAATGNATCCTCTTGGAAGCGTTCGGGCTTTATTCCCCAAAAACAAGCTGAACACTCTGGACCAAGGACCCCTTGAAAGNGGCGTAATCCTCTAGCTATAGGCCGCTTANCCTCCAGAACACTGCGCGTTGAAAGCTCTATTGATCTGTTTTCCTAATATCCCGTAATTGGTGAAAATCAACTTAAGTCCTGAGTCCTGNCTTAATCGTTCTTGTGAAATTATATTAGCATAGAAGCATCCTTCTGCGTTCGGGGCATTACCTGTCCCCGAACATCACCCTTACCCCTGCCTTGTGGGAGAGCCCTGACAACTGCTGCTCCCCCACCCTGACCCCCCGGCCGGAAGCGGAGACCGGCCGGGGGGTTTATTTTCTCCCTCTTCCCCGGNGAAAACCCATGCCAGTTCCAAGGGCTGCTGGAGAGCATGCCAGGGGCCTCAGGAGGTTTTTGCTCGGGAGGTCGTCATTACCCGGCNATACAACCCTGAAACTTCCAGAGTTTAATCCGTCACCGACGTCAGCCATTCCAGCCGTTTAAAAACCGGCTGGGGACCTTGCCATGGATCAGCGGCCACTTCGACTGGCTCTGCACCACGAACCGTGGCCTTNGCTACCAGGCCAAGTTCATCCAACTGGTCCCAGTTTTNCAGGGGCACTCCATCAGTCACGTTTTTGAAATCTCCCAGGTCCATCGTTACAGTTTCCGNCTTACCCCCTGTAAGCTTCATCTCGGCCACATAAGTTCGATTTTTCCCGCGATAACGGCGCCAGGTGTTTTCGTGCAACACCACGCCGAGTATATTTGGCTGCTCACTTTGGATGGTTAGTCTTAATTTTGCCCCCTTCGGCCCGCGCCATTTGGGATCGGTCACCTTCCGAGTCCAGCGCTGCCACAATGGCCGATGGTTGCCGTTGATCGTATACCAGTCCCGAAAACCAGATTTGAAATCGTCAATGACTCTCTCTGCTTCCCCTATCGGTTTGATGCGGGTCTTTTTCAGCTCCTNCGGTTTGATCTCGTGAAAAAGCGAACTGATACACACCTCCTGGGTATCGCCGCGNTGTGGTATCGCAACCGGTTCAGGCAAGTGGTAAAAAATATTGGCAAAAGCAAATAATGGCCGATTCAAGGTTTCAATCGGCAATACTGCCTGCCAGCTCATCCCTGCATTGAGAGCTGGGGCACTGCGCCAGAATCGGGAACGTGGATCAGGNTCTACCGAGTAATAAATCTCCACGCGCTTCAACGGCAATTCCTTGGAAGGCTTCACGCNCAGAATTGCGTTGTTATTGAATTTTAATTCAGTTTTGGGCGTGGCTGGCAGTTTCACTCCACCCTTCAAGTGCTGATCCAGCCACAGGATTCGCGCAACCTGCTGCTCGGGATAAAAGCGATGATTGAAATGGGGAGCGAACACGTATCGCTGCGGCACATCCTCCGGCACGCACGCTCCAGTCGCATAGGTTGCGTCCATTTGTCCGTGAAAATCATTGCTCGCCCCCAGATGCAACAGCGGCACATTGATGCGCTGCGCATAAAACTGATAACCCATCGTGCGCCGGAACAGTTCACGGTTACCCGTAACCTTGCGGATCTGCGGCAGCACATGATAATACGAATCGAGCCGGAATCCCGTGCCACCCACCGAAGGCGNGGCTACCTTAACTCGCGTATCCGTACCAGCGACATACATGGTGAGGTTTCCACCCATTGAGTGACCTCGAATACCCAACCGGCTTTCATCGACCTCCGGTTGCTGCTCAAGAAATGTCAATCCGCGACGACAGCCTATTGTCAGCAGAAACCAGTTACAATTGCGCGGTGACTCCTGCCCATCCAAAAACTTCGCACCTGGTTTCAGATTAAAATACCCGTGCACATTATTCTGTGTCGGATCCACTGCACCCCAGTCCGTATTCGCCTCGTCAGGCTTGGCCCCTTGCATGGGTTTCCCACCCCAGTTCACCGAAAGNGCGGCATACCCCCGCCCGGCATGATATTTGACCAAATTCAAATTNGCCCGCTGCCCTCCCCCATGGATATGCAACACGGCGGGTAATTTTTCTCCCCTCCTGAGGTTTTTCGGAAACGAGTAAAACCCTGCCATCCAAGCTGCCTGCCCTTTGAACGAACCAATGAAGTAACGCACATAACGCACCACTACCCCGTCCCCTTCCCACTCCCGCACCAGTTCTGTTCGTAGCGGCTCTTTCTGCGGATCATAGCCCGCCCAGAGTTCCGCTACGTTTTGCGGCACATTCTTCAGTGGGGGCAGGGAGTCCGATGCCTGAGCCGTGATACAGGTCGCGAGGAGAATCAGATATAATTTCATCAGAAGCGCTTCGGAATAAAGGCCGCAAACGAGTTAAGTCGAAGACCCCCGCAAAAGATATACGCAAACCAACGCGGCTTCTCCTAGGCCACCTCAAGCTACCTCCACCACCCTGACCCCGGGCTTACTCGAGTAATTCTCCGAGCAACTCGGCCATTGCTTCCGATATCTCTCCTGCATTGACTTCCATCCCGGCTGCAAGGAGGGCGTGATCAGTCAACTGGGCTGCAACCTTGGAAGCGAGGTCTCTCTGACTCCCCTGCAACGATGACAGCTTCCGGATCAGCGGGTGCCGGGTATTAATCTCGAGCTTGGCTTTTGACTCGGGAGCTTCCTGACCCATGGCGGCCATCATGGCCCTCATCTGAGCATTGGGTGCATCTTCGGGAAGCAGCGCTACCATGGGATGCTTTACCAGTCGCTTACCTGCATCTACCCGGGCTACCCGGTCATCAAGAGCCGAATTAAGCCAGGACACGAGTCCTTCCGTCTCTTCCTCCGAGAGATCTTCACCTTCCGACTCATCCGGCAGGTCTTCGAACTCTATCCCGGACCGATTGGCGGCCACGAGTTTCTTTCCCTTGTATTCCCGGAGGCCTTCGAGGACATAATCATCCACCGCTTCGGTAAAGAATGCGACCTCAAGCCCCCGGGACCGGAAGCCTTCAAAAAATGGCCCCTTCTCAAGCACCTCACGGCCTGGTCCCACCAGATAGTAGATTTCTTCCTGCCCCTCCTTCATCCTGTCCACATAACTGTCCAGAGAGGTCAATTCCTCTCCCTCCGTCATGGAGGAAGCAAATCGCAGAAGGCCGGCAAGGAGCTCCTGGTGCACCGGCGAGGCCACAATTCCCTCCTTCAGGAATCGGCTGAAGCGGTCGTGAAACTCCCGGTAGCCCTCTGGATTATCGCTCGCCTGCTTATCGAGAAACTTCAGGAAACGCTTGGTGAGAACCTCACTGAGCTTTCGGACCAGAGCGCTGTCCTGCATCGATTCCCGCGAAATATTAAGAGGGAGGTCCTCACTGTCGATTACCCCTCGCAAAAAACGAAGCCATTCAGGCAGGAGACCTTCTGGACTCGGATCAATCAGAACCTTCCGGCAGTAGAGAGCCACTCCGGGAGGTTGCGCCCCCAAACCCATGCGTTCCACGTTTTCTCCCGGCACGAAGAGCAGGGCATTGATCGCCAGTGGAGCATCGGCCGAGAAGTGCATGGTGTAACGAGGCTCGTCCATTGCATGGGACGTGAACTGATAGAATTCCTTATACTGTTCCTCGCTAACCTCCTTCTTTGGAAGGAGCCAGAGTGCCTCAACGGTATTCACCCGTTCCCCATTCAGATTTACGGGGAATCCCACGAAGTTTGAATAGCGTTCTATGATCCCCTTAACCCGGTGCGTCTTGGCAAACTCCTCGTGCTCTTCCTTGAGGTGAACCACGATCCGGGCACCCCGGCGCTGCCCCTCTACCTCATCAATGGTATAACCGCTGGCTCCATCGCTCTCCCAGCGCAGGTGCTCCTCTTCTTCTTTCCAGGAGTGGGCGAAGACCTCCACCTTCTCTGCCACCATGTAGGCGCTGTAAAATCCCACCCCGAACTGACCGATCATATCCGGCCTCGATCCCTCCTGCATTTTCTCAAGGAAGGCCTTGGTCCCGGAATGCGCGATGGTCCCGAGATTCTCGGACAATTCCTCCCGGGTCATTCCGATCCCATAATCTGCGATCGTGATGGTCTTTGCCGTTTCATCAGTGGATATATTAATCTCGAGCGGAAGATTTGCGTCAAAGACCTGATTTTCAGTTAATTGTGTCAGGCGCAGCTTTTCCAGGGCATCGGAAGCATTGGAAATTAATTCCCGGATGAAGATTTCCCGGTCCGTGTAGAGGGAATGGATGACGATATCCAGCAACTGCCGAACTTCCGCATGAAATTCTCTGGTCTCGCTCTCCTTCTTGCTCATGATGTCATCTCTAAACGGCGGGGACCTAACCTGTTACAGCCGAGCTGTCAACAGGGTGTAACCCTTCCATCATACTCCATACCACTTCGATACCGAGCCATGCCCCGCGTCTGCATCACAGTCCAAGGTAAGAACGCCCAGCCCTACCGCTTCGCCCTTGATCGGAAAGTAGTCCGTATTGGTCGCTCCACCGATAACGACATCGTCATCGATTGTCCCTCCGTCTCCTCACACCACTGTGCAATGAAGCGCATTGATGGAGGTTATATTCTTGAGGACAATGACTCGACCAACGGAATCAAGATTGACGATGCCCGGATGGAAATTATCGATCTTGAAAACGGTCTCGACATCCTGGTCGGGGATGCCGCTCTCGACTTTGAACTAACCGACAAGGAAAAGGATAGCCTCTCAGAGGAAGACCATGTCCCCAAACAGCGCGCGCCGCTTCCAAAGAAAAAGAAGAAAAAACCCGCGGCCAGCAAACAATCTGTCTCCTCACCTGCCAGTCGACCGGTTACTCCCGGAGCACCCTCTTCACTCGTTAGCGCCCAGACAAGCTCGGGATCCAACTTTGCCATTACCATTGGCCTGCTTTTCCTCGCCCTGATGGCCTTCTACTTTGGCCTTGCCAGCAAACACCGCAGCTCGCACCCAACCAAAGAATATTCCTCCAAGGGACTCTGGGGTGACATGTGGAGCAAGGGGGCCTTCCCCCGGAAGAAACCCGATACTGCGGATACCGCAGAATAAGTCGTAGAGTCCCAGCCCTTTCGGTTTCAGGATTCAGGGCAAGGGATCCTTCACCTGGCCAGCACCTCGCACGCGATACTGGTAGGACGTCAACTCACGAAGGGCCATTGGCCCCCGCGCATGCAGCTTATCGGTGGAAATCCCGATTTCTGCTCCGAATCCGAATTCCTCCCCGTCGCTGAAACGTGTGGAGACGTTATGGAAGACACAGGCTGAGTCGACCTCCCGCAGGAAACGCTCCGCGTTTTCCTCGTCACTCGTCACGATACAGTCGGTATGCTGCGACCCGTGCCGGTTAATATGTGTCACCGCATCTGCGACTGAGTCGACTACCTTCACGGCAAGAATGTAGTCGAGATATTCCGTATCCCAATCTTCCTCATCCGCCGCGGCTACCCGCCCTCCCAGAATAGCCTGCACTTGGGGACAGCCTCGCAATTCAACCTTCCGGGCTTCCAGATCCTCTGCCACCGCAGGAAGAAATTTCTCCGCGACCGCCTCATGCACAAGCAGAGTCTCCAGGGCGTTGCACACGCTCGGTTTCTGCGTCTTGGCGTCCAGGGCAATCCGGCGACCCATCTTCAGGTCCGCGGCCTCATCGATGAACACATGGCAGATACCATCGTAGTGCTTGATAACCGGCATCCTTGCGAGAGAAACCACCGTCTCGATCAGCCCCTTGCCTCCCCGTGGGATGATCAGGTCCAGATACCTGTCCATCGAAGCCATTTCCTTCACGCTCTCCCGGTCGGCAAAGGGAATCAACTGAATGGAATGCGGGGGGAGCCCTTTCTTCTCTCCCCCCTCCTGCAGCGCCGCTGCAATCGCGCGGTTGGAATGAATGGCTTCGGACCCTCCACGCAGGATGGTCGCATTACCGGATTTAAGACAGAGAACCGCAGCGTCACTGGTCACATTGGGACGACTTTCATAGATGATACCGATCACCCCGATCGGCACCCTGATCTGCTGGATCCGGATCCCATTGGGTCGTTCACGTTCATCGAGAATCTCTCCGACCGGATCGGAAAGCTCAGCCACCTGCTCCACTCCTCCCGCAACCGATTCAAGGCGGGACTCATCGAGGCGCAACCGATCCAGCATTGCGCCAGTTAGCCCGTTCTTCCCTCCCTCTTCCAGGTCTCTGGCGTTGGCCGCCAGGATCTGCCGGGATTGCACCCGCAACTCACCGGCCATTGCCCGGAGAATGACGTTCTTCTGATCGGCATGCAGATTAGCCAGGGCATGCGCGGCAGTCCGGGCCTGCCGCCCCATTGCGTAGACCTCCTCGTGAATCTCCTCCGGATTGAGGGATGCCGTCTCGTTCATGACAGATGCTATAAGTAATAATTTCAGTCGCCAACCCGGAACCGTGTTGCGAATCCATTCCCTGCAACGATTTCAGACAACCGATCAGGGCGACGACCATTGGCGATTACGGTCTCTACCCCCTGTTCCACGGCGAACTTCACAGCCTGTAGCTTGGAACTCATGCCTCCAATCGCAAACCTGCCCTTTTCATCCTTCGCGTAGGACATCACCTCTCCCACCGAATGCACTTCTCGCACAATGTCATCAGCATCTGGCGGGAACAACCCGTCTACGCTTGTCAGAAGTACCAGCAATCTGGCTCCAAGCAGGGCCGCTACCCGTGCAGACAGCATATCGTTATCACCGACGCTCAACTCCTCTATCGCAACAGAATCATTCTCGTTTATAACTGGCAGGATTCCTTCCTCGGCTACAAGACGTTCCAGAAGATCACAAACCCTGCGCCGGTGATCCTCGATTTCCAGATCCGCAGCGGTCAGGAGCAACTGCGCAACACTGACATCGAAGCTCCGGAAGAGGTTCTCATAAGCATGCATGAGGCGGGTCTGCCCCACTGCTGCCGCTGCCTGCCGTGCTGAAACGTCATCTGGATACTCCTTCAGGCCAAGGGCTGAAATGCCTGCTCCCACCGCTCCAGAAGACACCAGCACCAGCCTTTGGCCATGGTCCGGAAGATCCGCAACCGCATTAACAAGTCGCGCCAGAGAAGCACTATCCAGAGTCCCATCCTCCCGGGTAAGGACTCCCGTCCCGACCTTGAGCACAACTATATCCCGTTCTCTCATCTTTACCGTATTCCTGCTCGTCTAGCTTCTGGCTTATGTAGGAGATACTCAGCTCCAAGAATGACAACATCTCACATGCGCTCCGGCACTGAGATCCCAAGCAACTCCAGCCCTTGCCGGAGAACCCGCGCAGTCAATTCACAGAGAACCAGTCGCGTCTTTCTTATCGCCTCCTCCGACCTCAGCACCGGACAGGACTGGAAGAACGAGTGGTAGGCACGTGCCAACTCGAGGAGATAGCCTGCGAGGAGATTGGGACGAAAATCATCCAGAATTACCGGGACCACCTCACCAAAACGCACCAACATCCGCGCAAGATGAATCTCCTTCTCATCAGATAGCTCAAGATCCGCTCCATCGAGGACGACCTCCCCATCGAGCTTTCCAAATATGGAACGGCACCTCACATAACTGTATTGCAGGTAAGGAGCGGTATCTCCTTCCATGGAAACCATCTTATCCAGGTCGAAGATATAATCCGAAGTCCGGTGATGGGATAACTCCATGAACTTAACCGCACTGATGCCTATCAACTCCGCAAGGACTTCACGCTCCTTCTCGTCCTCTACTCGTGAACGACCTTCGGAGCTTTCCTTCGCTGCCTCGATGGCATCGGCTATGAGATCACTCAAGAGCGGAAGATCACCAGCCCGCGTCTTGAGAGGCTTTCCATCCTTCCCGAGAATCGTTCCAAAGGAAATGTGTTTCAGTTCGATCCCCCGTCCTCGGCGTGCCGCTACCGCAAAGAGCTGTTTAAAATGATCTCCCTGCCTGTGATCTACTACATACCAGGCGCAATCGGCCTTCATCTCCTCTACTCGGTAATCAACCGTTGCGATATCCGTGGTGGCATAATTGAAACCACCATCTCTCTTCCGGACAATCATGGGTTTATCCTCCCATTCGCCATCCTTCTGAATCTTGAACGGATCGGTCACGGGGTCTCCTGTATTATCCGAAAATACGCATATTGCGCCGTCACTCTCCCGGGCCAGTTCAGATTGCAGCAAGTCTTCAACCACACCAGGCAGACGCTCGTTATAGGAGCTCTCACCCAGCCAGTGATCAAAGCTTAACCCCAGCCTGTCATAGATCACCTGCAAGCCCTCCCGGGAAAGGGTCACACACTCCTTCCAAATCCCAAGGTTCTCCTCATCACCCTGCTGGAGCGCTACCAGCTCCTGCCTGCATTCCTCCTTCACCGAATCATCCTCAGCACATCGACTGTTCGCTGACCGGTATAGACGCAGTAACTCATTGAGTGGATTCTTTCCCAGCGAAGAACGGTCGAGCTCCCTCTTCCACGCCCATATCACCATTCCGAACTGGGTTCCCCAGTCTCCGATATGGTTGTCGGTAATCACATCATGTCCGAGAAAGCGACCAATCCGCGCCAAGGCATCTCCTATGAAGGTAGAGCGAAGGTGGCCCACGTGCATGGGCTTGGCCACGTTCGGGGCACTAAAATCAATCACAATGCGGAGCGGATCCGCCACTCGCGCCACCCCTAGTTGCTCATCCTCCAGCAGATGACCCAGACGCCCCGCATAAGTTGCCGGATTAATCCGAAAATTAAGGAATCCCGGACCGGCAATTTCCACCTCGGCAATCTCCGAAACCTCAACCGCTTCTGCCAGAGCCTCTGCCAACGAGCGGGGATTCTGCTGGACTCCCTTGGCAAGCACCATCGCCGCATTGGACTGATAATCTCCAAACCGAAGGTCCGCAGCCTGGGTCACGCCCACTCCTGCAAGATCGTCTTCCGCGATTCCACAAACCCTGCAACCTGCTCTGAGGCGCTCCTCGAGTATCTCTAAAAGTGTCATCTCAGATACAATAGGCTCCTCATCGAGTCGGGATAACTTCCATGGCCATGAGAATCCTCTAACATTTATTCCTGCCGAAACGGAGACCAGAATTCATTGATCTTCCTCCTCGTAATCCTTCAGGACTTGAATCAGTTCCTCTGCCGTCTCCGCCTCGGACATCATCCTGCGAACCTCATATCGTGCAAAAAGGCGGGCGATCAAGGCCAAGGTCTGCAGATGGGCATTCGGTTGATTCTCGGGCACGATGAGGAGGATGACAAAATAGACCGGGGCATTATCACAGGCATCAAAATCCACTCCGCCCCGGGACCGGCCAAGCAACNCCACCGGTTTCTCCAGTTCACTGCAGTAGCAATGGGGAATCGCTACTCCATGGCCGATTCCGGTACTCACCCGCTCCTCCCGGGCATACAGCGCATTCAGAATAGGCTCCCTGGACTCCACGCCGAGAGCTCCGGCTTCAAGAAGGTGGTCAATCATTTCCGCCAGCGCCTCCCGATGCGTTTCCGCAATGATCTCCGGGAGAACACGGTGCGCCGAAAGCAGGGAGGCAAGTTTCATAACGGCAGGAAGGGGGCAACAGGCACCCGAGGAGTGGCCCGTTAGTCTCTCCGGGCAAACCACGCAAGGGTTTTCCCTTNCTCCAAGCCTGATCCCACTTGACCTGCGCCAAACCCAGCAGGACATTCTGACTCATGTGCAAAAGCCTTCCGGCATCCCTTTTCCTCGCATGTTTCATCCTGAGTTCCTGCGAAACGATTCCGCCAAATTATGGCCCTCCAAACATGGGGGGACCCGGCAAGGACCAGCGCAAGGAAACAATCGCAAATGAGCAGACGGGAGAATTCTATATCGGAAGGCGCTATCACGTAAACCGGACCTGGTGGTGGGGTTACCTCCGCCAACCAGGCGAACCATGGTCGAAATCCCAACTCGTTGTCTTCAAGCAGGATCTCAGACGTGCACCGGACAACCTTCCCCAGGGAGGACCTCGCGGAGCCCGCCATGCTTACGATCACAACTACGAATACCGTATCTGGGGGGCCTTCACCGGTGAAGATGTCTACGAGCCGAACAGCAACCAGTTCCTGCCTGAATTCCAGTTAACTGATTACGAGCTCATCGATTCCGACCCGGGATGGATCTTTTATCCCAGCGACCACTACGACCCCCACCGCCTGACTCTACACCCCTAGGACCTCAGGAACGTTTCCTCCCATCCGACCTCCAAGGCAGATGTTCCTAGTACTTTTTCCACACGGTAGGAACAAAGAGAACAAGAACCGCATAAAGCTCCAGTCGTCCCATGATCATCAGGAGTGAAAGGAACAACTGGGTCACTGGTTGGAAGTGACCATAATGATCCGTCGGACCGACCTCTCCATATCCTGGCCCGATATTTCCAAAGGTCGCCAACACTGCAGACACTGTGGTGTTGAAATCAATTCCCTGGGTCGTTTCAACCACCGCCACCACCACCATCGAGACCAGGGAGATCAACCCAAAGAGGGCCACGAAAAGAACCGTCTGGGCACGAGCCTCATCATCGATGGTATTACCATTCACCCTCATCCTCAGGACCTGCTTGGGCCGGAAGGCCTTCACCACCTCCTGCCAGGCGGCCCGCACGAGGAGAATCAACCGACTGACTTTCATCCCCCCCGCAGTGGACCCCGCGCAACCGCCCACCAGCATGAGAAGCAACAGAGTAAAATAAACGGCCACTGGCCACTGCTCATAATCGACGGTCGCGTAACCTGTCGTCGAGGCGATCGAGATAACGGTGAAGACCGCACCTCGCAGGGATTCCCCGAGGCTGATTTCTCCACCCAGAGAGCCAGAAATCCAGACAACCAGAACCCCTGTCAGTATTAAGAGAAGATACCAGCGCACCTCTTCGACATGTCGCAGTTCCTTCCAATTCCTCAAGGCGGCAATCCGCCCTTTCCCGGGCAGCAGACCCCGCAGGATAACCACATAGATGAAGAAACTCGCACCTCCGAGGATCATGAAGAATGCCAGCCAGATCTCGATCAGGAGTCCGTTCTCAAGATCCGAAAAATGCGCAATGCTGTCATTATGGGGACTGAATCCCCCCGTGGCCACCGTGGTAAAGGCATGGGCCACTGCATCAAACCAGCTCAGACCAAGTCCCCATAACCCTAGGAGGCAGATTATCGTCAGCCCAAGATAGACCAAGAGAAACCATAGAACCTTATCCTGGATCCGGGCAGTAGTGGTGCCCTCTGGCTGGAACGCCGACTCATTGCTGAAAAGGAACTTTGCTCCTCCGCTCCCCGAAAGGAGAACCACCAGCAGGACGAGAATCAACAACCCTCCCAGCCACTGCATCACCGAGCGCCAGAGAAGAATCCCCCGGGGCCACTCACTCAGATCTGCAATCACGGTTGCGCCCGTGGTTGTGAAACCGGAAACCGATTCAAAAAAAGCCTCGGTCGGGGAAAGACGCACGTCTCCCAGCAGGAAGGGGATCGCTCCGAAAACCGCACTGAACACCCATCCGAGGCCGACAATCAGAATGCCCTCCCGCCGGGGAATGCGGTCTGGAATCTTTTCTCCAGAAAGGAACAGAACAATTCCAACCAGAAAGCTCGTCCCAGCCGAAACCATCAGAGATATGAACGCCCCTCTGCCCTGAGCCTCAGGATCAAAGTAGGCGAAGATCCCACAGGCCAGCATGGCCACGCTTTCCAGCGTGAAGAGCCAGCCCAGAGCCCGTGCCATCACGCGAAAATTCATCTTCTTCTCATAGACTCCATTCGACTGGCGACCGGAGCCGGCAACATGGAAACGGNAACACCTCGATAGACTAACCGGNGTGAAACCAAGGCAACAACATNCGGGTTTTCCCCATGACCNCNACCNGGACANGANCGCTTACCTGGGGCTTCCTCCCAGCTATAAGACCAGCACCGGACCTTTTCCATTACTCAAGAAAACTATTCAGTGCAGAAGCTTAAGCAGCTTCTTAAGCGCTTTCTGGGAAGCCATGGCGTAAATGTGATCGCCCGACTCAATCACATCCTCAGGACTGGGCACGATGGCCTCTCCTCCACGCAGCACCCCGACAAGAAGCGAACCAGCTGGCCAGTTTATCTCGTCCACCTTCATTCCTGCCACCTTCGCTTTCTTGCCCACGTCTGTTCCTATGACCTGTCCTGCCATCATCTTTCTCACCACGTAATACTTTTCGCCGGTAAGATGACGCTCAATGTAACGCCTCGTCGCCTCCCGCGGGCTCACCGCCGCCACCACTCCAAACTGGCGACCACTCGCCCCGATCGCCCGGGCATAGGCGGCCCGGTGAATAATGGTAAGGCACTTCTTGGCGCCAAGATTGTTGGCCTGCAGACAGGCCATGACATTATCCTCATCACTCCCACTGGCGGCCACAAAGAAGTCCACTTCTCCCACCTGTTCTTCCTCCAGTGCTGAAAGTTCCGTGGCATCAGCGTTGATAACCGTTGTCTTCCCCAGCCGCTCGGTCAGGTCCTGACAGAGCACCTCATCCTTCTCGAAGATCCTGATTCGACAATGCTCCCAGCTCTGCAGCATCTGGGCCAGGGCAAAGCCATATTCGCCTCCGCCGAAGATCACGACCCGCACTGCTTCAGCCCGCTTGCCCCCCTTCTGGAGAATTTCCGCCAGATCCCGGAGACGAGTCGACTCATTACCGCAGATCGTTACTTCGTCCCCCTCCTCGAGCACGGCATCGGCGTCAGGCACAAAACTTTCCCCATTACGCGTGATAGCCGCTACCCGTGTCCGGGCAGGAGGCTTCAGGTCCCGGAGGCTTTTCCCCATCCCATCACTCTTGGGCCCCACCCTCACCTGCTGGACTTCTATCTCACCTCCTCCAAGCTCCTCCACCCATAACGAATCAGGGTTACGGATAAACTTGGCCAGCTCGTTTGCGGTCAACCGCTCCGAGCTGAATAAGTGATCAATATTAAAATGAACGCCGAGATTGAAGATGGGAATATCGCGCTGGAGCTCGGGATGGACCCGGCACATCACTAGTTTCACGCCCATCGCCTTGGCTATGGAAGAGCTGACGAGGTTGACCGAGTTCTCACTGGTCAGGGCGAGAAAGAGATTACAGTTCGCAACGTCTGCCCGTCCAAGGGCACCGACAGTGCTACCGTCGGCGCAAATTACCTTGGCATCTATCGCACGCTGAATCTCTGCGACCAGTCGCGGGTCAGAATCTATTACCGTGATCTTGTGCTTCTTACCCGACTTCTCTCCTTCGCTCTCAAGAAGAGCATGGCCTTGGGAAAGTTCCGTGGCCAAGTGCCGGCCAATCTCCCCAGCTCCGACGATAATGATGTTCATAAGAACAGCCCTCGGCCGTGTCGGTATTCTCCCTTTCCGCCCCAAGCATACCAGCAAAATCGCCCTGAATGCTTTCTACTCATTTATTATAAACAGTTTAAGGACTGTCATAACCTTCCGCTGGTAGCCTTAAGAGGTACCAATGCGCCCAAAAACACATCAAACCGCTTCCCCATCTAGAAGTCATTCACAGGTTTTTCACTGATAACCAGTCAACGCAGTCTGCCTTGCCGCCAGACCCGATGTGACCTATTCGTTATTCATGCGGTAAATGATGAATGAAAGCCGTATCCCTATTGGTATTTTATAGAATCCTATTCTCAACCGACCTGTGACCTCCTCCCTGCTCTTCCGCCTCTTCGTTAAAATCTCTCTACCACTCTTCCTGTCCCTGCTCTCCTACTCGCAGGAAGAAAAGGATCCCGCAAATCCTGCCGCGAAATCCGATCCCTCGCTGGAACAATATTACGTCGCCAACGGTGCCTATAATCGTAAGTTGTATCCTGTTGCCATCCAGCAATATCAGGCCTTCCTCAAGGCCCATCCCGATCATGCCAAAGCTGACCTGGCCCAACGTGGCCTCGCCTTGAGTTACTATGCTTCCAAAAAATATGAGGAAGCAATAGCGCCCCTCTCCAGCCTCTTGGGCAAAGATAAAATAGACCCCTCTATCAGCCGGGAACGCCTCGTCATGATGCAGGGGCAGTGTCTTCTCATTACTGGTGAAAGGGAACAGGCACAAACTCTCTATGTTGCTGAGATTGGCAACCTGAAAACCCCCGCTTATCTTCATGCCGCCCTCGCCTCCATCTCCGACGTCAGCTTCAGCGCTGGAAACTGGGATGAGGTGGTCAACTGGACGGGCAAGTTGCTGAGCGCGAAGCCAGATAAGGCCCAATCCGCCCGGGCTTACTATCAGCAGGGCTATGCGCACTATCAGCTCAAGGCTCCGGAAAAAGCCATTGGAGCTCTTTCGGAGATCGAGGGTCTGGACGCCGATCCAGTCTGGGTCACCCGTGGTCTTTATCTTTCCGGTGACTGCTACAACCAGTTGAAGAAATCTCAGGAGGCCATGGAGGCATTCGAAAAAGCTCTCCCCGGACTGAAGGGCAATGACGCTATCGAATGCCGCTATCGCCTGGGATTGACCCGGTTCGTTCTCAAGCAGTATGAGGAATCGGCCACGGATCTTGCCGCCTATCTCAAAGCCGCTGCCGAGGGACCCCACGCCCCCGAAGCCCGACTCTACCTCGCCCGTACCCATCTGGAGCAAGGATCCCTGGAGACCGCCGGAAAAGAACTGAAGGCCCTTGCTGATGGCGCCGGCGAGGTGGCCGCCCGGGCCAGCCTCTGGTATGCCAGAGTATATACCCGGGACGACCCAAGGGACTATGAAAGCGCCGCGTCCATCCTGGCCACCGCTACCCAGAGTCACACCGAGTCCGCCATCATCAATGACCTGCGCTTTGACTATGCCAATGCCCTGATGGCCAAGGAAGAACCGGATTGGGAAACGGCCTTGGCTGCTCTTGCTCTCCTTGGTTCCGTAGAGACCTTTGGGCAGCAGGCCGAGGTCCTTAACCAGATCGCAGTCTGTCAGCAGAAGCTGAGAAAACACGAGGAAAGCCTGGCCTCCAACACAAAGTTTCTCACCGCTCATCCTGATCATCGTCTGGCAGGCGAGGCCCGCTTCATGAAGGCTGAGAATCTGTTTCTCCTGGGCAGGCTTGAGGAGGCCTCCAAAGGATACGCCGATTTCCTCACCTCAGACACGGATCATCCCAACAGACTTGCGGCCAGTTTCCGGCAGGCTCAGATCCACCACGCTGCGGGTCGCTGGGCCGAATGTCTGGAAACGGCCACCGCAATAGCCGAAAGCAATCCTGAGGGATCGCTCTACGATCAACTGCCCTTCATGATCGGCGACTCCTTATTCCGACAGGAAGAGTGGAAAAAAGCTATCTCCCCTCTCTCCGCATTCCTTGCGAGCAGGATTACCGGGAGCGAGGAGGACCGATCCGTGAAGGCCGGCCCAAATGTAGATACTGCCCTTGTTCAGCTTGCGGTCTGCCACGACCGCACCGGCGACAAGGACGAAGCTCTCGAACATCTGGATACTGTCATCAGCCACTATCCAGTTCCGTCCAGCCAACTACCCCTCGCCCTCGCTGAACAGGGTCGCCTTGCTTACGAAAGCGAAAATCTGGCTCTCGCCCGGTCTGCCCTCGAAAAGTTTCGTTCCATGGACACGGAGGATAACGAGATTTTTGCCAAGTCCGCCGCAAGGCAGCGTCCCCGCGTAAATTACTATCTTGGATGGGTCGAGGCCCTTGCCGGGAACCATGCTGCTGCCGCCGCTAACTTTGATACTGTGGTCCAGGGGCAGGCAGATCACCCACTTGCTCCGGATGCAGCCCTCCAGCACGGCATCGCTCTCTTTAATGCGGGTAGCTTCGACAAGTCCACCGAGCAGTTTCAAGCCGTCCTGCAGCAATACGAGAAGCACCCCAAACTGGCCCGGGTAGTCTACCACCTTGGCCTTTCACTCGCCCGCCAGAAGGAATTTACCAAGGCTTCCAAGCAGTTCCAGCGCATCAACGACGAGTTCGGCAAATCGGATTTCGCAGACCATGCCCTCTATGAATGGGCCTGGTGCGAACGCGGGGCAAAGCGGCAGAAGGAAGCTGTCACCCTCTATGGCCTCCTCCTGAAGAATCACCCCGACAGCTCCCTCGCTCCCAAGGTCCAGAGCGAACTTGCCGAACTCAATCTCGACAAGGGCGCCCAGGACCAGATCATCGCGGACCTCACAGCCACCCTTGAGAAAGTCAAGAAGGCCTCTCTCCGGGAGGAACTTCGCTACCAACTCGCAAGCGCCTACTTCAAAAAGGGCGATCATGCCTCTGCAGCCGATCAGTTCGGAGCTCTCCTGGAGGATTATCCCGAGTCCAGGTTCCTCGCTTCCATGCACTTCCAGGCCGGAGAATCACAACTTCAACTCAAGGAAATCGATGAGGCCCAGTCCCACTTCGCGGCAGCCTCCAAGATCCCGGGTAGTCCTCAGTCACTCGTTGAATCGATCACCATGCGCCTGGCCGAGACACAGGCCCTCACCGGAGAACACAGCGAAGCCGCCGCATCCTACCAGACCTTCCTCGAAAAATTCCCGGAGAGCCGCTGGACCCGTAACGCCAGATTCGGCTTTGCGCTCGCAACCGAAAATGCCGGGGACCCCACAACCGCCCTACAGGAATACACCCAACTCCTGGATGAACCCAAAACCGACCTCTGGACGGTGCGAAGCCGTTTCCAGACCGGTTCCTGCCAGGCCAAACTCGAAAAACCCGACCAAGCAGTGGTTGAGTTCGTCAAAGTTGAAATCAGCTATCCCCAATATCCTCACTGGCAGGCGGAAGCGGTCCTCCAGATCGGACGCATCCTTCTCGGACAAAAGAAACCCGAACAGGCCAAGGCTCGCTTTGAGGAGGTTCTCTCCCGCTTCGGCGAGGAAGAGGCCGCCGCTGCAGCCAAGAAACTCGTGGCGTCGCTCAATGGGAAAAAATCAAAGTGATCTCCTGAACTTCTCTCCGTCGAGAACTCCATGCCAAGCGATCCGCCGCCTGCACCCAACCGCAAGCAGAAGCTTGTAGAAGGTCTGCAGCATGCGCGCAAAAAAGCGGTCCGGGGAACTTCAGCGCTACTAGCTTGGGTAAGGCGCAAGGCTGCCCCACAGGCTAAGAAGATCGCGTCTGCTACTGGCAAAAAGACCGCCGCAACCGGACGCAAGCTGTTTGCCCTCGGACGCAGATCGAATAAACGTCTCAGGCCATCTCTCTCGGAGCTGAAGAATCGCAAACCTGACAAAACAGAAGTCCTGCAAGCTGAAATCTTGGTGGAGAACGATCCTCCAATCAGTCGACCGGAAGCAGAACAACCGCCTGTCGTAGAGCAACCGCCTGTCGCAGAGCAACCGCCTG
>PAQU01000025.1 GCA_002709395.1 Roseibacillus sp. | reverse complement strand
CCGCCTCTACCGGAATAATGGCAATGGAACCTTTACCGATGTCATCCGGCGAGCCGCTCCCCATACCCCCTGGTTTTCCATGGGCGCCGATGTGGCCGATCTCGATGGCGATGGCCGCACTGATCTCCTCATCGCGGACATGGCAGGCACCAATCATTACCGCTCAAAGACCACGATGGGGGAAATCACCTCTATCCGCCCCTTCCTGCTTTCGGCCGTTCCCCGCCAGTACATGCACAATGTTCTCTACCTGAATAACGGAGTGGGAAAACTCGCGGATGGAGCCTTCCAGGCCGGACTGGCCAACTCCGACTGGACCTGGGCGGTCAAGCTGCAGGACTTCGATCTTAACGGACATGTCGATGCCTTCTTCACTAACGGCGTCTCGCGGAGCTTCAATAATTCCGACGACCAACGGAGCGCCTCGGACTACATCGGTCAAACCGAGTGGGACTACTACGAGTCTCATCCGCCACGCAAGGAAGAGAACCTCGCCTTTGCCAATCGTGGAAATCTCAACTTTGAAAACGTCAGTGCCGAATGGGGGCTGGACCATCTCGGAATGAGCTACGCAGCCTCCACCGGAGACCTCGACGGAGATGGCGACACCGATCTCATCGTGGCCAGCCTCGAGGAACCGGTCCGCATTTACCGCAATAACGCCGCCGCATCCTCTCATCGCGTCGCCGTGCGACTCAAGGGTGCAGCAGGCAACCCTCAGGGTCTGGGTGCAAACGTCTGGGTCGCGAGTGGCGGGCGCCTGCAGAAACGTGGGTTGCAGCCAGCAACCGGATTCCTCTCCTCCAATCAACCGGTCCTGCAATTTGGACTGGGGTCCAGCGAGAAAATCGAACACATCACCGTGAAGTGGCAACGTGGACACGTCCAACGATTCGAGAACCTGGTAGCGGGACGAACCTACCTGATTGAGGAGCCTTCTTCCGCCCCTCCGGCATGGACTCGTCCCCCAAGAAAACCTACCCGCTACGCTCCGGTCAACTCCCCTTCCCTGCGCAGGATCACCCACCGGGAAACCGTCTACGACGACTTTGCCCGGCAACCGCTACTTCCCTACAAGCATTCCCAGCTTGGCCCGGGGATGGCCTGGCATGACGTCGACGGAGACGGGGACGCTGACTGCTACCTCTCCGGTGGCGCTGGTCACCCGGGAGTCATATCACTGAACGAAGGCAATGGGGTCTTCCGGCAGATCCCAAGCACGGTCCTTGCCGGTCACGCAGACTCGGAGGATCTCGGAGCCCTCTTCTTCGACGCGAACTCAGACGGGACCAATGATCTCTATGTGGTCAGTGGCGGAGTAGAGTGCCAACCGCTATCAGAGTTACTGAAAGACCGTCTCTACCTGAATGATGGAAAGGGCCGTTTCACTCATGCCCCCAAGGCTCTTCCTGATCTCCGTGACAGCGGAAGCTGCGTGGTTGGTGCAGACTATGACCGCGATGGCGATATCGACCTCTTTGTAGGAGGCCGGGTGGTTCCAGGAGCCTATCCCGAAACTCCTTCAAGCCGCCTCCTGCGCAATGACTCCAGCGCTGGAAATCCCGCATTCAGTGACCAGACAGACTCCGTGAAGGGGCTGCAAAACGCAGGACTGGTCAGCGGGGCCCTGTGGTCAGATGCTAATGGTGACGGGTGGATCGATCTTCTGGTCTGCTGTGAGTGGGGACCAGTAAAGATCTTCCTTAACAAGGAAGGGAAACTGGTCGAGACCACTGCCCAATCCGGTCTTGCAAGCTATCTGGGATGGTGGAAGGGGCTCGCAGCTAGCGACCTGGACGGAGATGGCGACCTCGATTATGTGGCCACTAACCAGGGAACAAACACGCCTTACCAGGCTAGCCGGAAGAAACCGGAACTCCTCTTCTATGGGGATTTCGACGGGAGCGGAAAGAAACGTATCGTAGAAGCGAAGTTCGAGGGGCAGACCTGCTACCCCCGGCGAGGATTCAGCTGCTCCAGCGGCGCCATGCCCATACTTCGCAAGCGCCTCAGGACCTTCGAGAACTTCGCTCGCTCCACCCTCGGAGATCTCTATGGCGACCTGCTTTCCGACTCACTGCGACTTGAGGCCAACACTCTCGAATCATGTATCCTCCTGAATGACGGCAAGGCTCGCTTTACCATCCGCCACCTGCCCCGGAGTGCTCAGTTCTCACCTGCCCAGGGTGTTCTCCTCAGCGATCTGGACGCCGACGGGTTCACCGACTGTCTGCTGGCCCAGAACTTCTTCGGAGCCCAACCGGAAATCGGGCTCCTCGATTCCGGGCTGAGCCTTTTACTGCATGGAGATGGCAAGGGGAACTTTCTTCCTTCCGGGCCGGAAAAGAGCGGCATCGGAGTTCCCGGTGCCGCAACCTCCATCACCACTGCTGATCTGAATCGGGACGGACGCCCCGAACTGGTCTTCGCCGTCAACAATGCACCCGTGATGGCTTTCTCCGAGCCTGCCCCGCCAGAGCGAAGCAACAGACTTCTGGAAATAAGGCTCAAGGGTAAAAAGGGTAACGCTGCGGCGGTTGGCGCCAGGATCACAGTGAAGGGAGCAGGAATTCCTGGGCAGGCCTGTGAAGTCAGCGCCGGTTCTGGATATCTCGGTCAATCGGAAGCCGCCCGCTGGTTTGGCCTCGGCCCCTCGGAGGCCGAAGCCCGAGTACAAATCGAGATCCGCTGGCCCGATGGCAGCTCCAGCAAATCCGTGACTACTGCTGGAGCCCGGAAGATCCTGATCCAGCAACCTTGATGCCTTTTTCCGTGATCGAAGGGTCCGCATTCGGGTTTTATACATTGCAGCCCTCCTCAATAGGCCATAAAGGTAAAGAGGACGAAAACCTTCATCGATAGATCGTAACCTCCGCCCCCTTCTCCCGTGTCTCTTTCTCCTTCGACCCGCTCCCTGATGCTCCTTTGGAGCCTCCTGCTTGCTCCAGTCGGATCTCTTCCGGCCACGCCGGTGATAAACGAAATCCACTACAATAACGACGTCAACTACATCGCCAACGAGTTTGTCGAAATTCACAATCCCGGCCCTGGACCAGCCATCAATCTCTCCGGTTGGAAACTTACCGGCGGAGTCGAGTTCACCTTCCCGGAGAACTCCTCTCTTGAGGCAGGTGACTACGTTGTAGTAGCCGAAAACCCGACAGTTCTCCGCGCTGAGTTCCCGAGACTCCCCCGTGATCTGCCCGTTCTGGGCCCTTACGCCGGAGGCTTGAGCGGAGCGGGAGAGACCATCGACCTCGTCGACTCTTCCGGTGAACGCGTTGACCGGGTTAGCTTTGACGTCGATTTTCCCTGGCCCATCGCCGCCGATGGCGAGGGAAGCTCCATGGAGTTGATAAATCCCTCCCTCGACAACAATCTGGGGAGTTCCTGGCGAAGTTCCAACACTAACGGAAACCTTGCCTCTCCGACTCCCGGCATGGCTAACAGCGCCTTCAGCGCCCTGGCACCGCCCAATATTCGCCAGGTTGAACATACCCCCCGGCAACCAACCAGCGATGAAGATACCATCATTACCTCCAAGGTCACTGACCCGGACGGCATAAGTGAAGTCACCCTTTCATACGCCCTCATTCTACCCGGGCGCTACGTTCCAGCCTTCCTCGCCAAACCTCATTCCCAGCTTCTCAATAATCCTACCGGGCCCCGGCAGGCCAACCCCGCATATCTCCGTAACTGGACTACCATTCCCATGCGTGATGATGGCCTTGGGAACGATGCCGAGGCCGGTGACAATATCTTCACTGCGACCCTCCCCGCCACTCTCTATCAGAATCGAACCCTCATTCGCTATCGAATCACCGTCAGCGACACTGCTGGAACCTCGGTTACCACTCCCTTCTTCGACGATGAATCCCTGAACTTCGCCTGCTTCATCTACGATGGAATTCCGGACTATGTCACCACCACCCGGACCTACCCGGCCGAAAGCGTCCTCAACACCCTTCCAGCTTATCACCTACTCACCACCCAGTCCGATTACGACCAGTGCGTGGCTTACGACTCCAACCAGATCCCCCGGAACAACTACGACGCTCGCAGCGCTTTCAACTGGAGCGGCACCTTCGTCTACAACGGCACCGCCTACGACAATATCGGGTATCGCCTGCGGCAGAGGAATGCCCGTTACTCAAACCGCGGCAAACGGAGTTTTCGATTTCGCTTCAACCGGGGGCACTATGTCCAGTTCCACGACATGTGGGGCAATGCCTATCCCACCAGATGGCGGACCTTGAACTCCCATAAAATGCACGCGCGGGGAGGCACTAACTTCGGCCTTTATGAATCGGCCAACTCCATCCTCTGGAAGACTACCGGCACCCCCTCCCCCAACACTCACTGGTTCCACTTCCGGGTGATCAAGAACAGCGAAGAGGCACCCGATCAGTATCATGGTGATTTCTACGGGCTTCTTCTTGGCATGCAGGATTATGACGGCCGGTTCCTGAAGAGTCACGATCTGGAGGAAGGCAACCTGTACAAACTGAAGTCCGGATTAACCGAGGGACTGGATGTCATCCGCTACCATGCCCCCCGCGGAGCCCGGGATGGCACCGACTACGAGAACATCATATTCAACCTCCGCCCCAACCGGAGTGATTCCTGGTTGCGTCAGCACGTTGACTGGGAATCCTGGTATCACTACCACGCGATTGTCGATGCGGTACGGCACTATGATGTTCAACCCAACACTTCCGAGCACCTCAAGAACCGCGCCTACTACTTCAGGCCCGACCGCTCACGTTTTGGACTTCTTCAGGTGCTCCCGTGGGACTCTGACACCAGCTGGGGCCCTAACTGGAACGGAGGAGAGGACTTCTGCAAGTATGCCATGGGAAATCGTCCTGAATTCAATAAGGAATATCGCAACGTGGTCAGGGAAATCCGGGATCTCGTCTGGCAGCCTGACCAGATAAACGGACTGGTGGACATGCTCCAGGACCGGGTCATCAGTTTCCATCAGGCTGATCGACTGCGCTGGACCGGCGCTCCTGCCTCCGCAGGATCACAGAATGATGGCGACATCCGGTTGCGCAGCCGCGACATGAAGATGTTCGCTTTTACCGGGGGAAACTGGACCGGAGGTGACAGCGGCACGATGGCTCCGAATTCCCGCGACAGCGGAACCTCGGGGCGGGAAGGCCGTGACGCCTACCTCGATGAACTCGGCGCTGACCCAGCCATTCCGGACACCCCTACCATCACAGATCTCAGCGAGGATGACCACCCAGCAAATGGACTGCGCTTCATGTCCTCAGACTTTTCAGACAGTTCCGGCAGTTTCGCAGCCATGGAATACCGGATCGCTGAGCATGCTCCTTATCGCCGCGGCGACAACGCACCCTTCCCGTTCGAATGGTCCGCCTCGTGGGAGAGCGGGGAACTCGAAGCCTTCACCTCCGAAATCCGCCCCCCTGCCTCCGCCGTACGTGGCGGCAGAACCTACCGCGCACGTGTCCGACACATGGACAACACCGGTCGCTGGAGTCACTGGTCCGCCCCCGTTCAGTTCGTGGCATCCGCTCCTTATGCCAGTGATCACCAGCAGGGACTCGTCATCAGCGAGATCATGTATAATCCAACCGGACCCGATGATCTGGAATACCTCGAGATCCACAACATAGGATCCTCTACCCTCGATCTTACCGATGTGCGTTTCACCAAGGGGATAGATTTCGACTTCGCATCCGGGTCTACCATCGAACCGGGCGCTTACCTCCTGATAGTGCGCAACCTCGCCGCTTTCGAGGAACGCTACGGCACCAACCTTCCTGTCGCGGGTGAATACCAGTATGAGGATGAGGGCCGGCTCGAAAACGATGGTGAGCGGATCAAACTCGCCCTCGGAGCCTTCCCCCTCCACGACTTCGTCTACGACAACAATCCTCCCTGGCCCGAAGGGGCTGACGCTCGTGGCTTCGCGCTGGAACTCGCCCATACCAGCGACAATGCCGAGAACAACCCCCTTGATCCGCTCGGCCATGGTATCCCCTCCAACTGGCGACTGGGAAGATCCCCGGGGACCTCGGGCAGCAAACCNTTCGACGGCCCGGACCCTCTCTCCGATGACGATAACGATGGCCTTCCGGCCTTCCTTGAACATGCCCTCGGAAGCGACGACAACGACCCATCCAGCGGCCCCGACCTGATCTCTGCCAGACACGACGAAGGCTTCCTGACCTTCAGTTTCCAGCGCCATCTGGCAGCGCATGATGTCCAATACCGGGTGGAAATCTCCCGGGACCTCCTGACCTGGAGCAGCGAAACCACCCTTCTTGCTGAAACNGGACGTAACGATGGAACCTCATGGGTCACCTACCGCTCCGACCTTCGTAGCGACGAGGCCGCAACCCTTTTCATGAGGTTGCGTGCTACCATGGTCCCTCCCCTTCCCTGAGTTCCTCGAAATCCGTAGCGGACGAACGGGGGGGCTTATTCCCTGTAGAACCAGGCTTCCGCCGGGACAGGCTGAGTTGAAAAACCGGGGCCTTCCCAGGAGACTTCCAACTCTTCTCCCCCGCCCTGCTCAAAGAACGTCACCTCCACGGGATGCGCTCCCTCCTTCAACCTGACAAGCCCTCCTCTTTTGAGGACACTGTGAAGTCCATCATTATTCACAACCACCTGATCCCCTATCATGAGACGGCTCCCATCATCTGATGCGGTATAGAATGTATAAAGACCCTCCTTTGGAACCTTGATGAAGCCTCGGAAACGTAGTCCGTAATTCTCCCCGTCCTCCGTCATGTAAGCCTCCTCCGTTGGAAACTCCACCTCACCACTTTCCACAGCCTCCAGCGCAGCAAAATCCGGCAAAACGTCCCACTTTCCTTCAAAGCCCTCATACTTCAGGCCATTCTTCAGCCCCTCCTCTGGAACCGGCTTCATCATAGGCAATTCTCCCAGTTCGACCTCGACCGGGACCGTCTCGTCCCCCCGCTCAAGAGTCATCTGCAACCGGTCTCCGGGCTTCCTCTCAATGAGCGCCAGATGAAAGTCTATTCCGTTGCGAATGCCCTTCCCATTCAACCGGACAACAACATCGCCAGGTTGAACTCCAGCCCGGGCGGCCGGGGAGCCTTCTTCGACCTCATTAACCTTTCCTCTCAGGGTGAACATGTCTACCTCCACACCAAGTTCAAATCCATAACGCAACTCCGCCGAAAGAAGAGCCGGAAACATCTCCCTGACTCGATCAACGGTAATCGCGAAATTGATATTCTCTCCATCGAGCTTCTTGGAAGTAACCACTCCAATCTGCTCTCCGAGCGCATTTATCAGGGGCCCCCCTGAATTACCGCCACTTACTGCCGCACTGGTCTGAACCATCCGGGGAAGAAACGATCCTCCCACAGCAGTTGAGCGATTAAGTCCACTGACAATCCCCGTGGAGACCGAATGGGCCAAGCCCCCCGGATTTCCGATGATTATCACCGGTTCCCCCAGCAGCAGGTCATCGCTCCGACCGATTGGCAGGGGCTTCAAAGCCTCCCCGCTATCCACCTTGATCACTGCCAGGTCTTCCGAGCTCATTCTCGCAATAACCCTGAAAGGCAGGGGTGGGCGACCGGAAAGAAAGGCCTGTCCCTGATGCATGCGGAATAGCACATGATCGTTGGTTAGAAGATAGCCTTCCTCGTGAATGACAGAAGCGCTTCCGACCCCCATGGTAAAGACTCCCGGGGCATCCTGCTGTGCCTGCACGACCTGGAGAGAAGCCACCGCAGGGAGAGACTGCTCTATTACTCTGGCCATCGGAGTATAACGCGCCTCCGGAATACCGGTTTCCCCTGCGCCTTCCTCCCCCGTCCTGTGGGCCCATCCCAGCGAACCGGAGAGGACCGCAAAGACACAGGGAATACACAATAAGACACGAATCATGGACTGAACATGAAATGCCTCGCAGAAAGAGCCAGCAATAACGCTATTCGCACCACCCCTGCGACAACCAGTACCTCCACCTTCTTGACACCGCTGCCCGAAGAGGAACAATAGCCGCATCAGCGATATAGAAAAACACCTCTACGTCATCATGTGGCCGAATTACGCCCTGGTGGCCTCAAACCTCCGCCCTGAGGAATTCGGCAGACACTATACCGTGGGAAGTTCCCGCTATTACCACGGTCAGGTAATCTTCGCCCAGATTCAGGATGATTACCGTCACGATTACTTTCAGATAGACGAACTGCTCAAGGACGTCGTGCCCAATCAGGCCGGAAGACCCAAACGGACAAAATTCATTTCCTGTTACCGGGTTCTTGAACACATTGACCTCTCCGCCTTCATGGATCTCTACGTGACTTCCGTGTCCGGTCAGGTCCTTCGCCTCCAGCAGGCACCGTATGAACGTACTCACCAACCCGGCTTCATCCGGACCTATCAGGAAATCTGCCCTTTCAGTGCAATCGTAATGAGCCACATNTCTCCTCCCGACTTTGGAGAATATATTACGGACCTCTCCCTTCCCAAGAGCGCTCCCGAGGTCATGTTCACTCAGATCGATTTTGTAATCGAAGACTTCCTCACCCAGCTTGAGTCCAATCCCTTCCACACTTCACCCATCCCGAATGTGCATCCTCACAAACTCAAGGAGCAGATCATTGAGTTGCAGAGCAAACCGGAAAAATCCACCAAGGCTATCAGTCTTGACTCCGTCCTTGGGAAGATATCATTTCTCCAACTGCGGACCGGATTCTGGATCGCTGCCCAGGAGCGGGAAATCTTCTACCCTATCCCGGATCGGGACACCCTCGAGAATGAGCACCCCAATTTCTATCGCTCACTTCTGGGATAACTCCCCTGCGTGATTAGTGATTGGCGGCCCGGGCCCCCTTTGGCTGCCCGATTTCACCGAGCATCTCTCCAAACCAGGGGAGATCAATATCAAAGGGCTTCCCTCCCTTGATCCTGGGAAATTCAATACAGGACATTGNCCCCCCCTCGTCCTCGTCGAGTCCCGCCACACCACTTTGCCCGTTCAGGGCATATTCCGCACCTGCAAAGGCACTCTTCCTGATTAATTCCAAGTCACGCTCATTCGGTGCAGCGGAGCGTCCAAAGTATCCGCTTTTCTGAACGAGAACCTTGTCCGCGCCAAGCTTCTCCTTGAGCTTGGTCGCAAACCATTTCCCGGGGTTAAGCTCGTCGAGACGCGCATGACCAAAGGCGTCGCGGCGCACCTCCTCTCCCGCGGCTTCCTTTTCCCGGATGATCGCGTCCATCCCTGCCCCTTCACTCAGGAAGAGATTCACACAATCGTGATCGTCCATCACCCTGTTCAGGCGCTCCACTTCACCTTCGAGATCAATATCCATCTCAGGAACCCACACCGCGTGAACGTCCCAGCACTCCCGGGCAAGACGCATACCAGGCAAGAACTCCCACCCATCAAGCCGTTTGCGATAAGCCTCTGCAGTAGCCCCGGTGAGCCATCCACAATGACGCCCCATTACTTCATGAATGATAAGGTGCCTCGTGCTGGTGGTATTCTCATTCGCTATATTTTCAAAGAAGATCGCACCCTGCTCCGCCGCCGTCCAGGCCCCCAGGGTCTGCACGATTGGAAAAACATCGTTATCGACCGTCTTAGGCAGGCCAACCACGGTCAGGTCATACCCATTATCATGAAGGTATCCAGCAAGGTCAGCCGCAGTGGTGTTGGTATCATCCCCCCCGATGGTATGAAGGATATCAACCCCATCCTTCTGTAGTTGCTCTGCTGCCACCTTCAGAGGCTCCTCCCCCGCCTGCACCAGTCCTCGCTTTTCGCAATCCTCAACGTTGGTAAGTTTTACCCGGCTGTTACCAATCGGGCTGCCTCCAAACCCGTAGAGCACATCATACCTCTCCCTCGCCTCAGAGGGAAACGGCATACTTCGTCCAAGCAGAAGACCCTGATAACCGTTCAGATAACCAATAAGCTCCGCATCGGGTGCCAACTCGTTATACTTCTCAATCAACCCACCAATCGAAGAAGAAAGGCAGGGAGCAAGTCCACCAGCAGTAAGGAATGCGATCTTTTTGGCCATCTGATTGGACGCAATCTGGGGTCCCATCCACCAACCTGTCAACAGCGGTGGCACTTTTCAGGAGACACCCTCGAAACTGGAGAGCCACTCCTGTCTCATGACAACGCGTCATCAACCCTTCTGGGATGCCAGAAAGGCGACCAGCGAGGCAAATTCCTCGATACTCAACGCGTCGGCCAACCCGGCAGGCATCATCGAGAGCTCGAGCTCTTTGCGCTCTCTGATGTTGTCCACCATGATCCGCGATGCCTTACCGGCAATATCCCGAACCTCAATGGACTCTGCACTTTGCGCGGTGACAAACCCCACGAACGTTTTGTTGTCCTTGGTGGTTACCTGCACGGTAGCAAAACCCTGGGAAATAGAGGCATTAGGTTTGAGAATCGATTCAGCAATCTGCTCCGGTGAGAGCACTGCCCCCACCTGACCCATGAACGGCCCTTTCAGAGGCTGCCCCTTTTCAGTCGTATGACAGACAATGCACCCCTGACTTGAAAAAACCTCTCTTCCCCTGGCCAGATCCCCCTTGGCCTTCTTCAGCACCAGCAATACGTCTTCAATCGACATCTTTCCGATCTGCCCCTTCTTCGCCGCAATACTGGCCAGATCCACGGTGGGATCCGCGGGTTTGATCGGGATTTTGGCCGCCACCGTATCATTAATCCCCTTGAATCCTACCCGGTGTCTGGAAACAGCCCTTACAACGGAACTGCGCAGGGCAAGATCACCACTACGGAAAGCTTCGTACACGAAGAGCCTGATCTTCTCTGATTCTTCCCAGGTGTCATACTTATAGTATGGCCCATGAGTATCGGGACGCGTCCCCCACCACCACGAGCCATCGTAGGGAAGCTCCTTGTGATAAAGGCGCAGGAGAGCCGTCAGAATCCCCATTCGCGCCTCGTTTGTTCGGGACGAACTGTAGCGATCCATCAAGCCCCGGACCCCCTTGGCATCNTGCATGAGCCGCAAGGCCCAGAGAGCCCCCTCCCCCAGTTCCGTATTAACCGCTGACAAGCACGCTTCTGTCGCCTTCAAGTCCACCAAGGCCTTTACCGCCACGTGGGGGAGCAGGACCTGGGAATTCGGCGTCGCGTGATCTCCCTCCTTACTCATCCCTCCTGCCCCACTCGCCGGCCTCGTATCGTGAACAATAAACTGAACAGTCCCACCCCGGGAAGTCGAGGCCAGCCCACCGGTAGCCTGGAAACGAACCGCTCCCTTCGGCACATCGTAAACGATCAGGGAATCCGCGTGGGTCCCAAGCCCGGTCGCCGCACTCTTCCCATCATGCGTCTTCAAGGGGGCCCCGGTAGCACTCACGCCAAACCCAATCTTTCCCCATCCCGTCTTGGCCGATTTCCACTTGAGGGACTTGAGGGAAACCTTCTTACCCTCTGCATTAACAAAAACAGGAGAAAACCAAGCCGCATGATCGTTCCCCGTCCCATTTCCTCCATCAGAAACCATGAGGTAAAGCTCCTTGAACTTGGATACATCGACATCGATGGCAACGGTTTCCTTTGTTCCTAGAACCTTACTCTGGAATGTGGGAGCACCGGATTCTTCAGGGGGATTTTCTGCCCCTCCCATTGCTGTCACAGCCAGGAGGTCCTTTGCTGCCGATGCATCTCCCAGACGGCCCAGGCTGACTGCAGCAGCCAGTTGCACGCGAGGGTTCTTGTCCTTCAGGGCTACCACGAAGGGATCCTTGGTAAGCCCCTTCAACTGGGTCTTGCGATCGGTAAGAGCCCGCAGGGCCCACTCCCGGACCAAGGGATCAGCAGCAAGCTTCAGCAGACCGGGAGTAGCCTTGGTCCCCTCCATCTGCTTATAGGTAAAAATGGCCGCAACCCGGGACTCCAGGGTCGCACTTGAATCCACCGCCACCTCAGCTACCGCCTTTGCTGCTGCCGGACGATGGAGCAATTGCTGGGAGGCTGCTGTCCGGGCCGTCGCACTTGCCGACCGGAGCATTTCCACCAAAGCGCCGTCCTTAAGCTTCGCCGGATCGGGAAAGGGCCGGAATTTCCATCCCTTGGGCACATAGCGCTGGACATAGCCCTTCTTCGGGTTACCCGAGTAACCGGCCCCATCCCAGGCCGCTCCATACAGACGACCAGACCCGTCAATATCGACGTCCGCTATCTGTGCAAGACGTATGAAATTTTCAGGCTTCTGGGTGAAGCTCGCCCCATCAGGAGTCACCCTGTGAATGATAAGCTGACTTCTCCCCCAGTCACACATCATGGGAACATTATTATATTTTTCAGGCCACGTTGGCTCCTGCAGAAAAAGAGCCCCGGTCCCTGATCCGCCGCCCAGGTCTCCCAACGCTGGGATAATCTCATCGGTAAAATGCTTGAACAGCATTGGGTACCCGTACTGACCGGACTGAACATGATGAATGAAGCGGATATTCCAGCCGCCCCCATCGTTCGTATTGCCCCTCGTAAACATGTTCATGAATGGGTCGATCGCTACATCGTAAATATTGCGCAACCCGTGAGTATAGACCTCCATCTCACTCCCATCAGGACGCACTCGGACCACCCCACCTCCCAGCATGGTCAACTCGGTATCATCAGTCCCTCTTGCTCCGACGACTCCAAAGTCGCCCACCGCAATATAGATCCACCCGTCTATTCCCAGGCGAATTCCATTGGTAGTATGATCCGCTCCCCTGGCCTGGTTGTGCTTGGGCGGACTCACATCGGACACCAGGATCTTTCCCTTTCCGTCAGCCACTCCATCCCAGTCCTTGTCCTCAAACACCGAAAGGTGCATTGCTTCCAGTTTCCCTGTGCTTGCTGGAATAACGGTATGAAGAATATAGAGCTTTCTCCCGATCGAAATCAGCCCGCGGGGATTATCAATCTCTACAAAAGTAGTGCTTTCCTCCGGCTTACCATCCCCATCTGCATCTACCAACCGTACAATCTTTCCTTTTCCCGGCCCCTTCCCAAGGGACCCAAGCATGTCGACCCCGACAAATACCTCCCCGGTGGGCGCAGCACAGATACAGGCCGGACAGGGAGTCTGTTCAGGACCTGAGAAACGCAGGGATTCCAGTTCGTCGGGGGTTTGCGCCGACAGAGAGGAAGCGAACAGGAGACTCGCCACGGGTAAAATGCCCGCGATGATCAATTTATGTATTTGCATGATTAATAATTTCCTGGGGATCGGACAACACTGGTCACGGAATTAATGGGGAATTGTTTCTGCCGCTGAAAGCAGCAGGAAGCCATGAATTCCCCCACTGCATCAATCCAGTTGGCCTACGGCCCAGAGTAACCCACGTGAGACAAGATCCAGATAGACCTCTTCCTGCATCGTTTCGTTGTGATGTCCCAGCGTCGTCCCGAAGACCTTGCCCTTGCCATACTCGTTCAACCAGACGCAATCATGAAAGTTCTTTCCTCCGTCTATACTACCCTTCGCCAGCACGGTGGCCGTGGGCCAGACCTTCTTGATATGATACAACTCTCCCTTGGGAGTCTTCCACTTGGCAGGGAAGCCTTTCATCACAGGGTGATCCTCAACAAGATTCGTCACCTCGATGGGAGCATGTCTCCCATGCCGGGGCGAAGTAACTCCCAGCATCGCAGGCCAGTGCTTGGTCTCCCCTGGAATCTTCCAGTGATAGGAATGCATTGCGCAGTGAATCACAACCGCAGCCTTTCCTTCATGATGAACCTTCCCTAAGCCCTCAACAAATGCCCCGTCCGTCTCGTGTGCATGACAGAGATTATAGACGACAACATCATAATCCTTGGCCCAACCCTCCTGGCCAAGCTTCTCCTTGGTCTGCTTTGCATCTCCCATGAACACATCCCAATCCACATTCGCCCGCTTACTGATTCCTTCCGTCAGAATCTTCTTCTGGGTCTTGTAGTCATGGTAGCCTCCTCCCGTGACCAGCAGGGCCCTTACTGCCTTTGACTTGACCGGGACTTCATCTTTCTCGGCACTCCCCACGCCTCCAACGAGGACGAGCAGTCCCAGGGTGATTAGCGGAAACAGCAGAACAGCAACTCTCTTTGACGACCTCATACCAATTCTCTAGGGACAGGGCCTACCTCAGGCAAGTCTCATCCATAGAATAGAAGCGAATGCCCTGAAAGGGCCGGTGCTTCACACCTTTATGTCATCGCAAAAAGGTGCCATCTGGGCTTCCTAAATGCGGGAAACCTGAATGCCTACTTGGCTCCGCTTACCGGATTCTTTGCAGAGGGCACACCCTTTGCCGGAACCTCTACCCCTGAGGTCCATGTGATCGCATTAAGGACCAGGGTCCGCCAGTTATCGCTGTCCCAGGTTGCGTGGTAATGACCGCCAGTCGTACCAAACCCGCGCCCCTTGCCTCCGGGCCTCTCGTAAGCCCAGCCAATGTGCTGGATCTCTCCCGCGGCCATCGACTTCCGAACATGGGGATTGTTTGAATGAGGTCCATCCGGACGATTCATGGTGGCCTTTGGAGGATGCGCCGAAAGAATCGGGGTCACCCCCTTCATCTCTGGTGCGAAGCGCATGTGATAATACCACTCATCATTTTGAACGAAGGGAGTACATCCCCGGGTGATCGGGTGCTCAGGCAACTTCTCGATGGTTGCCACCCAGTGCGGGTTGACCGACCAATGCGTTTCGAAATATCCCCCCATCCCCTTGAGCATGATCTCTCCGGCCTTTCCCTTGGGAACCTCCACTCCGTA
>PAQU01000024.1 GCA_002709395.1 Roseibacillus sp. | reverse complement strand
CTCCTCTGAAAGGAGTAGATGGGGAAAACCGGGGGGTGCGGGTCCAGTTGAATCCCAAGGGGCAGGGAGAACTGAAGTTGATCGTGGAATTGCCGATGTTTCGCCGATATGAGCAACCGCTCAATCTTCGTACGGACCAGGTTCTTGACGAGATGGTGGTGACCCTCCAGCGGGAAAATCTTTTTGATTATCCACGAGAACCTTTGGAGAACAGCCTGGCCATGCAACTGATTCCTGTCCGGGCAGATCTGGAGTTGCTGGCCAGTATCTGGGAAACCCGGCAGAGTGACTATGATGCTTTCACCAGGAGCATGGGCACGAAACTTCCTCAGCCTAGAAAAAACGACAAGCGCGCAGGGGCTGACTATGCCCGTTTCATCAACCAGTGGGCAGGTAAATTCAATCCTCCCCCGCAGTCGGAATTTGCTCAGGAGAATCCCCAGTCTCATGGCCCTGACCATCCGGTAGTGAATGTGACGCGGGAGGATGCAGAACTGTTCTGCTCATGGCTTACCCTTCATGAGCGGAAGGAAGGTGAGATAGGAGCAGGTCACGAATATCGTCTGCCCACCGACGAAGAATGGAGTGCCTTCGTCGGCTTGGATGGAGAGGTCGGGTCGTGGCCCATGGACAAGCACGGGCGGGCCGAGGGATTCTTCTGGGGAGAGGAGATGCCGCCGCCGGACAGAAGTGGTAACTTTGCGGACCTGAGCCTGGTCAGCGCGGATTCCGTTGAGGCTGGCAATCACATAGCAGGATACGATGATGGGGCTTCCCATACTTCGCCCGTAGGCAGCTATGCCGGGCGCCCGGTAGGGACACACATGATGTACGATCTGGGCGGAAATGTTCTGGAGTGGGTAGCGAGCGATTACAGTCCCTTTGGCGAATACGATGTTGCGCGTGGGGCATGCTGGAAGAGCTTTGCTGATAATCACCTCAAGGCNTCGGTGCGGCGTCCTGTGCGTAAGCCTTCTCAGGGCAGGGGTAATCTGGATGTCTCTGGTCTCTACGGATTCCGGGTCGTTCTTGCAAAAGTCCCGGTCATCGTTGAGAAGGAGGACGAAACTGAAGCCGGACTTGGAGAACCGAACGAGGAATGATTGAAATCAGCATAGATTATCAGGGCCAGCTGCGTTGCTCGGCAATTCATCAACCCTCCGGGGATTGCCTCGCTACCGACGCCCCGGTGGATAACAATGGACGTGGAGAGGCCTTTTCGCCTACTGACCTGGTTGCGACTGCCCTGGGAACGTGTATGGCTACGGTGATGGGTATTGTAGCCCGGCAGAAGGAGTTTTCTCTTGAAGGGATGAAGCTCCGGGTGCGGAAACACATGTCAGCAGATTCCCCTCGCCGGATTTCAAGACTGGAAGTGGAAGCGGAGATGCCCATATCCGTTGACCATCCCGACCGGGAAATGATTCAGAGTGCGGCTCTGGAATGTCCGGTTCATCACAGCATTCATCCTGAAATTGAGGTAGCCCTCACCTGGCACTGGAAGTAACGCTTTCGCCAGTCTGCAGCAGAGAGGTAGCGAGCCCCCGCGCAATAGCGAGCTTGGGGGATAAAAGGGTGCTCTTTGGTAGTTATTGAGAAAATTGCCTGTTTCTCATTGCAAATGGGGGCCAGATATCAGAATCTTATTAACATAACTTACTTGATCAGGTAACTAATGATTAAAATCCCTGAGGATGCGCCGTTTGATGATGCGCAGCGTGGGACCCTCACTGAATTGCTGGGAGGCTGCACCACAGAGCAACGGCAATGGCTCGGTAGCTTTCTGGGCGGTGATTTGCGGACAAAAGGAGGGGGGCCTCTGCTGGTTCTCTATGGGACCGAGTCGGGGAACTCAGAGATCCTGGCTGCCCGGACTGCCAAGTTGGCGAAGGCGGGAGGATTCAAGGTTAAGTTGAGCAATATGGCGGAGGCCAGTCCCGATGACCTCGTTAAGGCGGGTTCTCTGCTCGTGGTCGTGAGTACCTGGGGAGAGGGAGATCCTCCGGAGAGTGCGGAGGAATATCATGGAGCNTTCATGGCCGGGGGGCTTGACCTGAGTGGGGTGCGTTATTCGGTGTGTGCCCTCGGCGACACGAGTTACGAGCATTTCTGCAAGATCGGAAAGGATTTCGACCAGCAACTGGAGAAACTGGGTGCGGAGCGGGTTGCATCACGGGCGGATTGTGATGTGGATTTCGAGGAGACGTATCAGGGCTGGATAGATGAGGCCCTGCGGGCGCTCGGTGCGGGTGCGGTTGAGTCCTTATCCCCGGGAGAGGTGGCATCCGTCGCACCGACGGGAGAATACGGAAAGAAGAATCCTTTCCCTGCGAGGTTGCTGGAAAAAGTAAAGTTGAACGGGCCGGGTTCAGCGAAGGAGACTTGGCACTTTGAACTGAGCCTTGAGGGTTCGGGCTTGAGTTATGAAGTTGGAGATTCTCTGGCAGTGGTGCCCACCAATGCGGAGGATGTGGTCAACGGTTTTCTGGAAGCTGCTGGATTAAGCGGTGAAGAAGAGGTTGAGACCCGTTCATCAGGCCGCAAACAGTTGCGTGAGGCACTTACAGGGGACTATGACATTACTGCGCTTTCCCGGAAGGTAGCCAAGGCTTGGCATGGACATTGTGGGTCAGAGGAACTGGCCGAATTGCTGTCTGAGGATAACAAGGAGCAATTCAAGAGCTGGATCTGGGGGCGCCAGATCGTTGACCTTCTGCGTGAATTCCCGGCTGGAAAGACCGGTGGGCAGGAGCTTGTCGACATGCTCCGGGTTCTGCCTCCCCGGCTCTATTCGATCGCGTCCAGTCCCAGGGAACACGATGGAGAAGTGCACCTGACAGTGGCGGCAGTTCGTTATGAAGGTCATGGGTTTGAGCGAAAGGGGGTGGCTTCAACCTGTCTTGCGGATCTGGTTGAGGAAGGGGATGTCGTTCCCGTTTTTGTGACGCCCAATAAGCGCTTCCGGCTGCCGGAGGATGATGAGGTCCCCATAATCATGGTTGGGCCTGGAACCGGGATTGCTCCGTTCCGGGCTTTTGTGGAAGACCGGGCCACCCGGGAGGGAAGTGGACCCAGCTGGATTATTTTCGGGGACCAGCATTACACTTACGATTTTCTCTATCAGCTTGAATGGCAGGACCACCTTAAATCGGGAGCCCTGACGAGGTTGGATGTCGCGTTTTCCCGGGATCAACCGGAGAAGGTTTACGTTCAGGACCGCATTCGGGAAAAAGCGGGTGAAATCTGGGAGTGGCTGGAGCAGGGTGCGCACTTCTATGTCTGTGGGGATGCTTCCCGGATGGCGCCCGATGTACAGGAGGCCCTTTTGAAACTGATTGGGGAACAGGGTGGGCTTGGTCCCGGGGAAGCCGAGGCCTATCTCGGAGAACTCAAGAAGAGTGGGCGGTATCAGCGTGATGTCTACTAATTTTCAGATGCCAGAAGACATGAGTAAAAAAGATCGTAAACCATCAGCCAACGAGGGCATCAAGGACCGCAGTAACTATTTGCGNGGAACGATTGCGGAAGGGCTGGAGGATCTATCCACCGGTGGGATTTCGGCGGATGATCAGCAGTTGATCAAGTTCCATGGATCCTACCAGCAGGACGACCGGGATCTGCGTGCGGCCAGGCGCAAGCACAAGCTGGAGAAAGCCTTCTCCTTCATGATCAGGATCAGGGTGCCGGGAGGAGTTTCGACTCCTGAGCAGTGGATCGAGGTTGACCGGATGGCCACGGAATACGCGAACGACACGATCAAGTTGACGACGCGGCAGGCCTACCAGTTGCACGGGGTTATCAAGAGTAATCTAAAGCGAACAATCCGGGAGATTAATGAGACCGCCCTGGATACCATTGCGGCCTGTGGGGATGTGAACCGTAATGTAATGTGTAATGCGAATCCCGATGCGTCCGCCCTGCATGCGGAAGTACTCAGGGTTTCCCGGGATCTCAGCGACCACCTCACGCCAGCTACCGGGGCCTATCACGAGATCTGGCTTGAGGGGGAAAAGGTGGAATCGAGCAGGGATGAGGAAGAGCCGATCTACGGCAAGCACTACCTGCCCAGGAAGTTCAAGATCGCAGTGGCATTACCTCCGAACAATGACGTTGATGTCTATGCGAACGACCTCTCCTTCATAGCGATTGCCAATGGCAATGGCTTGGAAGGGTTCAATGTAGCAGTGGGAGGAGGGATGGGAATGACCCACGGACAGGAAGAAACCTATCCCCGGGTGGCAGATGTCATTGGCTTTGTGCCAACCGACAAGGTTGTGGATGTCGCGGAGAAGGTGGTCCTGGTCCAACGTGACCATGGAGACCGGATCGAACGAAAGCATGCCCGCCTGAAATACACTGTGGATGACCATGGCGTGGATGCCTTTCGTGAACTGGTAGAGGAGCGACTGGGCTACAGTCTGGAGAAGCAACGTCCTTATGAGTTCACGGAGAACGGGGATCGCTATGGCTGGTCGGAAAATGAGGACGGAACAGCTAATTATACTTTTTATGTTCCCGGAGGACGAGTCTGTGACACCAGCGAAGCGAGATGGAGAAGCGGGTTTCTGGCAATTGCGAAGATTCTGGATGGAGAATTCCGTCTCACGGGAAACCAGAACCTGGTGGTGGCCCGGATCAAGGTCGCCCAGCGCGGTGAAGTGGAGAAATTGATCGCTGAACATGATCTCGACGTGCATGAACGGCATACCGGTCTGCGTCTTCATTCGCTGGCCTGCGTGGCCCTGCCCACCTGCTCCCTGGCCCTGGCAGAGGCAGAGCGGTATCTCCCCGATGTTGTCAGCGAACTGGAGGAGGTGATCGAGGAGTGTGGCCTGCGTCATGATGCAATCACTATCAGGATGACCGGATGCCCCAACGGGTGCGCGCGGCCCTACATTGCAGAGATCGCTTTTGTTGGAAGGGCTCCGGGTAAGTATAATGTCTATCTGGGTGGAGGATTTTCCGGCCAGAGATTGAGCAAGCTTTATCGCGCCAGCGTGAAAAGTGAGGAGATCCGGGATCTCCTGAAGCCGGTCATCGAGGATTATGCCCGCAACCGGGAAGAGGGTGAGCGTTTTGGTGACTTTGTCATACGGCATGGTCATGTGAAGGCCACCACCAACGGGCTCGACTTTCACCACGATGTGGTCATTCCGGAATAATTGTACTGCTCACGAACCCATGAAAGCGGAGATGGATGCTAAGTCAGGGATTGAGGAAGATGTTGCTGTTCTGAACGAGCACCTCCATTCTCTGGATGCGGCTGGTCGAATCGAGTTGCTGGCAGAGAGGTTTTCAGGGCGCATCGTGGCTACCACGAGTTTCGGTCTGCAGGCTGCGGTGATGTTAAAGCTCCTCAGGGATCACGCNCCCCGGATACCGGTAGTGTTCATTGATACCGGGTATCTTTTTGCGGAAACCTATCGCTATGCNGCTCTTCTCCAGGAAGAGCTTGGGTTTGAAGCCCGGGTATACTCCCCTCTTGTGACCGCGGCTCGTCAGGAGGCGCTCCATGGCAGGGAGTGGGAAGCAGGGGCCGATGGAATGAATAACTATGCCCGGATTCATAAGGTTGAACCCATGAATCGTGCCCTGCAGGAGCTGGGGGCCGATGTGTGGCTCAGTGGGCTTCGTCGTGCCCAGTCAAGTGGGCGTTCTCAGCGTGAAATTGCAGAGAAGCAGGCCAGAACCCTGAAGGGTTATCCCATCATTGACTGGGATGACGAGAAGGTTGAGTGCTTTATGAGGGATCATGGTCTGCCTCGCCACCCTCTTGCGGCTGCTGGATACGTCACGATGGGGGACTGGCATTCGACCAGTCCGGGCAGTAAATCATCAAGGGAGTCGACGCGCTTTAATGGTGAGAAATATGAGTGCGGACTGCATCTGAATTCGGGTCAGCAGGATTTCCAGATATAATTCATTGTAGGTCTTGCCTCGGACAGTTAAGAGGTCATTTCAATACAAACCACAACTACTGGATCAATGAGCGGAGTTTCGGGAAACATGGTCGACATGATCGGGGGCACCCCGATGGTAAAACTGAACAGCATTGCGAATGGCTGCAAGGCCGAGGTGATCGTAAAGTCGGAGGGCTATAACCCGCTGCTCAGCGTGAAGGATCGCATTGGAAAGTCGATGATTGAAGCAGCGGAGGCCGATGGCTCGCTGAAGCCGGGCGGAACGATCATTGAGCCGACCTCGGGCAACACCGGGATCGCGCTCTCCTTTGTCGCGCGCTCAAAGGGCTACCGATGTATCCTCACCATGCCGGAAACGATGTCGATTGAGCGTCGTGTGCTTCTCAAGATGCTTGGGGCGGAAATAGTGCTCACTCCAGGTCCCAAGGGGATGGGGGGAGCAATTGCCAAGGCCAAGCAATTGCTTGAGGAAGATCCGGAAGCCTTTGGTCCCAGTCAGTTCGACAACCCCGCTAACCCGGAAGTCCACCGCAAGACCACTGCGGAAGAGATCTGGCGTGACACTGGTGGTGAAATAGATGTTTTCGTTGCCGGGGTTGGAACCGGTGGAACTATTACGGGGGTGTCGGAAGTGATTAAGGCCCGTCGCGAGTTGCATACCGTGGCGGTGGAGCCTTCTGCCAGTCCGGTGATTTCGGGAGGTGACCCGGGTCCACACAAGATCCAGGGGATCGGGGCTGGATTCATACCCGGTAACCTGAATACCGAAATCGTGGATGAGGTGGTACAGGTTTCCAATGAAGATGCCTTTGAAACCGCCCAGCAGCTTTGTCTCCTTGAGGGTTTCCCCGCCGGTATTTCCAGCGGGGCCACCATCTGGGCTGCCCTGCAAGTAGCCAAGCGTGAAGAGATGGCAGGAAAGCGGGTAGTGGTGATTGCGGCCAGTACGACTGAGCGTTACCTCAGCACTCCGCTGGCAGAGAGCGTCCGGGAGGAGGTGGCGAATCTGCCCGTCTCGGAGATCTAGGGTCTCAGATGAAGTACATTGGTGCGCCCGCTTCGGATGCCATCGACTCAAGGGATACATTCTCGAGTCGCTCGGATACGGATCTTGAGAGATCGTGCCAGATGTTGTTCACGGCTGGGCCGGAGGCTCCCGAACTATTTTCCGGCGTAGCGAGGAGTCCGGGCTCAACAGCCTGGACTATTGCCCGGAGGGCGATCTTGGCTGGAGGCTGTGAGAGGATATATCCTCCCGCTTTACCTCTTTTGCTGACCACTATATCAGCGCGCTTGAGTTCATTGAGGATCTGGACGAGAAAGCTGGCAGAGATATCCTCCCGTTTGGCGATATCCTCAAGCTTTACGACTGTGCTACCATCATAATGCCGGGCAAGGCAGACCGCAGCCCGACAGGCATACTCCAGTTTCTGGGAAACCCTCACCGATAGCACATAAACACATGTCCGATACCGGCACCAGTCCACAATCCACAGATCTTCCTGACGAAGCAGGGCGGACGCCCGGGTTCCTCTGGGATGATTTGTGCGTTCAGGCTGGGAGAATTGCAGCGGAAGAACCGTGCCTGAGGTCGCTTCTCAAGGAAGTGATTCTGGACCAGCCGTGTCTGGGCTCTGCGCTGGGAGTGCGACTGGCCCGGAAGCTTGCCCGTCAGGATATGCCCTGTGATGAATTGATTCCCCTGCTGGGAGGGCTCCTGAGGGACCATCCGGAACTGGTCGACAGTGCTGTCGCTGATCTGGAGGCGATTCGCGAACGGGATCCAGCCTGCACCTCGGCACTTGAACCCCTGCTGTATTATAAAGGGTTCCTGGCGATCACGACTTACCGGGTCTCACACCATCTCTGGAATAACGGGCGCCGCTCGATGGCACTTTATTTCCAAAGTCTGGCCAGCGAGGTCTTTGGAGTGGATATCCACCCCGCATCTCGCATTGGTTCCGGCATCCTCCTTGATCATGCTACCAGTTTCGTGGTGGGAGAGACAGCGATCATTGAGGACAATGTCTCGATTCTGCATGAGGTTACCCTGGGGGGGACCGGCAACGAGGTGGGAGCCCGCCACCCTATTGTGCGCTCCGGTGTGCTGATCGGAGCAGGGGCCAAGATTCTCGGACGTGTCGAGATCGGACAGGGGGCCAAGATTGGAGCGGGTAGCGTAGTGCTTGAGGATGTTCCTGCCCACACGACGGTGGCCGGTGTGCCGGCTGAGGTTGTGGGTGCCAGCAAGGGAGAGAATCCTGCCCTCGTCATGGATCAGAGCCTCGAAGTAGATGACAGTCTCGAGTCCTCCGGACTCTAGATCAGGATGTGACGGGTGCGGACGGCGATGCTTCATTGCCGCCGTTTGGCTCGTTTGTATCGCGAAACGCGACGCTCCAGCTCTGTGCTTTCAGCCACAACAGGCCCTGGTTCCGGTTTGGACTGCATTGCGCCCGGTTGACCGGAATCAGGATCTGAATTAACAGATCTTTCTGTTTTCAGATCGTCGGGTGTAGCGGACGACTCCCTGGATTCGCTGCTCCCGCTCCTCTGTATTCTGGATTTTTCACGCCGGCGGGCTTTTCGGATCGTGGCACCAGCAGGGACGAGAATTGGGATGCGCCAGCCCATGCGTGTGATCAGGGCATCCAGCAGCATGATGAGCAGAGTGAGGAGGAGAAGAGGGATGCGTAGATTCGTAGCTTGAACGGCAGGGGGACGAATCCAGGCCTGAGAGAGATCGACCAGTTCGCGTCCGCCACTGAGGCGGGAGACTTCCCGGAGTTCGGCAAGCCGCTCCGGTTCAAAGGACCATTCAGCGGAGCTTCCTGCGGTCACTGGCCCGAAGGCCATGGCATGGGGTCCTGCCTGTACTGCCCCGCGGATCACCTGGCCTTCTTCCAGTTCGCGGGTGGCCGAGAAATGCCCGGGAGCGATACGTTTCCAGGCTATTTCGTAGGAGGTCCCCCCTGCCTGTCCATCGAGAAGCCTGATGCGTGGAGGGGTCTCGGACAGGCGCTGAGCCCATTCTCCCGCCTCATGGAAGAGATCGATGGTGAGGCGTGTTCCTTCGAGGCGATGTCGAAGACCGAGTCCGGGTGGGGTTTCAGATCCCATGAGCCAACGGGCGACCGTCTGGACAAAATCTCCATAACTTCGCCAGGAGCGGGCCCTTGAGGAGTATTCCCCCCCGAGCGGGAAGGAGATAGCCATGCAGCGGCCGATGCCGCGCCTCCAGTGTGAGATGAGTGGGCCGAGGTAGTCGTCCTCCGCGACAAGGGAGGTGGTGGCCAGTTTCTTGGTGTAGGAGAGGTTGTAGCCATCGACTTCTGACAGAAACTCAAGGGGTTTAGGTGAGATTTCGGACCATTGCCCAGTGGGACGGGCAGGAACCGGGTCCTTGACGAAGGCCGAACGGGCTACCGTGACAGTTTCCTGAGCAAAGAGCTTGGGAATCTCGAGAGGCCTGTTGGTGAAGAAGATCCTTCCGTTTCCACGTTTTGCGATATCTTCAAGGAGGGGTGCATCCTGGTCCGAGCGTGTCCCGAGTCCGATTACGGAGACTGTGCCGCTGTTATCGGTGACTTTCCTGAGCAGATTCTTGTAGTCTCCCGGTTCCTCCGAATCAGCAGCATCGGAGAAGAGAATGATGTGACGTGTCCCCAGATCAGTATTCTTGAGTTCGTCCCAGGCGGCCTTGAGTCCTCGATAGACGTAAATGCCTCCTCCTCCCGACCGCACCTTGCGGGCTGCGTCCATCAACTTCTTTTTCCGGGTGCCTACATCACTGAGCTTGATGATGGAATGAGGCTCGCTGTCCACCGCGTGGATGGAGATCTTGTCCTGAGAGCCGAGCAGTTCGATCGCCTTCGCAGCGCCGGTGTTGGCCAGTTGCATCTTGGTAATCTGCTTTCCGCCCTGTGAGACGGTCGCCCCCATCGACCCGGATCGATCCATCACGATAGCCATGGCCACCGCCAGTTTCCGGTGTTCGCTCTTGAGTTCCATTGAAACCGGAAGGAGAGGATCGATCGCGGATTCAAAATACCCCCCTGAACCAAAGGACTGCTTTCCTCCCGCCATCAGTAAGCCGCCGCCCTGTTCGTGGACGAAGAATTCGAGGGCTGCAAGAAAGTCCCCGGGGACTTCGAAAGCAGGGACATTGTTGATAATGACCGCACGTGTCCCAGAGAGTTGTCCAATCTTCAATCCAATGGGGTTGTTGACGGTCTCGATCGTAAAGCCCTGCTGAAGGAGGATCTGTGCGAGTGGGTCGTCGGCATACTTGGTGATCAGGAGGATTCTCGGTCCGCCTGTTACCTCGATCCAGCGTTCGGCTGTATTGTTGCCTGGGTAGGCGTCTTCCGTTGGGGTGATGCGGGCACTGTATCTGTAGGACCCGACCGCAGGAATGCGATCGGTGAACTCTACCTGACCGATGCCGTCTTTCAGGGAGACGATGATGTTTTCCGCGATCGGGTTCCCGTCCCGCATGATTTGCAGAGGGACATCGATGTCATCAAAGCCCCGGACGGTAATGCCGAGGATAAAGGGTTCGTTCAGTTGTGCCCGCATGGGAGTATGGAGTCGGGCAATGCTGAAATCATTAGTGATTTCCTCACGAACGAGTCGGAAGTCCAGGGGGATCCCGCGGGCTTTTAACTTGGCAGCAGCCTCGACGAGAGGTTCGGTGGAGTAACCATCCGTGAAGGCAAGCACCCGGGTCGGGCGTTCGGTATCGGCAAGAGCGAGGACGTTCTGGATCGCGAGATTGGTACGGGTCAGTTTACGGTTTCCGGTAAAGACGGCAGAATCACCGCTGCCCTGCTCAAGGACCTCGGCGGCGTAGTCCACGAACAGGAGTTGATCCTTGCGTGAGGGTTTTGATCGCAGAAGAAGTTCTCGCCATTCCGGGAGGCCTGCATCAATGAGATCCTCCGTTGAATCAGAACGGTCGAGGAGAACCCAGAGGTCGAGGCTGTCCTCGTTTTTGTCAAGTCTGGGATCGGCAAGAAGGAGGGTCAGAGCCAGAAGGGTGATTGCTCTTAGCGGGCGCCAGAGTTGCAGGTTCGGTCTGAACCATCCTGCAAAGAGGAAGGCCCCGATCAGAAAAAACCATTCTGGAGTCTCGAAGGACATTTCAGTGGGTTAAGAAGTGAGGTGCTGAGAGGGGCATGGGAAGAAGGGTTTTCGCTATGGTCTGAAGTTCAGCGATTTCCGGTAATGGCTTCCGGGTTTGCAGAATGCTCCTTTTCGTCCCGGGGGCGATCCCTGGTGAAGTGCCAGGAAAAGAGAAGCGAGAACAGGACGATCACTGCCCAGAGGCGCCAGAAGTGATCTTCCCTGGTAGACCTCTCCACCGCCTTGCCACTCACCGGTGCTATCTGGTCCTCAGATCTGCACTCCCGCAGGTCGGCTTCACGGGTATCGGCAAAGTGGCATCCGGATTCAAGAAGTAGTTCGTCTCCCTGTCTGACCTCGAAGAAGCCCGGGGTTTCAGGGGCCTGCAGGAACCGGGCCTGCGAAAGGGGAATCATCCTGGTTCCGTCTTCGAGGGTTTGTCCGTTCGTCCCGAAACGGGTGAGACTCAGGGAAGTGGTTTCAGTGCTGTTGCGGGTTGCGACTTTCAGAGGTTGCCCGGTTTCCGTGTTGAGAGCCTCCGGGGCGACCTTGAGGTCACGTAGTCCCTGGCTGAAGCGGTGGAGAAGGAGGGCTGTTGAATCAAGTTGCCCTGCATTGGACAGTGTCAGGTCGAAATTGAAGATAAGCTGCTGGCTGCGTTGTGCCCCGGTTTCACCGGATACTGCCGGGAGGACGGAAGTTCGCAGGGCAATAAGAGGGCGATTGCCCTGCCAGAGGAGGACTTTATCGGTCTCATCCAGTTGCATCTGAATGGATTCCCTAACCAGCAGGGGTTGCCAGTTGATCCCATCCATGAGGGGATGCCTTTCGGCGACAATTCCACCGCGCAGGTATTTCCGGGCCTGGTTCTTTTCATCCAGCATGATGATGCTGTTCCCCCTGGGGAGCTCGGCGAGAAGTGGGTCGTGGGAAACGAGGGAAAGGTCTGACTGAGCAGGATCGTTGCTTTCTTCAATGTTACGAAAACGGCCGAACTTCTCGGCGATCTGGTCATATTTCCCCGTAAGCTGGAGGAAGTATCTGAGCGTCTTAGGGCGCGGAATAACGAGAGGCAGTTCGTCATCGAGGGTGAAATCATCGGAGGTGAGGACCACGCGCAGTCTCCTGCTTCCTTCCGGGAATACGGAGCTTATGGTGGTCATCGAATTTCTCTTGAGAGTAACCGACTTGGATGGGCTTCTGCTGCCGTCATCAAAGATGATGTGCCAGTTGCGGGTCTGGTTGCTGTCGGAGTAGTTGCGAAGTAAGGCCTTCCACCTGACAGCGGAGCCTTCATTTTCGAAACCTGCTCCAGTAAATCCTACATTCTCCCTGGGCTCCCCGATAGCGAGGTGCTGTGCATCAAAGGGTAGATTGGTCGCGGGGGTATCACTGACGTAGATCAGGATCCCTTCTCTGCTGACCTGACTGCGGGCCAGCCGCAGGGAACCGGCGGGGTCAATTGAGCCTGTGGAGGGAGTCCATTTCTGCAGGGTGGAGAGAGCCTTCTCAAGATCCTCGCCTGTATAAAGGACGGGTCGATCACCTGCGCTTTCAAAGATGTAAAGCCTGAGGCGGGAGGCATTTCCCTGCAGCGGAGGAAGCTTCGTGCGGAGCTTGTCCAGCAGTTGTTCCTTGAAGACGCTCATGGACGCTGAGCTGTCGAGGACGACTGCCACCTGTTGAGTGGAAGAGGACCGCACATGGCGGGGGAGGACCAGAAGCCAAGTAAGGAGAATTACCATCAGAAGCTGGAGCCATAAAGGGATAGAGTTGGTGAAACGATCGAAGCGGCGTCCGCTCACGGATTCACGCTGGGTATGAGCAAGAAGGAACAGGGTGCTGATGGGGATCACCTTGGCCTGTCGTTGGAGGAAATGAATGAGGATGACTGCAGGAATCCCAAGGAGAGCGAAGAATCCGGCGGGATTTGTCAGAACGATATTCATCAGTGGCCTGCGGGCGCTCAGGAACACAATTAAGTCAAGATTCCTGTATGAGCAACCTCGCGGGACCTGAATCGACTCTCCTCAAAAGGTGACCGGGTAGTTGGATCAGGGGATGGTGCGCTGCATGAGATTGCAGGCGGCCTCTTCGATTGCTTTCCGTTCGGAGTCATTCAGTCGACTGAGGAGCGGAAGGTGCGGTCCCGTATTGGCAATTCCGGCCAGGTGCAGTGCCTCATGCAGCACGCGGACCGGGCTAATGGAATTGCGGAGGTCTTCAAGGGGTTCAAATAGCTTTCGGATGATGTCAGCTCGGGCGATATCTCCTGCGTTAAGGGCTCGAAGCATTTCCTGGGAAAGCCCTGGATTGAGGCAGACGCACCCGGAGGTGTAGCCAGTGAGCCGGAAATGTTCCCGGTGGATACCGGCTGGCTGCTCACCGATCCCGCTGACGATGATGGAGGGGTCGACGATTTCCACGAGCCGGTTGAGGTAGGGGTCCTCGGCGGGATCCTCGCGAACGATTGCATATTTGATAAAGCTGACATGTCCGCTCTCGGTGAGACGGGCGACGTCTTCCGGGTCAAGATATCCGAGGTTCTTGATGTAGACGACAACGGGCCTTCCGAAAGACTGGACAAAGTGCCTGATTCCCTCGGCCACTCCCTGACTTGTGGTGAGTCCCTGCATGGGCAGGATCATGGCAGTAGGAAACATGGATTCTGCGAGGAGCGACGCCTGATACATCATCGTGCCGTAGGTTGGGCCTGCGGACGGGATGACGAGGGTTTCCTCGGCTGCGGATCCAGCAATAATCTCAAGAAGATCACCATACTCTTCCGGGCGGAGATGATAGAGATTGGCGTTACCTCCATAGAGAAGGGTGCGAATGCCTCCCTTTTCAATGTGTTCGATGATTCTGCGGTTTTCCGGAATCGAGAGAGAGTAGTCTTCTGTCCGGGCCAGTGGTGGTACGGCGATCACGGAGGCCCGAAGGAGTTCAGGAGTGACAGGTCCGGTTCTCATGAAGCAGGGCGCTAGTGGATCTCAGGGTCAGGTGTAGAGGATCCATCATTTTCAAGGAAACGGAAGTCACAACCCTCGTGGGCCTGAGTTACTTCGCTCTCGAAGAGTTTGCCGTATCCACGGCTAAAGCGTGGAGAAGGCTTGGGCCACTGCTCCCGGCGGCGTGCAAGTTCTTCCTCATCGACATCAAGGTGAAGGCGGCGTTCGGAGACATTGAGCTCAATCATGTCGCCGTCCCGGACGAGGGCGAGTGGTCCCCCAAGATGGGACTCGGGGGAGATATGAAGGACGCAGGTGCCGTAACTTGTTCCGCTCATTCTGGCGTCGGAAAGTCGCACCATGTCGCGGGTTCCCTGCTCCAGAAGATAGTTTGGAATAGGAAGCATGCCCGACTCCGGCATGCCCGGTGCTCCGAGCGGTCCTCCACTCTGCATGACGAGGACATGGTCGGGAGTGATTGCGAGGGAAGGGTCGTGGATGCGATCCCTGATATCTGCAAGGTCCCTGAAAACGACAGCAGGTCCTCGATGTGTGAGGAGGCTCGGATCAGCTGCAGCGGGCTTTATTACCGCTCCGTCCGGAGCAAGGTTGCCCCTGAGGATGGCAGTGCCGCCCTCGGGGCTCAGTGGCTTGTCCAGGGGTCGGATTACCTCGTCATTGAAGACCTCCGCATTGCTGATGGCAGCACCAAGGGTGATCCCCTCTATGGTAGGACAATCCAGATGGAGAAGATCAGGGATGCGTGCGAGCAGAGCGGGAAGCCCGCCTGCATCATAGAAGTCGCCCATCACATAGGACCCACTGGGCTTGAGGTTGGCAAGAACCGGGGTGCGGCCTGCGATTTCGTCGAAACGCTCAAGAGGGAGTTCGATTCCCGCGCGTCTCGCAATAGCGATAAGGTGAACGATGGCATTAGTGCTTCCGCCGATAGCCATGTCAGCGGTGATCGCATTGAGGAAGGAGTATTCGCTGAGAAGGTTCCCCGGCTTGAGATCTTCCCATACCGCTTCCACAATACGTTTCCCACAACGTGCAGCCATGCGGGAATGAGCTGAATGGACGGCGGGAATTGAAGAGGAACCGGACAGGGCGAGGCCAAGGACCTCGGTGATTGAGGTCATTGTCGATGCGGTTCCCATGGTCATGCAGTGCCCCGGGCTGGGAGCAATATGATCCTCCAGGTCATGCCAGGCATCACAGGAGAGGCATCCTGCGCCACGTTCGGCCCAGTATTTCCAGACATCGGTTCCGGAGGCGACTTCCTTCCCCCGCCAGCTCCCCCGCATCATGGGTCCTCCAGGCATGAAGATGATGGGGATATCCACCATCAGTGCGCCCATCAGGAGCCCGGGCGTAGTCTTGTCGCAGCCTCCCATCAGGACCGCTCCGTCTATGGGATGAGCACGTAGTACTTCTTCTGTCTCCATTGCCAGCAGATTGCGGTAGCTCATGGAGGTTGGTTTCATGAAGGTCTCACTTAACCCGAGGACCGGGACCTCGACGGGGGAACCGCCTGCCTGCCATACTCCCCGTTTGATTTCCTCTGCCCGCTGGCGGAAGTGAGCATGGCAGGAAATGAAATCGTTCCACGTATTGAGGATTGCGATGACCGGTTTCCCCATGAACTCATCATCGTTGTAGCCGAGTTGCTTGTGTCGGGAGCGATGCCCAAACCCGCGTTGGGTATCAGGAGCGAAGAAGCGGTGACTACGGAGTTCCTCGGGCTTCTTGCGTGGATGGGATGCAGGCATGAGAGCGTTAATGACGAACTCTCTTTACATCGGGGGCGGTTCTTTTGAAGGATTTTTGACCATGGAAGGAGTGCTTCGCCGATGAGTCCAGTTTTCATGTGCCTGGTGGGTATGGCTGTGGTGGTGGGCGCCATCTTGAAATTTCGTCTCCATCCATTCCTGGCCCTTATGCTGGGCGCGCTGGTGGTGGGAGTGCTGGCGCCGGGAGAGGCCTCGTTCGCAGGGGTGGGCAAAAGGCTGGCAGAAGCCTTTGGAACGGGTTGTGGCAAGGTCGGGCTGGTGATTGCGATGGCAGCCGTTATCGGACAGTGCCTCCTTGTAAGTGGAGCAGCGGAGAGGATCGTGAGGGGATTCCTTTCACTTTTTGGAGTGAAGCGTGCGCCGCTGGGGTTCCTGAGCAGTGGCTTTCTGCTCGGGATCCCGGTCTTCTTCGATACCGTATTCTACCTGATGGTTCCGCTTGTCCGGACCTTTGCGAAGTCCAACCCTGAAAAGTTCATTCTCGCTCTTCTGGCAGTGGTAGCGGGAGGAAGCATGGCACACTCTCTCGTGCCCCCGACTCCCGGGCCAATTACGGTAGTCGAGAATCTGAACCAGACGCTGGAGGCGACCGGACAGCAGGAGCTCGATCTCGGAATCATGATCGCAGGAGGGCTGTTGCTCGGGGTGATCACAATCGTGGTAGGCTATCTCTACGCGCTTTGGGCCAACCGGGTATTTCGTATCCCGATGCGGCGGACCGCCATGTCTGAACTGACAGAATTTGAGCCCGATCCGGAGCGCAGGCTTCCGCCACTGTCCGCTGCAATCCTGCCTGTTGTGATTCCCTTCCTGTTGATCATGATGGGGACGATCGTGACCTCGCTCTGGGGAAAGTCGACCGATACGGACTATCCGCTGGCTGGCCAGATCGTTCTCATGCTTGGTGACAAGCATGCGGCGCTGGCGGTGGGGGCCCTTGTCGCAGTGGTTCTTGCGTTGCGCTACCGTCCGGCAGGCATGGAGTTGCCCAAGGTCATCCAAAGCGCGTTGGCGGGGGGAGGGGTCATCATCCTGATTACGGCGGCCGGGGCTGCCTTTGGCCAGATCATGAAGGAGACGGGGATTGCCGAAGAATTGAAGGACTGGTTCAGCGGTCCGGAGGCGGGGGGTAAAATCCTGATTGTGGCCTTTGTGCTCACTGCCCTCGTGCGGATGGCGCAGGGTTCTGCCACCGTCTCAATGGTAACGACCGGAGCAATCATGGCTTCGCTGCTGCAGGGGGTAGAGTTGGACTTCCACCCGCTTTACCTGGCCCTGGCCATCGGTTGTGGGTCCAAGCCCGGGCCGTGGATGAATGACAGCGGATTCTGGGTGATCTCGAAGATGTCGGGGATGACCGAGGGAGAAACGCTCAAGACGTTTTCGGTCATGCTGACCCTGATGGGGACGGTTGGGTTCCTGGTGGTTTGGATTGCTTCCCGGATCATGCCGATGGCCTGACAGACCGGTCCAATGAGGGCTCATGATTTGACCCCTGCTGTCGTATTCGCGGCAAGAGAGCGTTATTGACTCTCTTCGGCCTTCTTTTTTTCCCGCCGGAGGTTGTGGTGGATCTGAGCCACCCTGCCCATGTAGTGGTCCATCCTGTAGTCGGTTGCCGCCTTTTTCATATGGTCAGCGGCTTTAGCGGAGTCTCCGAGCGCTTCATGATAAAGGCCGAGGTAGAGGTGGGCGTAGCAGAGGTGATTACGGAGCCTGAGCTTGTCGCTCGTGTCTCTGCTGGCAGCGGCCAGAACCTTTTCGCTTGAGCCCGTCCCCTTGAAAAGTTCATGGACTTCCTTGAGGGGAATGCGGCGGTCCCCAGCGTAGGGATACATCTTCTCGCGGGCCTTCCCGACCGTTCCTCCCTTGGCCCGGACAGCGCAGATGAAGTGCCAGACGGCATTTTCCACATCTGTCCCATTTACGGTCTGGTGAATTTCAAACTGCGCTACTCCATCCTCATATCTTCCGGCGTAATAGAGGGCGATACCGCGCTGCCAGTGATGGGGCGCCTGCTGGGGTACCATCTTAACGACTCGGTCCCAGTCCTTAAGCGATTCAGTAATGCGGCCAGCGAAGAAGTGTTCAGTTCCACGCTTATTGAGAAAGCCGGGGCTGTTTTCCTTGTCCGCCGGGGTCTCTTCCGCGTGCAGGGAAAGGGCCAGGTTGGCGACCACAATGACTGGGAGGGCAATCTTCATGAGGAGACGTTCACCCTTCGCTCTTCAAGTTGCAATGCCCAAGGCGAGAGATTTGACCGAGTCGCGGGTCAGAAGGTTTTTTAGTTGGTCACTTCCAGGGCACCGGCCTGAACAGACTCTTCGTGGAGAGCGGATTCAAGGTCATCTCCGGCGTCAACACGTGCCAGAGCGGCATTGTAACGGCGGCTGGCAGTTTTCCAGATGTCAAAGTGGCTGGCGTAGGCTTTCTTGTAACGAGAGAGGATAAAAGGTTCGATCCGATGAGGATGGCGGGTTTTTTGTTCTGCCTCGATGAATTCGTAATTGCCCTGCCAGTCCGGATCAGACTCCGAGTGGGAAAAGGGGGCAAAGATTACCGGGCTGCCCTGCCGTTGTCCAAGGAGCCCTATGAGAGTGACCGGATCGCCCGGAAAGAGGAGGTCGGACAGAAAAACCCTGAACGCATTGGCCCGGAACGGAATGGCAGATAGATCTGGAGGGAGTCCGGGATCGGTCTCCCGGAGGGGTATGGCGGTTTCGCACCAATGATGGGTATGTACTGCTTCCAGGGGTATGGATCGGGTATTTCCTCCGACGATGAGGTGCACCTGCAGAGAGGCACCCGTGCGAATGGCACTCTCCACGATGAAGTAGAAGAGTTCGCTGGAACGGAGGGCTTTTGCGGGTTCGAAGAACATCGAGTCGGAAACATCGAAGACAAGATCAACGACCGGGCGAACCTCTTCCCGGTAGAGCTTCATTGTATAGTTTCCGGTGCGGGCGTAAGCTTGCCAGTTGATGTGGCGGGGGTCATCGCCGGGGGAGTAGGTTCGGTGATCCTGGAAATCAAGGGAAGAGCCCACCCCGGCACCCAGGAATTCACCAGCCTGACCCTTCCATACACGAGAGCGCAGGGGCAGTCTGAGTTTCTCGGCGCAGATTGAGGCCGAGGTCGAGGCATTCTTCAGAAGTTGGAGGTCCAATGAATCAGAGAGAGTTCAGGGAGTCGGTCGATTTACGAGGTCTTTTCGTCAAGATCCGCAAGGGCTTGAGACTCCATCCCGGAAAGCGCCATCAGATGAGAGAAAGCTCTTCCGAGGAGGAAAAGAAGATAAATTCCGGGAACAAGGAACGAAAGAAGAAGAGCGGTGGATTGTTCGGGAGAGGGAGAGGTCTGGCTGACGATGGGCAGAAGGGAGGCCGGGATAAAACTGAAAAGCCAGAGGAACTGGCTCCCGGAGGCCGTTCCGTGAATAGTGAAGACAATACAGGTCAGGATAAAGCAGAGGACGAGAAGGGTGGAATAAAAGCTGAAGAGGTTGCTGGATTTCCTAGCAAAGATTTGCAGCAGTGCGGCGGGAAAGGCAAGTGTTCCAAGGCCAATTGCGGCGTAGGAGAATTGTTTCGGATCCGGGTTGGTCATATAGATGAGAAGGAACAGGATGAGGGTTATTCCACAGAAAAAGAGGGCTCCGGTGGCCCAGCCCGGATAGAGGAATCTCCCGGCAACACGGCCGAAGGGCCCGAGTCGGACGAAGCGGCGGCAGACAACGGAGGGAAACTTGACCTGCTCGCTGAAAAGGTCGAGGGCCATGCAACCGGCAATGATGAGGGCCGTAATGAGAGCTGGTTCGGGACCGACGGGATGGAGCAGCAGATAACTGCCAACCATGACTGCCAGACCAATAAGGCGCTTCCGGGTAGCCCTGTTCTCGGAAGCTGGAGCAATGGAGGTGGTGCCGATCTCGAGGAAGAAATAGCATGCGTATAATGCGATGGCGAGGACAGCGAGAAGGGTGAGGGACTGGTCGCTGCGGGTGAAGCTCAGCACTTCGATCAGGTAGGGGATCTGCTGGCTGAGTCCGAAGAGGACGTAGCCCATCATGAAGGTCGATCCGCCCACCACTATCAGGCCACGAAGGAGGGCAGAGCCTGACGACATTCCGATCGTGAAGGCGGTCAGAGCCCCGGAGACAATCAGGAGACAGGCCATGAGGGCAAGTTCCGCAAAGAGTTGCATGCCTCCGAAGAAGTAGCGGAGAATGAGGTAGGGGAGGATCGCCAGGGTGATGAGGGCGGACTGGCTCATGATGGAAAGCCACTTTCCAGAAACGATCCGCCATGCGCTGAGACGGGTTAGAACCATCAGGTCGATGGTATTTTGTTTGATCTCGCCGGCCACGGCCGAGATTCCCCGCAGAGGCTGGATTACGAGAATTCCAAGCGCGTAGACGCAGAAGATGATTGCGGAGACAGCCTCACCTGCTTTGGCGGGGGCGTTAGTATCTGCAATGGGCGCAGCGATCAGCAGGAGAAAGGCCAGGACTGCCTGAAGGGAGAGGAAAAGGACGACGAAGGTCTGGGTCCGGAGGCCCTGCCGCAATTCCTTGACCAGCATGGGGCTGAGCCCATCCGGAAAATCATTGATCCGCTCGAAGGGAGGGGGTGGCAGCCGCGGTGGGGTGTCTGGGGCTGGGATTGGTTCCGCCATGTCGTCTGGGAACGGAGAAGTCAGGAGGATAGAGGGGATGTGCCACCAGAATTACCTTCTTCAGGTTCGGTGGAAGGTGGAGATTGCAGCGGAGATGAGTCCGTGTTCTCGAGGAGTTCCCGAATGGCCTGCGGTGGCGAGGTCTGTAGTTCTCCGGAAGGTTCAATATCTGCATTCCCCTGTTCGATCTGCCCGAGGATGTCGATGAAGGCATCCTCGAGATTGCGTTCTTCCCGATGGAACTCGGTAACACGCACCCCATCCCGTACCATTTTCCTGAGAACATCGGCAGCCTTGGCCGGTTCGGCAGAGGAAATCCTGATTCGGGCGCCCTTTTTCCGGGACTCGATGACCTCAACATCAGGGTTCAGCACGACCCAGTCGGATACGGAATCCGGCCGGTCATCGACCTGTATGTCGTAGAAGGCTCCCCCGGCTTCATCTGAGCCGTGTTTCAGGGACTCCGCATCTCCGTGGTGTATGATGCGACCGGCGTTGATGAAAAGGAGGGAGTCACACATCTCTCCAAGTTCAGACAGGATGTGGGAAGAGATGAAGATGGTCTTCCCTTCCTCGGCAAGGATACGGATGAGGTGTTTCAATTCGACCCGGGCCCGGGGGTCAAGGCCGGCAGCCGGCTCATCCATGATAAGGACCTGAGGGTCATGCAGGAGCGCTCGTCCGAGGCAAAGTCTCTGAGTCATGCCCTTGGAAAGCTTGTTGGAGAGCCTGTCGGCCAGGGGGACGAGGTCAGCGAATGCCATGACCTCTTCAATGCGGCTACGGCGTTCGTTGCCGGTATAGCCAAGTGCCCGCGCATAAAAATCAAGATACTCAAGCACCGTCATATGCTCATAGTTGCCAAAGTGATCGGGCATCCACCCGATGAGAGAGCGCACCTTGTCCGGATGATTAACCACGCTGACACCACAGATCTCCGCCGAGCCCATGGTGGGATAGTCGAGGGTGGCAAGCATCCTCATGGTGGTGGTCTTGCCTGCCCCGTTGGCTCCGACGAATCCGCACACGGATCCGTGTGGGATATCAAATGATATTCCGTTGACGGCCTTGATGGTGCCGAAGTAGCGGTAGAGGAGGCGGACGGAGATGGCGGCTGACATGAGCAGGTCCCGGGTTTCAAGGGTCAGTTCCCGGTGGGGACCTGGCCGGTGAGAATGGTGAATGTTTCTTCCCACCTGAGATTCCTCAGGGTTGAGACCCCGTCTGCGCTGGTGGTCGAGGCGAAGAAATATCCCCGGTGTTCACTGATGAGATCCAGGCGGGACCGGTTGCGCTTGCTGAAGCGTTTCCGGTTATTATCAAGCCAGTTCTTGAACTCCTGTTCGACACAGGGGCTGAGCGAAAGATTACGTCCCTGCTGGACATCAGTGCCCTTCCAGAGTTGACCGCTGGCATCCCGGAAGAAGATTTCATCGAGGGGAAAATTGAACGTGGAGTTGATAGTGGGAGGGCCCGGATCCCGGACGAGGTTTATACGCTCCCTCGAGGGCCTGATGGTTTCGAAGAGGTTGCCGTGTTCACTGCGACTCTTGAACCAGTCACCGGTGGCCTTTAGTCCGGACGTTTCCAGTTCGAGATTGTAGCGCCCGTTACCTCCTCCATTGTCCGCGGTTACGCGGGCCCAGCGTGAGTTGGAGAGCCTGACGGGGCTGAGGTAGCCATGTTCGCTGGTGGTGAACCCGGTCCTGAGCAGGACGCCTGTGCGGGCAATCTGCTCCTGCGATACGTAAGCGGTGTTGTCAGGCCCAACCTCGTGGAGAACGAGGCGTTGACCACGTCCGCCGAATCCGTCCTGCAGGAGGATCAATGCCACGAGCAGGAGGCTTGCCCCGAGGGAAATCAGGGGGGTGGAGACGAATAGTTTGTGACGTTTTCCGGATCGCGCGAAAACAAAGAGATTGACCGGGCCAACGAGAATTCCAAAGAGAATCAGGACAATGATGAAGAGGGCAACGTGAGAGGATTTTTGACCGAAGGTATCCTGGAGAGGCCAGCCCGACTGGAAGCTGCTCCGGAGGTCCCCGGCACGATGACCGCCAATATGATCGATGGAGTCCCGGACGAGGAGGACCGTGTCCTTTGCTTCCAGGAGTTCGTTGTCGGGAAAATCCCGGAGGCGAACAGTTCCCCAGCTGAGATCACGATCGGATTCCCCTGCCGAGTCCTTGGCAAGGCCGAGGCTATTGAGGTCGGTTGCGGAACTGGTGGTATAGATGAGGAGAGCGCCGCCAAGGCGATTCCATTTTTTCAGCGCGTTTCGTGCTCCCGCGGGAAGGTTGTTCCAGTCATTTTCAGTCATGAGGCAGGCATCATGACCGCTGTAGGCCCGCCAGTCGTCCGGCATGGTCTTGGGGTTGAAGCTGCCCCCGAATTCGACCTGATTGCCAGCGTGCCGCCCGCCCGTGCCCGAGAGGAAGGTTTCTGTCTCCTTGTCGAGAGCGTTGCCATTAAGGCTGTGAATGGTCTCGCTGCATAATACGGAGGGCCAGTCAGGATGGAATTCGGTATCGATGGTTTCTCTGGATGCTGGAAAGGAAGCAGGCGCACGGACATTAATTTCCAGCGTGCTGGTGGTAGAGCGGCCGTAGCTACGGGAAAGAAAAGTTGCCACCGGGACCAGTAGATCAACCTCAGCAACTGACTGCGAATCGCATGTCACCGGGAAACTGGACCGGAGTTGGCTCATCTGGTTTCCATACACCCCGGAGTCCGAGGAAGTGAATGCTATTACCCATGTGTGACTGACCTTTTCATCATTGACTATCCTGACCCTGATCGGGTGGTAGCCGGAAGGGGGCAGGTGCCCGAGGAGGGGGATCACCTCCAGAGAAACCCTCGGTTTGCCTTTCTCATTGTATGTCTCCCTGATGAGAGCTCTCGTTCCCTGGGACTTGGCATCCTGAATTGTACTTCCCAGCAGCAGGGAGACGAGGAGGATGGCTATCCGGGTCCTCATGAGAAAACAGGATCAGTTGGAGGAGGTTTGTTGAAGGGTTCCGGGAGTATTTCCTGATTGAAAGGGGACTTCCTCGAGGAGAGATGAGATGACCTCATTACTGGTCAATCCTTCCACCCGGGCGTTGTATTCGAGGATAATACGATGGCGTAGAACGGAGGGGGCCACGAACTTGACGTCTTCAAAGCTGGCATGGGTGCGCTCGTTCATGAGGGCCCGGGCCCGGGCTGAGGCCGCGAGAGAGAGCGCTGCACGAGGACTGGATCCAAATTTGATGCTACGGGCGGCACTGGACTGACCGGGGTGGGTGGCGTCCACCAGCCGGGCGATGTAGTTGCCAACCACTTCAGGGAGAAAGATGCGACGGACGAGGGAGAGAATGTTGCCGAGAGTGGTCTCATCCATGATAGGATGAACCTCTGGCTCGGTGCCGAGCTCGCGATCATTCACGATACGCTCAAGGGTGCCGACATCATTGCGGGTGATTTCCAGTTTGAACAGGAAGCGGTCGAGTTGCGCTTCCGGGAGAGGGTAGGTTCCCTCAAGCTCGATCGGGTTCTGGGTGGCAAGAACGAAAAAGGGAAGAGGAAGCTGGTGGGTTTCCCCGAGGACGGTGACCCGGCGTTCCTGCATGGCTTCAAGAAGGGCGGACTGGGTCTTGGGTGAGGCCCGGTTGATCTCGTCGGCGAGGACGATGTTGGTAAAGAGGGGGCCGGGCTGGAAGATGAACTGGCGTGAGCCGTCCTTTTCCTGGAGGACGGGATTTCCGGTAATATCACCGGGCAGGAGGTCCGGGGTGAACTGGATCCGCCTGGTGTCCAGATCAAGGGTCCGGGAGAGTCCCTTCACCAGCTCGGTTTTCCCGAGGCCGGGAAGCCCCTCGAGCAGGATGTGTCCGCGTGCGAGGATTCCGGTGAGGACGAGCTGGATGAGTTCCTCCTGTCCGAAGATTACCTGCTGCAGGGCACTGGAAAGGGACCGAATATGCCTGCCGGCATCGGTGACTTCTGTTTCTGAGGCGTGCTCCATGATACTAACGGGAGGGCTTTTGCCCGATTGGGCTACTTGAAGAAATCCTTCAGGGCGCTTTTCTCCGATGGAAGGAGGGATTCCTTCCAAACTCTGGATCCGCCCCTGGCCTTGCCCTCGACTTTGCCGCCAGCGCGAAGACCTGTCTTGCTCTTATCGACCTCATGTTCGTCGTCCTGGAGCTTGAGGAGGTCACCCGGGAGGGATTTGCTCAGGTCCCCGGAGTCGAGGCCTTCAAGATCGCCAGAATCGACATCGGAAGAGGCGTCGCCGAGCAGGCCGGGAGCCGAACCTGGTCCCCGGTTGACCCCGCCTTTTCCTTGCTGTGATTCATTGCTTTCCGGTCCTTCGCCCAGGAGGCTATCGAGCGTGTCGGTGACAGCTCCTGCTCCCTGCTGGCCGCCACCCTGGCACTGCTGGCAGCTCTCCGCATGCTTCCTCATATTTTCACATAGCTGGTTGAATTGTTCCGGGTCGATTTGTCCAAGATTTGCCGGATCGAGTTTCTTCAGCTCTTTGAGCAGTTCCTCATTCGGTTTCATCTTGCCCTGGGCGAGGGCCTGCAGGGCCTCTTCAAATTCGTTGAGCAGGCGTTGGCTCGCGGACTCGCTCATTTTGTCCTCACCCTGCTGGAGGTTCTTTAGTGCCCGTTCCGCCTTTCGGAGATTCTGCTCCATGCGGTCAAGTTCACTGCCGTGCATCTTGCGGAGAGCGTCCGTAGCTTCCAGGCTGGAGTGGCTGTACCACTCCTGTTCGTTCTGCTCTCGCAGCCGATTGACCCGTTCCTCAAGTTCATTCAGGTAGTCTTCCTGGACAGTCTGGTCCTCGCCAAGGCTTTCGATATCGGCTTGCAGATCCTTCCATGCCTGAGGCTCATCAGGTGGAAGCCCGGCAGCATCATTTCGGGCCGATACGGGGAGAAATATACTGGTCGAAAGGAAGAGAACTGCTGCGAACAGGGGAGAGAGGAGACGGGTCCACCGCCATCGGGTTCCATCATCAACGTTTCCAGGCATGCCGGGCCAGGGGGAGATTCCCTGCCGGGCGGCACTGAGGGCATTGTGCATCTTCATGCTGGCTTCGATGCGGACTAGGGCATGATCGGGGGACTCGAAGTTCCCACGCGCCAGCCACCAGGCCATGAGCGCCATGCCAAGGAAAAGGAGCATGCCGACTATCGCGGTCTGCAGCCAGGGAAATTCGGTTGTCTCGCGGCGAGTGATGAGAATTAAGCAGGATCCCGCAAGGGTAGTGATCAGCAGAGGAGCTGCCAGTTTGTCGAGCCACCAGGCCAGATTGATCTTTGTAGAGACCCTGCGGGCCAGTCGTTGCCACTGGGCAGCACTTGTTTCCTGGTTACTCATGGGAATCGAAAAGAGTAGTATCCCAGAAATTCTTCCGGCGCCAGTGATATGCGCTTTCGTTCGAGAGGGGTCGTGTCTTCAGGTGACGAATGCCCGGGGTCCCATGCGAGGAGAAGGCGATCAGCTTTCTGTTTCCGGGCGGGGAGCACGGGTCAGTAGTTCCTGCAGCACCTCGGCAGCGGGTTTGTCTTCATAGAGGACACTGTGGACCGCGTCGATGAGGGGAGTGCGCACGCCGGTACTGCGGGCAACCTCGTAGATGGACTGGCAGTTGGGAATGCCTTCCACCACCATGCCTACTTCGTCCAGTGTCTGGGCTACGGTGTGACCTTTGCCAATGCAGATGCCAGCGCGGAAATTACGAGAATGATGAGAATAGCAGGTAGCGATGAGGTCGCCTACCCCTGAAAGTCCAATGAAGGTATCGGGTCGTCCCCCAAGAGCGGTGCCGAGACGAATCATTTCGGCGAGTCCCCGGGTTACGAGGCCGGCAGTGGCATTATCTCCGAGGCCGAGGCCGGTAGCGATACCGGAGGCGATGGCAAAGACATTCTTGATGGCTCCGCCCCACTCCATGCCGGTGAGGTCCGTCGATGTATAGGAACGAAAAGCGGGGGATGTGAAGAGGCGTTGCAGGTATGACCTTGCCTCCTCGTCCCGTGATCCGATAACGGTAGTGGTCGCCAGGCCCCGGGAGACTTCCTCGGCATGATTGGGTCCGGAAAGGACGGAGAGCTGATGAGCCGGCAGAATTTCGGAGATGATCTCCGACATGCGGTGTCCCGAGCCGCGTTCAATGCCCTTGGAACAGGCCATCAGGATGGCTTGTGGCTTGAGCTTGAGAGTGGCCAGATGTTCGGCAGTAGCCCTGGTGGCAGAGCTCGGAACCACAAAGAGGATGAGGTCGGCTTCACAGGCCACGGCGAGGTCCTCGCTTGCGGTGATGGACGGATCGAGTTCTGCGCCAGGGAGATAACGCTCGTTACGATGCGCGGAATTGATGTCGGTGATAACCTCCGGGTTGCGACCAATCAATGTGATGTTGGAGGCGGAGTGGGAAAGGACAGTGGCAAGTGCAGTTCCCCAGGATCCGCAGCCGATAATCACAACGCGGGGGGAAGAAGGGTAGGTGTCAGCTTGCATGGTCCTCGTCCTTCGGGTGGGAATCCTCCGGGGTGGGCGGCTCGGTCCCCGGGGTCCGGGCTGAGAGCCTGTCCTCAGTTCCGGCGAGGATGCGCTTGATATTTGAACGGTGTCGCCAGACGGCAAGTCCAGCGGCGATGAGCGAGAAAACCATGAGTGGTTTGTTCCAGGTTCCTGCTTCCCAGAGAGTAGGCTGGGTCTTGTCGCCGTCGACATGCTGCAGGCGGTCGGTGAGGTGAAGAAGGGCAGGAATGCTGAGGACCCCGATGATGCTTCCCAAGCTTACGTAGCGACTGAAATAGAAGGTGACGACGAAGACAAGAAGGGCCCCGAGCAAAACCATGGGGCTGAGGGCAACAAGGACTCCGGCCGAGGTGGCGATCCCCTTGCCTCCCTTTCCGCGCAGGAAGATCGAGTAGTTGTGGCCCATGATGGCGGCCAGAGCGGTGACCACCTGGATGGTGTGGGCGAAGAACTGCTTGTCGCCAGGGAGTTCCCCTGCCAGGCCCCAGAGAAAAGGGAGCGATACGAGCGGGCTCTCTCCCGCAACTCGAAGGAGGTTGGCGGAAAGGACTACCGGGAGGAATCCCTTGAGGAAATCGAGCAGCAGGCAGGAAATTCCGAAGCTCTTGCCGACGACCCGGAAGACGTTGGTGGCCCCGGGGTTGCCCGAGCCATGCCGGGTAATGTCAATTCCCTTGGAATTCGCGATGAGAACGCCAAAGGGAATCGACCCGACCAGGTATGCGATAATGGGAAGGAGCCAGGGCATGATTAAGAACTCGGAGGCCCGGGGGCTTACCGGGAATGAGAGGCGGTTGCCTTCTCGATTATAACATTCTGCAAGGGGACGTCCTGCATGGGGGCCTCCCGGAGATCGCCTCCCGGCCCACGGGCCTTGAGGCGTTTCACGCCGGTATCCACCCCCCTGATCTTGTCAACCACGTCCATGCCCTTGGTCACCTTGCCGAATACGGTGTAGCCATCAGGACTGAAGGCCCGAGGGTTTTCCGGGGTCTTGGGGTCGAGACCTGGATTATCGACCAGATTGATAAAGAACTGGGAGGTTGCGCTGTCCGGGTTGTTGGTTCGTGCCATCGAGATGGTGCCCCGGGTATTCTTAAGGCCGTTCTTCGCCTCGTTTTTGACAGGGTCCCGCGTTTCCTTCTGGGTTCCCGAGCCGTCAATGAGTTCGAACCCTCCGCCCTGGATCATGAAGTCATCGATCACACGATGGAAGATCGTGCCATCGTAGAACCCGTCATTCACGTAAGTCAGGAAGTTCTCAGTGGTCAGCGGTGCATTTTCAGGGTCGAGTTCGAGGACGATTGTTCCGGATGAGGTCTCAAGGACAACCTCGGGATTGGCGGGTTTCCCCGGGTTAGCCGAAGTTTCGCTCTTGGGAGTTGTGGCCTCGGGATCGGCCTGGTCACAACTGCCGAGGGCGAAGGCGAGAACGAATGCAAAGAATCGCACGGACATGGTGGCTTTCTCTAGCGATCTGACGGGGATTTGTAAACCGTCGGGAGCAGCCTGCACCGGGAATGAGAGGGTCGATCTTCCCAAAAACAGTGATTTGCAGGGAGAAGAGTTGGCCTCAGACCCGGAGCGTTGGGGGATCAGGTTCTTTGCCTTTCGTGATATGACGGCGATCGTTAGGTTGTTGAAATTGACATCTGGAGGAGGACAGGGCCTGATAGGGGTAATCCCATGAGATTAAACACCCCCTCGTGCAGAAGAGGTTTTACCCTGGTTGAAGTCCTGGTGGTTGTGGCCATCATCATGACCCTTGCGGCAGCGAGTTTTGTGGCCGTAGGTAAGATGACCATCGCTGCACACAAGGCCGGATCCGTAAGCGACATCAAGCAGTTGTCCGTGATCTCGACCACCGGGGCAGCGGACAATAATAACATTTTTCCTCAGGCTCATTTCGTCACGGAAAATGGGGGTCTTCCCTTCTGGTTCAGCTGGGAGTGGAGGGATCAGTACAGGGTTACCCAGGACATGGCCTATAATGGTGCCAATGAGTGTTGGACCAAGGATGGGAAGGATCGATGCGACAATAACAGGGACATCTGGAACTACGGAGGAGTCGATGAAGGATCATCGTCACTCTTTTCCTACGCCTGCGTGATCGATGATCCGGTCTGGACTGATGGTGGAGAATTCCTGCCTCCTGAGCCTGCAGAGTGGGCGCGCCTTCAGGACGACGTCTACAACGAGGATGACGACACCTATCGGTGGACCCCCTCGCGAATGGGCCAGAAGGTAGCGTATCCCGTTCTCTGGGTGGATCTGGCGGTGGATTGGAATAACCGGACCCTGGGCAATTACCTGGAGAAGAAGGAGAAGAGGTTCACGGGTGTTCATGTAGGCTTCATGGATGGACACGTGGAATGGCGGGAGCGCGCCCGCGTGCGGAAGAGATTCAGTCGGCCAGGCCTGACGCTTTACTGGTAGATTTCGGTCTAACAGGCCGGTGGGGTGAATGGTGAGGCAACTGGTTGAGGGCGCCTTCCTGTTCCTTGATACAAGGGTGGTATCGAAGTGAAGAGGCTCAAGGTTGTAGGAGTGATGGGTTGCGGCCATCAGGGCCACGAGGAGTTTTCGTTGCCCCTGGGAAGAATGCTGGCCCGGCTTGAAGTGCACCTGCTCACCGGGGGAGGATCCGGGGTGATGCAATCGGTTTCGGAGGGATTTCATTCTGTAGCAGAGCGTCCCGGGCTTGTGCTTGGGATTCTGCCGGGATCGCATGGGAATGGCTCGCCGGTGCCTCCCGAAGGCTATCCCAATAAGTATGTGGAACTCGTCATTCGAACCCATCTCCCTGATCGAGGAGAAGATGGGGTGTCCATTTTGTCCCGCAACGCGATCAATATCACTACTTCCGATGCCGTGATCATATTGCCTGGAGGGTCAGGGACAGCCTCGGAAGCGAAACTCGCCCGGGAGTTTGACAAGCCGGTGATTGGCTTTGGGGGTGGAGGATCACTCCTGAATATTAACCAGGCAGAATCGCTCGCAGAGGTTGAGCAGTTTCTCCGCGCGGCGCTCTAGAGGACTTGCCCCCACCAGCGTATTGGGAACCGGTTGCCGAAGGGCTAAACCTCGGTGGCGGCGTCGCTGATCTTGCGAGCCTTCTTAATGATACTGGCTACCGTCTCGGAAGGTTGGGCACCCTTGCTGATCCAGCCATCGGCCTTCTCAAGATCGAGAGTATAGTTCACACCGGTACGCAGGGGATCATAGGTCCCAATTTGCTCAATATAGCGCCCATCCCGGCGTTTACGGCTATCGACCGCCACAATCTTGTAGTAGGGGCGGTCTTTGCTGCCTTTGCGTGTGAGTCTAAGAGCTACCATGTCCTTTTTGGCGTGGGGCGGCGGAACTTGGAGGAATTCCCCCGGTTTGCCAAGGAATTTTGGTCTTAAAGCCGCAGAACCAGCCAAAAAATGAAAATCAGCCTCTTATGGCTGGGTTTCCGGGGCAGGGGAACCGGCTCTATCTCGGGGTCAGGATGATGTTTTCTGCGAGCCAGTGGCGTCCGGGGCGTCGAAATTCGATCCGGCAGAGATAGCGCATGTGGTATTTACGGCCGGGTCCCTGGGTGATTTCTACGGAGATGAAAGCTTGGTAGATAGCGTGATCCGCAGTGGGGAAATTAACGGATTCCTCCTCACGGCTGATTGCGCAGCTCAGGATGCTATTCAGGAAGTCCCTCAGCATCCGTGCTGCAAGGGGCGGGTCGATTTCCCCGGATTCGACAGGATGAGGAGCCTGGATTTTCAGGGAAGGAGAGAGTGTTTCCTGAAAGCGTTCTGCTTTTTCCGAGGGAGTGCCGGCGCTCAGGGTGCTCTTTTCGAGGCAGGTGAAGATGAGGTCGGCTCGCCGGATGACAGTTTGTTCCGGAGAGAATCTCCAGAAGAGGTAGACAGTAGACGCGATCACAGGGATGAGGAACACCAGGAACTTGAGCCACGTTTTCATCGTCCGGGAAGGAGTTGGAAACAGAAGCCCTTGAGGTATTCGGTCTCCGGGATGGTGGGGAGAATGGGATGATCTGCTCTCTGGCAGTAGGACTCGACCAGACGGAGAGTTCGCCGGGTGTCGACGGCGGCGTCTCGAAGATTTGATAGAAAGAGTTCCCGGTTTACGTGGTGAGAGCACGAAAAAGTAGCCAGATAACCATCGTGGTTCAGAAGTTTGAGCGCCCTGAGGTGGATCTCCTTGTAACCGCGCATGGCATCGCCGAGGGCTTTCTTGCTACGGGTAAAGGAGGGGGGATCGAGAATGATCAGGTCAAAGGTCTCCTCGCAGCTCTTGAGATAATCGAAGGCGTTGGCCTCAACGGCATCAACCTCCAGGCTGTTTAGTCGAGCATTGTTTCTGACCGCGGAGACGGCCTCGGATGAGATGTCAACGCAGGTCACGGAGGCAGCCCCGGCGCGGGCACAGGCCAGTCCAAAGCCACCCTGATTACTGAAGCAGTCTAGTACTCGCTTTCCTTCAGCAAGCGATGCGACGCGTTCATAGGAATCGAGTTGATCCAGATAGAGCCCGGTCTTCTGTCCGCCCAGGAGGTTTGCTTCAAAGCGGAGACCTCCGGCTTCCAGACTGACCGGGTCAGGGTTTTCTCCGTGGGCGACAAAGCTGGCAGGTTCAAGTCCCTCCGCCTTTCGCATGGGGGAGTCATTGCGGATCACGATGGAGTCCGGGCTCAGGAGTTCCCGTAGTGCTTCGATAATGAGCTCGATTCTCTGATCCATGGCCAGGGTGAGGGTTTGCATCACGAGGTGAGGACCGTAGCGATCGATGATGAGTCCTGGCAGGCCATCAGACTCGCTCCACGCCAGACGGCAGAGGGAGACATCGAGCGGGAGTCGCTGCCGGAGAGAGAAGGCGAGTTGGAGGCGCCGGAGGAAAAATTCCCGGTCGAGGTCCTGTTTTCTCCTTGAGAACCGGCGAGCTACAATCTGTGAGCGGGGGTTGTAGATGGCACTTCCGAGGGGCTTGTCCTTGAAGTCCTTGAGCGAAATGACCTCCCCTGGCTGGGGATTACCAAAGGATTTCTTGATCTCAGAGGCATAGACCCAGTCGTGGCCATGGAAGATTCTGGAGCGGGGTTTGATTACGAGACCGGCCATGGAAAGGGATAATTGTGGGGCGATTTGTCTTGAATGCTGGCGTGCAGAGGCTTAGGCCGTACCTGCCTTATGGGTAAGCAGTATAACAAGGTTCAGAAGCGCCGGCGCCGAAAGAAGTATTTCAAACGGAAGCGGGAGCAAACCAAATCGAGCATCACCCTGAAGAAGTCCTCGGGTGGGGCGAGCGCTCCGGCCAAGAAAGCGGCCAAGAAAGCGGCCAAGAAAGCAGCCAAGAAGGCAACCAAGAAGGTGGCCAAGAAGGCAGCCAAGAAGGTGGCAAAAAAGGCAGCGAAGAAAGCAGCCAAGAAGGTTGCGCCTGAGTCAACTGAAGAAAAAGCGGCTGCGGAGGAGTCCACAGCCGAGGATTCTCCAGCTGCGGAGTAGAGCGCGGGCGTATTTGCTTCGGGGATGAGTAAGGGGCCTGAGGGTTCCCCGGGTGTGGTGTTTACACGAACGGGCATGAGTCATACCTATCGATTGCTGCTGAGTTTCCCTGTTCTGATTCTTTTCGCCTGCCAGGAGAGGGACGCAGTTGATCATGCCATCAAAGAAGTAAACCTTCCGGCTGATAATTCCGGAGAGTCAGTTCTCCGGAGATTGCAGGAGGAAGATGAATCTAATGCGGTCCTGACGATTTCCCCAGACCTGAAGGAACAGTTCAAGGACCGCGCCTCCGGGCGGGTCCGTGGCCCGCTTCATGGTGTGCCGGTCCTTGTGAAAGACAATATCCACGTGCAGGGAATGCCTACGACGGCAGGATCGCGTGCTCTCCTTCAGAATATTGCGCGAGCGGATGCTCCCATCATTTTTAATCTGAGACGCGCCGGGGCGATAATTGCAGGAAAGACCAACCTTTCCGAGTGGGCAAATTTCCGGTCCACATCATCCACGAGCGGATGGAGCAGTGTTGGAGGCTTGACGACGAACCCCCATGATGACTCCCGGACCGCCTGTGGATCGAGTTCGGGAAGTGCAGCGGCAGTAGGATCGGGGCTGGTGGATATTGCCATCGGCACGGAGACAGATGGCTCGATCACCTGTCCGGCTGCGATGTGTGGAATCGTTGGCTTGAAGCCGACGGTTGGACTGCTCTCCGGGGAAGGAATAGTTCCTATTGCGGCGAGTCAGGATACAGCCGGCCCGATGACCCGAAACGTTACCCTGGCGGCCCGTATGCTTAGCGCGATGGCAGGAGATGAGGCCACTGATTACGAGGCGGCTCTTGATGCCAGTGCCTTGAAGGGGGTCAGACTTGGTGTCCTGCTCCCTCTTTGTGGGACCTATGGTGATGCAGTCGCGGAAACCTTTGCCGTCGCACGGCAAACCCTGGAGGCTGCGGGAGCCACCCTGGTAGAGATTGAAAGGATTCCGGATCTGGGTCGCATCAGCCAGCTCGAATGGGCTCTTCTTCTCCGGGAATTCAAGCGTGACCTCAATAATTACCTCTCCCAGACCCCTTCCGGGGTTGAGACCAGGACCCTCGCGGATCTGATCGCCTTCAACAAGGAGTACGCCGCGGAGGTGATGCCATACTTCGGGCAGGAGGTTTTTGAGCAGTCGGAGGCAACGAGAGGCGGGTCAGATCCTGAATTGCCGGATATCACTGCGGAAGCAAAGCGTCTTGCCGGTCCGGAGGGGATTGACCGAATGCTCACTGAGCACGATTGCGACGCTCTGATCGCCCCAACTACTGGAAAGGCATTTCCGGTGAGCTTGGAAGAAGGTGATTCTTATGAAGGTTCATGCACAAGGTTGCCGGCCGTCTCGGGTTATCCGCACCTTACGGTTCCCATGGGCCTCGCTGATGGTCTTCCGGTTGGCCTGTCATTCATGGGGCCGGCCTTTGCAGAAGCCAGATTGCTTGCTCTGGGATTCGCTTATGAGCAGGCTCGGAGAAAAGGTGATCAGGGCCGGGGAAAATAGTCCTATAGAGATCTGGTCCTCTATCAGGATTTGACCTCCGGTGTCTGAGATTAGATGCTCCGGCCCGATGCCCAAGAAGATGAGTTGGTTTTCATTTGCCATGGTGGCAGCGAGGGCATTCCTGCAGCTTCGTGAGACTAGGCGCAGAATTATCTTTTACACCATCTTGGCCCTGCTGGGAGTATTTGCTCTGGGGAACTGGCCCCTGGCCTCGTGGTTGGAGGAAATGCCCGTACGGTTTCTTTTTTATTGGGCGGGATGCGCTTTTCTCGCCATCTTTCTCTTCCTTCTCGGGCTCTACGATTTTCTACGGATCATCAAGGAATACAAGGACGCCCGGGAGCGGTTGCGGTAGGGTGCTGCGAGGGAGCGAATCTTGCCGGGCGACAGGAATAGTTTAACCATAAGACATGAGACCGTGAGCCGTTGGATCGACGAATTCTTTGAGTTGTTACGCTTCCCAAGTATTTCGACCGATTCCGGTCACAGGGAGGATGTGAAGGCCTGTGCCGACTGGCTCTCCGCCCGTATGGTGTCAGCCGGATTACAGAGCGAGATACACCCTACCGAAGGTCATCCGGTGGTGATTGGCCGCAATGAGCAGGAAGCGGGTCGACCGACCGTGCTGGTGTATGGTCACTACGATGTGCAACCCGTCGATCCCCTGGACCTCTGGGAGAGCGACCCCTTTGATCCGGTTATTCGTGACGGTAAGATCTGGGCCCGGGGCGCGACCGATAACAAGGGGCAATTCTTTGCTCATCTCTGCGGGATCACCGAGACCATCGAGAAAGAGGGTAAATTGCCGGTAAACCTGATCATGCTCCTGGAGGGCGAGGAAGAGATTGGGTCTCCGAACCTGCGCCCTTTCCTCGAAGCGCACCGTGCGGAACTTGATTGCGATGTCATCGTGGTTTCCGATACCGGGATGGTGGCCCCGGGGGTTCCCACGCTGGGCTATGGCCTGCGGGGGATCACGTGTTGTGAGTTTGTGCTCAGGGGGCCGGCTCGTGACCTCCACTCCGGAGTCTATGGTGGAGCGGTAGCCAATCCGGGCACTGCGGTAGCGCGTCTCGTGGCCAGTCTGCATGATGAGCATGGGCGCGTTGCGATCGAGGGATTCTACGATGATGTGGTAGCGTTGGAGGACTGGGAGCGAGAAATGTGGAGCAGTGTGCCTGGAACGGGTGAGGAGGATATTCTCGGGGTGACGGGAGCACCTTCCCTTTTTGGTGAGAGCGGCTACACCTCGGCCGAGCGTCTCTGGGCCCGTCCTACCGCCGAGGTGAATGGGATCTGGGGTGGGTACCAGGGAGAGGGATCGAAAACCGTTCTCCCGGCTGAAGCATTTGCAAAGCTCTCATTCCGTCTGGTTCCTCACCAGGACCCCATCGATATCATGGAGAAGGTTGAGGCCCATCTTCAAAAACACTGCCCTGAAGGAGTGACGGTGGAGGTGGAACGAGGGCATCACGGGCAGGCCTATCACACGGATCCCCACTCATCTCACGGCAAAGCCGCCCAGGAGGCCCTGCGCAAGACCTTCGGGGTCGATCCAGTTCTGATCCGCGAAGGCGGCAGCATTCCCATCATCCAGGATTTCAAGGAAGTGCTTGGGGTGGATACCCTGCTTCTCGGACTCGCTCTTCCAGACTGCCAGATTCACTCGCCCAACGAGAATTTCACGGTGGAAAACTTCGAGGGAGGGATTCGCCTGAACAGGGTGCTGTTCGAGGAGCTTGCGTCTATTCAGGGATAACGATGAGTGAGAACCAGGAAACCAGCAGGCGCGATTTCATCCGTGATATCGTGGCGGAGGATCTGGCAAGTGGTAAGCATGACAGGATTGTGACCCGCTTCCCTCCGGAACCGAACGGCTACCTGCACATTGGTCATGCCAAGGCCATATGCCTGAGTTGGGGGATCGCCAGGGAAAACGCTGCCACCGGGTCAGAGTTTCATCTGCGTTTTGATGACACCAACCCTTCCAAGGAAGAACAGGAATACGTCGACAGCATCCAGGAGGATATCAAATGGCTGGGGTGCGACTGGGGAGAGCATCTCTACTTTGCGAGTAACTATTTCGAATTCTTCTACGACTGTGCGGTACATCTGATCAGGGAGGGCAAGGCCTTCGTGGACCAGCAAAGTCCGGAGGAAATCCGTGCGGCCCATGGCACGGTTGCGGAGCCGGGGACGGAATCTCCCTACCGGGACAGGACGGTTGAGGAGAATCTGGCTCTCTTCGAGAAGATGAGGGCCGGTGAATTTCAGGATGGGGAAGCCGTTCTGAGGGCGAAGGTGGACATGGCCTCGTCCAACATGCACATGAGGGATCCAATCATCTACCGTGTGCTGCATGAGAGTCATCACAACACCGGGGACAAGTGGTGTATCTATCCGATGTATGATTTCGCGCACCCTCTCGAGGATGCCTGCGAGCATGTGACCCATTCGCTCTGTACCCTGGAGTTTGAGGTGCACCGCCCGATCTATGACTGGGTTATTGAAAATTGCCCGGTTCCATCCGTGCCCCGGCAGATTGAGTTTTCACGACTTACCCTCAACTATACTGTCGTCAGCAAGCGTAAGCTCCTGCAACTGGTGGAGTAGGGAAAAGTCGATGGCTGGGATGATCCGCGCATGCCTACTCTTTCGGGAGCGCGCCGACGGGGGTTTCCTCCTGAGGCGGTCCGGAATTTCTGTGAGGAGGTCGGGATTACCAAGTTCAAGGGAATTACGGATGTGGCTCGACTTGAAAATGAGGTGCGGAAGGTGCTCAATATTACTGCGCCACGACGGATGGCGGTTCTTGATCCGCTCAAGCTCGTCCTGGTGAACATGGAGCCCGGTCAGGTTGAAGAGGTGGAAGTGAAGAATAACCCGGAAGATGAGAGCGCCGGTAGCCGGAAGGTGCCCCTGGGGCGTGAACTCTGGATCGAGCGGGATGACTTCATGATAGAGGCCCCGAGAAAGTATTTTCGCCTTGCTCCGGGCCGGGCAGTACGGCTCCGGGGAGGGTATATCGTGCAATATTCAGGTCATCTTACAGACCCGGAAAGTGGAGAGGTAACCGAGGTCCATTGTGAATATCTACCAGGCACAATTGGCCAGTCGCCGCCTGAGGGGGTGGTTTGCAAGGCGGCCATCCACTGGGTCAGTGCCGCCGAGGCTGAGGAGGCCGAAGTGCGACTGTATGACCGGCTCTTTGATCACGAGAACCCCGATGCGGCTGAGGGAGGATTCCTGTCAGTTCTCAATCCGGACTCGCTGGATATTGTCACGAGTGCCAGGCTGGAGCCGGGGCTGGGCAATGAGTCTCCGGGGTTCGTCTGTCAGTTTGAGCGTCTTGGTTACTTTTGTGCGGACTCCCGTTACCATCAACCCGGTAGGCGGGCTGTCTACAACCGGACCATCGGGTTGCGGGACTCGTGGGCGGGGAAATAGCTCTCACGAGGCTCTGAGTGGCGAGGATTCGGCTATCCTGCTTTTTTGACTAAAGCTATGGATTCGCTATTGGATTAGATAGGTGGCTGGTCAAGACATGCTAATGAAAAGGTCTGGTTCCCGTGGGTGAAATATCACGATTGAATTTGAGAGGAAGTTGCTCGTTTTCAAGGGGAGAGACAAGGGGGCTCATGTTTCCACAAAATCTATTTCGGGAGGCTCAACTAACTGGAGGAACGAACTAAATATTTATTTATATGATCTGATAATACCCGGGTTCTGATGGCCTCGTTCTTCCGAATGCACCCGGACCATGAAAACGAACCTTGCCTTCCTTACGAGTCTGTTGCTTTCAATCCTTGGCTCTTCGGGGCTCTGTGCCATGCCGGGGTCCGAGATGTCTTTTTCCTTTCAGGATCAACGCCCCCATCTCCTTCGGAGTGACGGACTCTACCTGAGCCCTGTGCACCCCCGGTTGACTCTGGCTGCGTCGAATCCGCGGGAGGCGTATCCGCGGATTAATGTGAGCCTTGCCGGGGATCTTTGCGGAATTGAGGGGAGCGCAACTCCTCCTCGTGAGATCCGGAGACGCTCCAATTACCTTTCGGTAGAACTGGCGGAGGTGGTTCGCGAGCCCAGACATTTTTCCCGGGCAGAGATCAACCCTGTCTTGGCCCTGCCAATGTTGCTGCTGGTGCTGCTTTCCAGCTGCTTCCGTGTCTTCAAGGCTGACCGGGGCTGATAATTCTTGTCAGTCCTCCAGCCGTGCCAGATGGGGAAACCCGCTTTTCTGCGCCCGCGTGGGGCAGGTCGGCTGGAATTATTGGCCGGCCATGTTTGCCGCATCGAGTGCCTCACCGAGCTGGTCTGCGGTGAGTCCAAGTTCCTCAAGGCGTTCAGTGCAAAGATCGCGCACGGTCCGCCCGGATTCGACCGATTCCTTGGCGATTTTGCTGGCTTGATCGTAGCCGATGACGGGGGCCAGGGATGTCACCATGGAGAGTGAGTACTCAATCAATTCGTTGCAGCGCTCAACCTGGGCCTGAATTCCCTCCACGCATTTTTCGCGGAAAATGTCGCAGACATTTGAGAGGAGGCGAATGCTCTCGAGGATACATTTTGCCATGACAGGCATCATCACATTCAGTTCGAAATGTCCGTTAGCGCCACACCAGGTAACGGTGGACTGGTTACCAAAGATGCGCGCGGCCACCATGGTGACAGCCTCGCTCATGACTGGATTCACCTTGCCCGGCATGATGGAGGATCCGGGTTGGGTGGCAGGCAGGGAGATCTCCCCAATCGAGCAACGCGGACCGGATCCCAGCAGGCGAAGGTCATTGGCTATCTTGTAGAGGCTGACTGCGATCGTATTCAATTGTCCATGGCATTCCACGAGAGCATCCTTGCCGGCCTGAGCTTCGAAATGATCCTCTGCTTCACGGAATTCAATTCCAGTCTGTTCTGCAATGAAGGAGATCGCCCGGGCAGGAAATTCAGGGTGGCAGTTGAGGCCCGTTCCAACTGCTGTTCCGCCAAGGGCCAGCTCGTGAATGGCCTTAAGGGCCTTGTGAGCACGGTCGACAGCCCGGTCAAGTTGGGTAGCGTAGCCGCCGAATTCCTGGCCGAGGCGCACGGGGGTTGCGTCCATGAGGTGAGTGCGTCCGATCTTGAGGACATCGTGAAACTCCCGGGACTTGTCCTGCAGGGCTGAGCCGAGTGCCTTCAGGGAAGGGAGCAGGTTTTCCTTCAGAGCAACTCCGGCGGCAACATGCATGGCGGTTGGGAAAGTGTCGTTGGAGGACTGTCCCTGGTTGACATGGTCGTTTGGGTGAACCGGTTTCTCGTCCCTGCCAGCATCGGTGGCTACCCCTGCGATCTGCGCACAGCGGTTGGCAATCACCTCATTGGCATTCATGTTGGTAGAAGTGCCGGATCCGGTTTGATAAACATCAACCGGGAAATGGTCATCGAGGTTTCCCCGGTAGACTTCCTCTGCGGCTTGCTCAATTAGAGCAGCCTTTTCCGTCGGGACATGGCCCAGTTCCCCGTTGACCCGGGCAGCGGCCCACTTGATCAGTCCGAAGGCGTGGATGATGCCGGCCTCCACNGGTTCCCCGGAGACCGGAAAATTCAAGACGGCTCGCTGGGTGGAGGCCCCATAGAGGGCTTCGACAGGAACTGGCATTTCGCCCATGGAATCGCGCTCAAGGCGGGTATCGCTCATGAAGTTAGAAGTAGGGAGCCGCTGCATGGTTGCAAGTAACGAGTGCAGTCCGATGGGACGGCAAAGGGGGCGTGGATGGGGGCAGGGGCACGAAGAATGGCATCGTGGCAGCCGGTTTTGTGCATGCTTTCAGGAGCAAAACGCGTCTTTTGGTCAAAAAACCCTTGAATCGGACGTGATTCCACGTAACAGACGCTCTCCCATGGCCAAGAAGTGCTGGATCGAGCGAAACAAGCGCAAGCAGCGGACTGTAAAAAAGTTCAAGGATCTCCGTCATAAGTTGAAGCAGGAGAAGGACTATGTCGGTCTCAGCATGCTGCCGCGTGATGCCAGTCCGACCCGCGTGGTCAACCGCTGTGAGGTAACGGGTCGGCGGCGTGCCTTTCTTCGTCGTTTCAGGCTGTCCCGTATTACTTTTCGTGAGATGGCCTCCGCCGGCCTTATTCCCGGCGTGACAAAGTCGAGTTGGTAGCCTAGCTTCCAGAACTCGACCCGCGGTGGCAATGAACGTCCCTGCCTACCGCATCGCAGATGCCACTATACGAGTATCTTTCTGAAANTCCCGACGATCCGGATCGAAGTTGNGTCCGTTGNTCCCGGGGCTTCGAGTTAAGGCGTCCGGTTGATCGGCCACCTCTGGAGGTGTGCCCCTTGTGCCGNCATCCGGTGCGCAAAATTATCAGCAGGGTTCACTCCCCACGGGTAGCCAAGCCNTTCTCGGCCACCGATGCGAAAAGCGCNGGGTTCACGGTTCTGGAGAAACGGGACGAAGGAGTGTTCGAGAAACTCTGACTTCAATGGACGGATTGTTCACAACGTTGGCGGCAAATGTGCCTCATGAGTTTCCCTCTCTGCTTGAGGCGTCGCTGCTAATTGCCGGCATCATCTTCTTCCTGCTCCTGAATGCCTTCTTCGTGGCCTCGGAGTTTGCGATCGTCAAGGTGCGACCCACCCAGATCGACGGGGAATTGAAAGGTAAGCCGCGGAGGGCAAAGACGGCCAAGCACGTCGTAGATCACCTTGACGGGTATCTTTCCGCCAACCAGTTGGGAATTACGATCGCATCGCTGGCTCTGGGATTTCTCGGAGAGCCCTTCGTGGCCGCCCTGGTGGGACCCGCGCTCTACAGTATCCCGGATCTGCCTGATATTGTGAGGAATTCGGTTCCGACCATTTCGTTCATCATCGCGATTATCTCCTTCACCTTTCTGCACGTTGTCATCGGTGAGTTGCTGCCCAAGTCGATTGCGATCCGGAAGCCCCTGGGNACCACCCTCGCTCTGGCCCGGCCGCTACACGGTTTTTATGTGGCCTTCAAGTGGGCTATTGCGATCCTTAATGGAACCGCCAACTGGATTCTCAAAAGGGCATTCAAGATCGATCCGGTCTCCGAGAGCGAAGTTGCCCACAGTCCCGAGGAACTCGCTATTCTGGTGGAAGAGAGCGAACGTCAGCAGGAAGTTACGGAGACCGAGAGGGAGATTCTGATCAATGCCCTCGAGTTGAACGATCTCAAGGTGCAGGACGTAATGACTCCGCGCAGCGAAGTGGTGTTCTTCGATCTCGATGAGCCNTTNGAGAGGAATCTGGCGCGGGCTGCCGCCACCAAGCACACCAGATTCCCTCTGGTTCAGGGGCACCTCGATAACGCGGTGGGTCTGATTCACATCAAGGATCTGCTCCCCCTGGCTGGAGAGTCCAATCCCGACCTGCANCGAGCGAAGCGGGAGCTCAAGATTGTGCCCGAGACCATGCCCCTCGACGTGCTCCTTACCTTTTTCCTGAAGGAGCGGGCGCATCTCGCAATGGTCGTGGACGAGTTTGGCGATCCAGCCGGACTGGTGTTCCTGGACAACGTAATCGAAGAGTTGGTGGGCGATATTCAGGATGAGTTTGATTCCGAGAGCAGCGCCTTTACCCGCGTTAATGATGATGAGTTTATTGTTGAGGGGGCAATTACCCTCAACGAACTTTCCGATCATGTGCCCGCGGTTGAACTTGAGAGTGGAGAAGTAACCACGGTGGGAGGTTACATCACCCAGCAACTCGGTCACCTTCCGGAGCCCGGGGAGGCTATTGAAATAGAAGGATACGAAGCCAAAGTGACCAGTACGGATGGTCGGCGGGTGGGCCAGGTGCATTTCACCAGACNTGCGCAGGATGCAGANGATNCGCAGGAGGAGGTTTCTGCNGAGGGAGAAGAAGAGACAGGTTGAATCTCTTTCCCGGGTTTATGCGTGGTCGAGGAGGATCGAGTCTACGGCCCGGTCAATCTGGAAGGTGTCCGAGAAGATGACGAGGGGAGTTCCTTCTGGAATGTCCCGGCGATTGCGGAGGGTGTTTACAGCAGCGGCAATGGTTTCACGGGGAATTTCGTGAAAGGGGATTACGAAGGGGCGGACTCCACGGGAGAGGGCAAGTCCCCGGCAGACAGAGGTATCGGGGCTAAAGGCATAGATCGGCGAGCGCGGTCGAAGAAGGGCGGTCTGGTTGGCGGTTGCTCCACTTCGTGTAAAGACAACGATGACTGCATCTTGGATGGAGTCGGCCAGTTGGACAGCAGCCCGCACGGCTCGTTGCCGACTGGTAGGCAGGTCAGCCGAAGAGGCATACCCGAGGCCGCCGGAGCGTTCGATCCGCCGGGCGACCCGGTCGAGAATCTCGAGGCATCGCTGGGGATGTTTGCCTACCGAGGTTTCTCCTGACACCATCAGGGCATCGNCCTCCTCGTAGACTGCGTTTGCGCAGTCTGTAACCTCGGCCCGCGTGGGAGTAGGATTCTCGATCATGGATTCGAGGAGGTGGGTGGCCACGATGACCCTTCGCCCGAGATCATGGCAGCGTTTCACAATNCGNCGCTGGATGATGGGAAGTTCCTCAATATGNACCTCGATCCCGAGATCNCCTCGGGCGACCATGATGATATCGGAAGCATGGATGATATCATCAAGGTGCTTGATGGCTTCCTGGTCCTCGAGTTTGGCGATGAGTTGNGCGTGGCCGCCCGAGGCCTGGATNTGCTCCCGCAATTCCCGGACGTGATCCGCATCCCTGACGAATGAACCGGCGATGAAGTCCGCCCCGCATTCGACAGCCACCTCAATGTCAGCCCNGTCCTTTTCGGTAAGGGCGGGGAGATTCAGGCGAACGCCCGGAAGATTGATATGGCGGCGGGAGCCGAGTTGCCCATTGGTCTGGACTGCACAGGTGATACGGTCCNCGGTNACGNCNTCNACCTCCATGATCATGGAACCGTTGTCCACCAGCAGGGGGTCACCTGCGCTTAGGTCATTGACCAGGCCGGGGTAGTTGACGGTCGTTGAGAGGGGAAGGGCGGGATCGCTGTCCAGATGCCGGAACTCAACCACGTCACCCTCCTTCAGGATAAGAGGCTCAGCGAGGGTGCCGGTCCGGATGGAAGGGCCCTGGAGGTCGAAGAGGAGGCCCACGGTACGTGCTCGCGGAGCATCGGTAGCGGCCTCGCGGACGTGCGCGGAAACCTCACGGGCCCATTCATGGGAGGCATGGCTCATGTTCAACCGGAAGGTATCCGCACCTGCATGAACAAGGGCTCGGATGTCTTCAAGCGACTGGGTGGCAGGACCCAGGGTTGCGATAAGACGAGTGCGGCGCACGAGGGTAGACTGCCGCGGGAGCCAAGGAGGGACAAGGGCAATGGGAAGAGGCGGAATGTGAATAAGGGGAAAGGTCAGGGTCGGNGACGTAAAAGCCGGTGTCCAAGGGCTCCTATCTGATATCAGGTTGAGATGCTGAAAGTAGTTTCCTCTTGGAAAACGATCTGCAGAATCCGCTGTAGCCTGTTATTTCNTGATGCTCCCACGTTCCCNTCTCAAGATTTTGCTCTGCGCCATTCTGNTCNTTTCCGGCCCCGGGTTGGCATNGGAACCAGCCCGGGAGGGAGGAGTAGAGCTTTTCATGGGTGCAGCGGATTTTGAGGCCCACAAACTCTTCGAGGGGGAGCGCAATCCTAACATTGTGGTGGCCCTGGATGGCACGGTGGTGGCCAGCTGGGGGGAGGTGGAAAACAATTTCGCCCTTGGGAAGAAGGGAATCCGGGTGCGACGTAGTGTGGATGGAGGAAGGACCTGGGGGCCGTTGATTACGGTCGCCAAGCCCTGCTGGCACGGAGGAGGGCTGACGGTTGATGAGAGGAGTGGGGATATCATGGCATTCGCGGAGGCCAAGTATCCCCCGGCCGAGAAATGGATTTTTCGAAGCCGTGATCACGGCCGGAGCTGGCAGAGGGTGAAGAAAGCAGTCATTAAACCTGATAAGCATGGTAATGTGCCGGACATGCATTTTGCCGAGCACGGGATTACCCTGCGTCATGGCAGGCATGCGGGCAGATTGCTGCGTGCTGCTCGCTGGTATGCGGGGGGAGACAACCGGGCAAACCTCCCCAGGATGTATAATACTGCTATTTACAGTGATGACGGTGGAACCACATGGAACACCAGTGCGCCCTTCCCCGAACTGGGAACCGGCGAAGGAGCGGTGGCAGAGCTCTCCGATGGTCGGATCTATTACAACTCCAGGAGACATGCGGACCCGGAGGGATCGAAATACAATCCTGCATTGCGCTGGGAGGCATGGAGCGAGGATGGTGGTCTGACGTGGAAGAATGCGGCAATGTGCCGGATTCTTCCCGACGGTGCGCGGAAGTCGATCGGGCCGGGGTCNGGNTGTTTCGCCGGGCTTGTACGGCTGCCGATCAAGGGGCGCGATGTTCTTCTCTACAGCAATTGCGATAGCGCCACCGAGGAACGACGCGACGTCACGGTGTGGGTGAGTTTTGATGGAGCCGGGACGTGGCCCATCAAGCGCAGGGTCTGGGATGGGCCAAGTGCCTATTCCTCACTCAACGCGGGACGCCCGGGAACTTCGAGCGCGGGATGGATCTATCTCCTGCTGGAGGCAGGAAAGAGCCACCGTTACGAGGATGGTTACCTGGCCCGTTTTAACTTGAGCTGGCTTCTGGAAGGAGAGGAGACGGGAGATGGAACATTGCCGGAATGGCTTGAGCGCTAAGGAGTATTTCGAATTGCCAGCGAACGACTGAAATCATGCGTGCTTCCCTCATCATCATCTTACTCCTTGGGGTTCTTCTGCCTGCTGCGAGGGCAGAGGAGGCCCGATGGCGACAGAGTTACGACGCGGGATACCTCGACCGCTCAGGGGCTTATGCCGGCGGATCCGAGATCATGCACCTGGTCGCACATAAGGGTCACCTTTACGCTGCCAATGGCTACTGGGTGGATGCCCGCTGGGTAATTCCTCCCGAGGGGCAGAAGCAGAGTGCCCAGGTCCTCCGTCTCGATCAGGCGGGAGGAGAATGGCAGGTGGACCTGGATACCGGCAGGGCGAATGGGATGGGGCTCGAATACATGAAAGGCAATGTGCTAAAATCAGTAACCTTTACCCGGGATGGCAATGGGGCGCCTTTGCCCAGGCCACGTAATCTCCTCGTCATGGCGGCTGGAGCCAATTTTGAGCGTGGTGGGGCAGTGTCAGTGTGGGTCCGGGATGATGACAGCGGGACCTGGGCTCATACTCTGGTCCGGCATGGATCGAGCGCCGGCGGGGTGCGATGGGTTCCTCGCGACATGGAAGTGCACCGCGATCCGGTGACTGGAGTCGAACGCCTCTTCCTCTCGTTGGGCAATCCGGGCATCGTTTCCGGAGTGTTCGATGAGAGCGCCCCGGGCGGTATTCGCTGGAACCGGCACCTTGAGCACCCCTTCCTTACGGAGGGAGCCTTTCGCACCCGTCCCCTCGGGATGGCGAGAGCCAACGGGATATTGTATTTTTCGGAGGGCGGATCGATCTACCAGCGGGTTGACGGTGAGCGGGCGGAATACCGGGAAGTTCTCGATTTACACGAGGACACCGATACCGACGTGGGTGGGATACGGGGATTGACCGCGATCGAAAATCCAAAGGGAGAGGGGGAATCCCTGCTTTTCCTCTGGGCGCCCGGGGATCGCTCGGCAAGTCAGATCAAGCGGATGGANCCGGATGGGCGGGGGGGATTCGTCATTCAGGATGAAGCCCGCATCATTGACCTCATGAGCAAGGCCCTCGGGGTGGAGGTGGTCTATACCCTCGGGGCTCACAACATGATGTATCCCGTGGTGGACCCGGTCACCNGTGAGACGGTTCACATCATCGGATTCCAGGGAAACATCCGGGGAAAGAACGAATTGCGCTGGAGGGGTAGCGCGCTCTATGCCGGGGCGATGTATGCCCTGCGGCGGCCGGACCAGAGTTACGAGGTCCGTGAGGTCAATAATGCCTTTGAGCCGGGTAAACCTCTTCTGGTGTCCCCCCGCGCCTTCTGCCTCTCACCCTTTGGNGATGGAGGGCTCTACATCGGAGGTCACGATGCCAGTCGCAAGGTCTCCGATGACATGGCCTGGATCTTCGAAGCTCCCCTGGAGGTAGTGCTTGGACGTAAGGAGGCGCGGGATGCAGGGAGCGGTCAGCGCCGCTCGCCGCGGGCGGAGCACTTGGATGAAGGACCCATTTACGAATTACGCATATACTCTGCAAACGAGGGGAGGCATGCGCACCTCATCAAGCGCTTTCGTGAGCACACGGACCGTCTCTTCCGTAAGCACGGACTGGAGGCGCTCGGTTACTGGATTCCCACCGAGGGACCGGCCAAGAAGCGTCGTCGCTTTGTTTATCTTCTCAGGCATCCCTCGCGCTATGCAGCCTATGAGAACTGGGTGGCGTTCTTCAACGACCGGGAGTGGGAAGCAGTGCTCGACAGGCCCGAGTTCCAGAGTCTGCTTTCGCAGCGTCCGAAGAGCATCTTCCTGAGGGAAAACGATTACTCCGAGTTGAAGGAGGTTGCGATCAATGAGCCCGGAGGAATTTATGAATTGCGCACCTATGTGACGGCGCCCGGAAAGCAGGTCGCACTCAATGCGCGTTTTCGGGGCCACACCAGAAGGCTCTTCGAGAAGCACGGTATGAAGAACATCGGCTACTGGACCCCCTTCGACAGGCCGGAGTCCGGTAACACCCTTGTCTATCTCCTGCATCATGCCAGCCGCAAGCAAGCTGACGCCAGCTGGAAGGCCTTTGTGGCTGATCCCGAGCGGCATGGGGTGCGCCAGAAATCGGAGGCTGATGGGAAACTCCTGGCCGGGCCGCCGGAGCGAATCTATCTGAAGGCTCTCGGATTCTCGGCCCTCAGGTAACCGCTCGTTTAGCGGGTGGCCTTATAGTCCCGGGGACTGGCGTGATTGAAAAACGGTGACTTGGGCAGGGGAGGAGATCATGCTCAAGGGCATGGAAGTTCGGTTAGGTAAACTGACGCGCAGGGAATTCCGGGAGCGCATGGAGAGCGGAGAACTGGAGGCCTGCATCATTCCGGTGGCGGCGGTGGAACAGCACCTCGAGCACCTCGCGATGGAGCATGACTGGCGCAGCGTGACGCATGTGGCCCATGCGGTTGCGGAACGCTTGCAGCCGCGCGTGGTGGTGGCGGAAGGAGTGATGGCGGGAATCAGTGAGCACCACATGAAGCACCGTGGCAGTCTCACCCTCCGTCCGGGTACCTTCCTGGCGGTGGTCAACGACCTGGTGCGAAGCATGTGCCTGGCGGGTTTCAGTAATATCCTGGTCCTGAACGGGCACGGGGGGAACGTGGCGGCCTGCAAAGCGGTGTGGGACCAGCTCCTTCGCGAATTCCAGATCAACCTCCACTTCCTTCCCTACTGGGATGTTCTTACGAGGGAGGATGCGAAAGATTTGCTGGACTCCGGTTCCCGGCTCCCGGAGGACCTGCCCGGTCACGCCCAGGAGTTCGAGACTTCAATCGGGTTGGCGGCCTTTCCATCAAACGTGCGCACCGACATGTGGACCGATCAGGAGGACCAGAAGCCCTCAACTGCCACGGTCGCGAAGGGAGCGGCCTTTATCGAAAGAATCGTCGACCGGCTTGCCGACTATATGGAGGAAATGATCGGGGGGAGGAGGGNGGTGGAGGTTCCGCCATTTTTCGAGTAGCTGGGAATCCCCTGTTTTCGAGGAGCTGAGCACCAGGCGCAAAAAAAAGTTCCGAATTTGGGCTATATACGAGGAAGATAGACAGAGAGTCGTCATGGATCCTGCTGCTGAATTTGTCCGCCTCTGGACCTGCCACCAGGCGGAGGTAGAGCGTTACCTGTTCACGTTGATGTCGCGGACGAATGACGTGGACGGGGTGCTTCAGGAAGTCAGTGTCAAACTCTGGGAGAAGTGGGATCAGTTTGACCAGGAGCGACCCTTCGTGCCGTGGGCTCTCAAGTTTGCCTGGTTTGAGGTGCAGAAGTGGCGGCAACGGCAGGCCCGCGAGAAACTGGTCTTTTCGAATGAATTACTTGAGCAACTTAATGCGGTATATGAGGACGAAGTGAGTCTCATGGAAACGCGTCGCCGGGCACTGGAGGTCTGCCTTGGAAAACTGAATCGACAGGAGCGCAAGTGGGTGCAACTGCGATATTCGAAGCACGGCGCGGTCAAGCAGGAGGCAGAACGGACAGGAGTGAGCATGCATAAGCTCTATTATGCACTGGAGAAGATCCGGGTCCGCCTTCTCGAATGCATTGGAGAAACGATGAGGAAGGAGGGTTGGAGCGATGCCTGAAGCTGATCATGGACAACTTGACCGGTTGCTGGCCAGGTTGGTCGACNAGACCATCACAGGGGAGGAATTCACGGTCTTGGAAACCTTGCTCAATGGTGATGCCGGTGCGCAGGAACGCTATATGCATTATTTGGGCCTCCACGCTGACCTGCAGGGTGTGGTGGAAGAGCCGGATTTGCAGGTCGAAGGGGGAGGTGAGAAGAGTTTCCGGTCCGACCGGAAAAGCCGGGTGATGGTCTGGCTGACGGGGACGGCTGCTGCGTTACTTTTCTTTGGATGGGCAGCGATTCATTTCCTGAGACCTGCGGAGGGAGGCTCCGCGCCAATCCTGCGGGTTGCTGAGTGGAATGGAGCAGTTGGCTGGACCGGGGAAGAAGGCCGACCGGTTCGTGGCATCAAGATTGGGGATGAGCTTGCGGGGGGAACTTTGGAAGTGGTTGCTGCCGATTCATGGGCGGAATTGGTTTTTGATGATGGGACCAGGGTCTGGGCTTCCGGGCCCGCGATTGTCAGGTTTGCGGAAGGACCGGAGGGGAAACGCATTTTTTTGAGGCGGGGAGAGCTTTCCCTGGATGTNGCCCCGCAGGCNTCCGGGTATCCNATGCTCCTGGAGACTCCCTCTGCTGAGGTGCAAGTTCTTGGAACCCAGTTCAACGTGACTGCCAATGATTCTGCGACCCGACTGGCGGTTCACGAGGGTCTGGTACGGGTTACCCGACTGGCGGATGGGAAAACACGGGATGTTCCTGCCGATCACCATGTGGTGGCCGCGCTGGAAAGGGAGACGAATTTTGATGCTCTCCCACGGGGAGAGTCGATCAGGAGCTGGAAATGTAACCTGCAGAACGACGTTTGCCAGGGGCACTGGCGACCGGGCGCGGGGGAGAGTTCCGGTTCCCTGCGGGCGGAGACTCACTTGTATCGTGGAGATCTCGGCCAACGCAAAAATCCGATTCTCCTTCACAGTGTGGTGGTGCGGCCGTCTGACTCCAATGGGACGCCGGTCCTGTTGACAGAGGGAGCGCGCCTGCGGGTGGTNGGGCGGTTGGAGCGGAGTTGTTCGTTACACTTCGGTTTCGGTACTCACCGGGTGCGAGGAGTGCTTTCGGGTAAGTATCACCTTTCGCGGAAAATCGAACTGGCAGAGGAAGCNGAAGGAAAGTTTGAGGTCGAACTTTANCTGGATGACATCTCCCGGATGAAAGAAATTTTCCCCGAGTCTCCGGTCGGGCAGGAACTTGGTTGGATGTGGATCCAGACTGTGCGTGAGGATGTCGGTTTGGAAGTGACCGGGGTGGAGTTAATAAGTAAGCAGAAGTGATGAACAAACCGGCGAAAGTACATATTGTGTGGGGGGCGGTGGCTGTTTCAGCCTTTCTCGCTGGTTACTTTGTCCTGCCCTCGAGTTCGGATGAAAGGACCGCTTCCATTCCGCGGCGTAGTGGTGAACCGGGATCGGTTCGTGTGGCGGGGAACTCTGATTCCGGGAGGACCGGTAGTGCGCTGAAAGTAGCACAAGTCGGGAATGGAACAGGAGATACAGGGAAGGATGAGGTTGCCCGGATGCTATCGGAGAAGGTCATTCTTCGGAAGGCAGACATCGATGCACTGGGTGAGACTTTCCGTGAGTCTTCGGATCNCGTGGCACAGCGACTGGCCTTTTCAAAGCTCATCCAGGGATTGACCGCGGATAACGCCCTGCTCATTCGAGAACATATTGAGCACAAGGATCACCGGAGTGCGGAGTTTCAGGAATTTCATTATGCCTGGGGTGCGGTTGCCGGGGTTGAGGCCATCATGTTCGGTATTGATACCGAGGAAGATGACATGAAACCAGCCCTCGCGGGTTGGGCCGGTACTAGCCCGGCTGAGGCCATGGCCTGGATCGAAGGCCTGGATATGGAAAATGATTCCCGCTTTGACCCCTTACTCAAGGACCGCAAGCTCGAGGTAAATGGATTGCGCCACCACTTGCTATCGGGGATCGTTGAAGGGCTGGCAGATACAGACACACGGCAGGCTGCAGAGTTTGTCGAGAGGATGGTGGCCAGTGGCCAGGCTCATTCGGGGCACATGCACATTGTNACCGGGGAAGTTCTGCGGGCTGCNGATAGCGCTTTGGACGCATCCTCGTGGGCCGAGGCCCTCCCCGAGGGGCAGATGCGTAATGAAGCGTTAGGAAGAGTTGCAGATCATTTTGCGGGAAGGGACCCGGCCAAAACTGCTGAATGGGCGCAGGGATTTTTGGGTCAGCCGGGGACGGAGCGAATTTTCTGGGAAGTAGGTGCCAACTGGGCGGGCCGTGATCCCGAGGCGGCCCTTGAATGGGTGGGCGATTTGCCGGAGGGACAGAGCCAGCAGGTTGGGATGAGAGGTAGCTTGAATTCATGGGCGCGCAGGGATCCCACTGCGGCCGGGGAGTATCTCCAGGAGATGGCGCCCTCTCCCCTTCGGGATGCTGCGATCGAGGGTTACAGCGCTATTGTTGCGTGGGAGGACCCCACGGCGGCCATGAGCTGGGCTGAAGCCATCGCGGCCCCGGAACGGCGCCAGGAGGCCATGGTACAGGTTGGCCGCTCCTGGCAGCGGAAGGGCGGACAGGGATTGAACGAGTGGCTTGATACTTCGGGCCTGCCGAGGGAAGCCCGGGAACGGATCATGGCACCACGTCGGGGTCGTAGAGATTGAGGTGCGGCATGCTGAAGCGAAACTTCATTCTAAACTCGGTCTGGCTCCTAGTTTCCGTGGGCATGCTTGCCTCTGGCTCCCGCTTGGGCAGGAGCATGGGGGAAAGCAGTGATTCCGAAGAAGTGAGAATCCCGGTCTCCGGTGGCGTGGTGGCAGAGAGCGCCGGGCCGGAGGAGAATCCCGCCTATATTCCCCTGCCTGGTGCCCTTCGCAAGGAAGAGGGTGCGGTTGCAGAGAATGGTCCGTCCCGCAAGAGTGAAGTCAGCACTGCTCGTACCCGGGAGCTGCAAGCGGCCCGGCGGTCGATGGCTCGTGCGTCCTCCGAGGCCTTGCAGCGTCGTGGCCCGCTGAACAAAGAGCAGATCAGCGGGTTGGTGGTGCAGGCGGTCAGGGCATCCAGCCCGGTGGAGCGAAGAAGGGCCTTCGACCGGATCCTCGAGGAGATGTCCTCGCCGACCTTCACGCGGGAACAGGCTTTTCTGATGCGCTCGGAGATGGCACGCAACGGAGCCGATGGAAAGATGTGGCAACTGTGGGACTATGCCTGGGGGGCAAACGACCCGGGCACTGCGTTAGCTCACCTGTCTGAAATTGATCCACGCTATTTTGAGGGATTTCTTGGGAACATGATCCCTGGAGTGGCAAGCGTTGATGCTCAGGCCGCGATCGATGTGTTTTCGGGTTTGAATCCCGAGGTGCAGTCCCGGGTGAGACGGCGTCTGCTCGAGGGGCTGATTGATAACGATGTGTCCGTGGCAACCAACTACATGTACGCCTCCACCGACCTGCAGAACTACAATTGGCGTCCGATGGACACCCTCGCGCGTGAACTTGTGAGGGACCAGGGCTTGGAGACTACCCTGGAGTGGGCTAATGAGTTGCCCGAGGGGCCTTTGCGCGGCAGCGCCTGGAGCGCTGCCTACGCTCATTGGGGGTCCCGTGATCCCCAGCGCGCCATCGAGTCGATCATGGCGATGGAGCCCTCGGTCGACCGGAACCTGGCGATCAACGGGTTCACCGCGGCGTATGCCCACGAAAATGGAGCGACGGCAGTTGAATGGGCGTCCGTCATTACCGAGTCGGGACTCCGGGAGGGGGCTCTGGCAAGGGCCTTCACCCAATACCACCGACAGGATCCTGCTGCGGCTGCCGAAACTTTCCAGGCCATGGATCTTTCGAGAGAGCTCTGGCAAAAGGCGACCGGCCAACCATGGCAGGCCCCCCCGCCGGTGGCCGAGGCGCCCCGGCAGCCGGAGCCCAGAGGGGCTGACTGAGGCATTTGCCTGCCCCACAGGATCGCTCCGCGCGACTCTTCGGGCATCCTGCGGCCAGCAAGGGCTGATCCAGAGGTGGTAACGAGTGGTGGCCCTGATACGTCTCCTTTGGTCTGCGAAAATGAAGGGTTAGCGAACGGAGTCCTCCGGGAAGGCTGAATCCTCAGGAAGGCACCCCAAGGACCGATTGGAAGGACGGTCCCGTGTGGGCGAATGTTACCCGAGACTCCAAGAGTCCCCCGCCCGGTTTCACGGCGGACCGCTTGGGGGGAAACGGGCGTCGAGCGAGGTTCCTGCAGGATCGGGGAAGGCGAGCTGATCACCGCCAAGTTTCTCCCGGTGGAAGTGGTGTCATCCATGATCACAGCCGGAGGAGACTGTGAAAAACGTGGTGTATCGAATCGGTCCTGATTCAATTGAAGCAAGCAGGAGCGCTGGGAATGAGTCTACGCCGTGCTGGCTCTGGTATCGATCCTGCGCAGAGTGCCGGACCGCCTTGACCCTTTCCCCGGGATAGGAGAGCCTCCTCCGATCGCACTATTTCCCTCCAGATTGATGACTCCCTCTGTTTTTGCCTTCAGCTCCCTGTTCGTCGCAGTCCTCGTTTTTCTTCCCATGCCGGCTGCGGGAGAGCCGTCGGGACCGGTCCAGGTCTTTATCCTGGCAGGCCAGTCCAACATGGAAGGGCAGGGCGTCGTCTCGATGGATCATCCGGAGCATTACAATGGCGGGAAGGGAAACCTGGTCTGGTCCCTCGCTCATTCCCAGAGCAGGCAGCGGATGCAGCACCTCCGGGATGCGGAGGGGAACTGGATTGAGCGGGAAGATGTTTCCATCAGCTTCAAGGCACGCGGCAAGGTAAGGAAGGGATCTCTCACGGTAGGATACACTGGATACGGGGAGAGCAGCCATATCGGCCCTGAACTGCAGTTTGGGCATCTTATGGGGGAGCACTTTGACGAGCCGGTTCTCCTCATCAAGACAGCCTGGGGTGGGAAAAGCCTTCAAAAGGATTTCCGTCCGCCTAGTTCGGGCGGGGAAACCGGCCCATTCTACCGCCAGATGATCGAAGAGGTCCGGACAGCCCTTGCTGGGCTGGGTAATTCCCGTTTTGAAATCCGTGGTTTTGTATGGATGCAGGGTTGGAACGACATGGTTTCCGAAGAAGCCACTGCCGAGTATGCAGATAACCTGGTCAACCTTGCGAAGGACCTCCGGAAGGAGTTCAAGGCCCCTCAACTCCCTATCGTGATCGGAGAGCTGGGGAATGGGGGAAAGGCGAGGGATGGTAGTGGAATGGACCGCTTTCGGAAGGTCCAGCGGGCTGGCTCAAAAAAGATTACCAACGCCCGCTTCGTGCCCACGGCGCACTGCGCGCGTCCTCGGGAACTGTCTCCCAATGTGGGGCACGGACATCACTGGTTCGGGAACGCAGAAAGCTACTTCCTCGTGGGAGAGGCCCTGGCTGCAGGGATGAAGGGTTTGCTTGGCAGGTAAGTGCGGCAGGGCGCTGGCTGAGCAGGGATGGGGCAGAAAGCGACGGGTCGTCGGT